>JAFVED010000071.1 GCA_017478125.1 Bacteroidales bacterium | reverse complement strand
TCCCGAGAACGGTGTTTTCAGGGCCACCTACACGACTTTCTATAAGCTGATAGCCCTGTCAAACACGGCATTGTCGGTGTCTGAGAGGGAAGGTATCGTCTTTGACGACGCCGCCACCAAGGCGTACGCGACTGGCCAGGCCCGTTTCTTCCGTGCTTTCGCCTACCGCAACCTCGCCGAGCTCTTCGGAGGTGTCCCGATTGTCACGGAGATGGCTACCGCCCCCCGTTATGACTATGTCCGCGCATCTCGTATGGAGACATACCAGTTCGCCATCGACGAGATGGAGGCGATTCTCAATGACTTCCCTGTGACAACTCCCACGGCGGGCAAGCTCGTGCGCGCCGCGTTGCAGCACAACCTCTGCCAATTGTACATCGACAAAGGTGTCCTGCAGCAGACCGAGGGAGGCGATTCCAAGTCATCGTTCAACAAGGCGCTCGAATATGCCAACGCCGTTATCGACGGAGGTACCTACAAGCTGATGACCGAGAGGTTCGGAAGCAGGAAGGACCAGGATCCAAAGTTCTACTATGCCATGTCCAGGGCTCTCCAGACCGACGAGCACAGCTATCTTTCCGCCGGATATGAGATCAAGGGCAATGTGTACTGGGATCTGTTCCAGGTCGGCAACCAGGACTACCAGAGCGGCAACACGGAGGCTATCTGGTGCGCCCAGGGCGACATGGCCGTCATGCTCGAAAGGAATAGCTACGGAGCAACTTTCTATTATCCAGGTATTTACGGCCCTGTGTTCCGTGATCAGGGAGGTTCCGTGATCGGTGGGACAAGGGAAGATGTCGGAGGCTGTGGAATGTGCCAGATCACTCCTACCACATATGCGAGGGATCTTATCTATGAAGGCAAGTGGGGCGAGGATCTCCGTAACTCAGACGCCGTGTTCCGCAGGACCTTCCTCGGTAACAGGACCGGAAACGAGTACTACGGTAAGCTCATCCCTTGGGATGTCCTCTACAAGGTCGGTGATGACGGAAAGTGGGCCGACGCCGCTTATACCCTGATCTATCCGACCTCTGTCAAGATCGGACCTGACTGGGATCCCTTCTTCGAGGCTGGTTACACCCCGGTCGCGGTAACAAGGGATGATTACCTCATCCGTCTTCCTGAGACCATCCTCCTGCGTGCCGAGATCAAGTGGCGCCTTGGTGACAATGCCGGTGCCGCTGAAGACATCAACATGCTCCGTCGCCGCGCCCAGTGTGGTTACCTTGTGACAGCTGATGACGTGAACGTTGACCTCATCCTCGACGAGCGCGCCCGTGAGCTCATCTATGAGGAAAGCCGTTGGAACACCCTGCTCCGTATGGGCGGGACTGTCGCGACAGACCGCATCAAGAAATACTCCTATTGGGATTATCCTCGCGCTACCCTGAACAAGACCCTTGATGTGTGGCCTATTCCTCAGAGCGTGATCGATACCAACAAGGACGTTCCTATGGATCAGAATCCGGGATGGTAAAATGGTTTTTTTGAAAATGAGAGACCTGGCCTTATGGGCCGGTCTCTTTTTTCTTTATATTTGTCATTAAAAGTATCAGACAGATGAAAGTTAAGCTATTATTGCCGTTCTTGCTCTTGTGCTGCGCCTGTTCTTCAAGGCAAGAGGCTCCAATGGGAGGGGATGAGACCACGGCTGACCTGGCCGGAATGTTCGTTGAGCCTCCCATGTGTTACAGGCCTTATGTGTGGTGGCACTGGATGGGAAGCAACTTCTCCAAGGAAGGTATCACCCGCGACCTTGAAGCCATGAAGGAGGCCGGTATCGCCGGAGCCACCATCTTTAACCTGACTTCCGCGGTTCAGGAGTCAGAGGCGCCCATAGAGAATAATCCGTGGCCTGACCAGACCTACAGGAGTGAAGCCTATTGGGATGCGTTGGCTCATGCCGCGGCTGAGGCGGACCGGCTCGGCCTGAAGATAGGACTCCATAACTGTCCGGGCTACAGCACGGCCGGAGGGCCTTGGATCACGGAGGAGAAAGGCATGAAAAGGGTTGTCTTGAGCCATGTGGATGTCCAAGGAGGGAGAAAGGTTCGTGTCCAATTGCCCGACCCAGACCTCCCATCGTTCAAGTTCTATAGTCCTAACGAGCAGAAAGCCACTTGGTTCCGTGACATATCCGTAGTCGCCGTCCCTGACAGGAAAGGCCTTTCAGCCCGGGATGTCATGGATTTGACGGCGAAGACTGACGCCTCCGGTCTTCTTGACTGGGACGCTCCCTCTGGGCGCTGGAAAGTGTACCGCGTGGCTTATGCCCCGACCATGGCCTTCCCTCATCCGGTCCCGGATGATGTCTGGGGAAAGACTCTGGAGTCCGACAAGATGAGTTCAGACATCGCGGCTTTCCACTGGGATAATGTCCTTGAGCCTGTGAAGGAACACCTCGGGCAATGGATAGGGAAGTCTCTCACCCACGTGCTGATAGACAGCTACGAGGCCGGTGATCAGAACTGGACGGAAGGCTTCAAGGAGGAGTTCATGGCCGACCACGGTTATGATCCTGCCCCAATGTTCGCCTTGAAGGACGCCGACCCTGACAGTGAGGTTTCCAAGGCTTTCGATGATGACCTCAAAGCCACGGTCAGCCGTCTTTTCCTTGAGAAGGGCTTCATGACCGCCCGTGACAAAATACATGAGGCCGGGCTTGAGCTCTTCTGGGAGCCCTACACCGGACCTTTCAGCACGGCGGACGCTGTCGCCCTCGCCGATCTCCCCATGGGAGAGTTCTGGACTTACAGCTCCGGCAAGATCTCAGGTACGATCGTGGGCAAGGCAAAGGAGAATGGCCAGAGGATAGTCGGTGCGGAGGCTTTCACCGGGTGGCCGACCAACAGCCATTACACTGAGGATCCTGCTTTCCTGAAGAAGTCCGCTGATGGCACTTTCGTGTCCGGCACCAACCTTTTGTTCCTCCACCATTGGGTCCACCAGCCGTTTGACGACAGGTACCAGCCTGGAATGGGCATGGGCTGGTGGGGAACGCACTTCGGCCGCAACCAGACATGGTTCAAGCCTGGCAAGGCGTTCTTCACTTACCTCTCGCGTTGCCAGATGATGTTGCGCCAGGGAGTCCTTGAGGATCGTTCAGCCAACTGGATCCACCGTAAGACGCCGGAGGCTGACATCTATTTCGCTATCAATCAGGGTGAGAAGCCCTCCTCGGTGGCCCTTGCGGCCTGGGATCCTTCAGTCAAGCCCGAATACTGGGATCCATATTCCGGAAAGATAAGCTACGCTCCGGTTCAGGATAAAGAGGATTCCGTCAGGGTCACGCTCGATCCGGGAGCCTCCATGTTCGTGGTTTTGAACCATGGCGGGAAGAAGGGCTATAAGGTCTCCCAGTCCATCACAGTGAAGGGAGAAACCTCACGGCCTGTTGGCGACGTTTGGAATGTCGATTTCGCTCCCAAGGTGGATAACCCGTTCTCGATAAACGATTTCCGTCTCAAGGACTTCAAGGATTCTGACGATGACCGCCTCAAGTATTTCTCAGGCACGGCAACTTACAAGACCAAGATAAGTGTCGGTAAGGAGGATCTCGCGAAGGGCAAGAGAGTGGTCCTCGATCTCGGGGAACTCAATGACCTTGCCGAGGTCTCGGTGGGAGGAAAGAAGGTCGCGGTCCTATGGTATCCGCCTTTCAAAGCCGATGTGACTGACTTCCTCAAGGCAGGCGATAACGAGGTCAGTGTGGCTGTGACCAACACCTGGGCAAACCGCATGATCGGAGACGAGCAGTTCGAGCCTGATTTCGAGTGGGGTCAGGACAGGGGAAGGGATTTCGGCCGCGCGATCAAGGCCTTCCCGGACTGGTTCATGAAGGATGAGCCCCGCCCGTCCAAGGGTCGCAAGACCTTCGCTATCTGGACATATTTCTGGAAAGATTCTCCTCTGCAGCCCGCTGGTCTCACAGGCCCCGTCAATCTTGTAATTCAAGAAGTGAATTAAATCGTATTTAAAATTTTAATAGTTTTTTATTATATTTGTCCTCTGACCCTTTTGTTCAGGGGACAATTTAGTTTTATTTAGGATAAAATTTTAATTCCTGGGATATGAACAGCCTGTTTTATCTGGTTCCGGCCGCCTCGTTGCTGGCGTTGTTTTTCGCCTGGTTCTTCTATAACCAGATGAAGAAAGAAAGCGAGGGAACCCCTACGATGAAGGAGATAGCCCAGTATGTCCGAGAGGGCGCCATGGCTTATCTCAAGCAGCAGTACAAGGTGGTCCTTATCGTGTTCATAGTTCTCGCCCTCCTGTTCTCATTCATGGCCTATGTGCTTCATGTACAGAACGGTTGGGTGCCTTTCGCCTTCCTCACCGGAGGATTCTTCTCCGCGCTGGCGGGCTATATCGGCATGAGGACGGCGACGTACGCCTCAGCGAGGACAGCCAACGCCGTGAGCCGTTCCCTGAATTCGGGACTTAAGCTGGCGTTCCGCTCAGGAGCCGTCATGGGACTGACCGTGGTCGGCCTCGGCTTGCTCGACATCTCGATATGGTGGGTTGTCCTCAACGCCTGTATTGACAATCCTGATGTCTCTCAGAAACTCGTCGTGATCACCACCACCATGCTGACCTTCGGTATGGGCGCCTCCACACAGGCTCTCTTCGCCAGGGTCGGTGGCGGAATCTACACCAAGGCCGCTGATGTGGGAGCTGATATCGTCGGAAAGGTGGAGCAGGACATTCCTGAGGACGATCCCCGCAATCCCGCTACGATCGCTGACAATGTGGGTGACCACGTGGGTGACGTGGCCGGAATGGGCGCCGACCTTTACGAGTCATATTGCGGTTCCATCCTCGCCACGATGGCTCTGGGAGCCTCCGCTTTCTTCAGCGCCGGCGTGGAGAGCCAGATGAAGGCCATCCTCGCCCCCATGATGATCGCGGCCATCGGAGTCGTTTTGTCGATTATAGGAATATATGCCGTGCGTACGAAGGAAGGCGCTGGTCTTCAGCAGCTTCTGAAGTCCTTGAGCGTCGGGACCAACCTTTCGGCCGTCCTGATCGCCATCGTCACTTTCGGCGTGTTCTATCTCCTTAAGTTCCCTAACTGGTGGCAGCTCAGCCTATCCGTGATCTCCGGCCTTCTCGCGGGAGTGATCATCGGCAAAGGCACGGAGTATTACACATCCCACTCCTACAAGCCCACCCAGGATCTCGCGGAGAGTTCCCAGACCGGTCCCGCGACCGTCATCATCAAAGGAATAGGATTGGGTATGATCTCCACATGCATCCCGGTTGTCACGATTGTCGTGGCGATCTTGCTTTCCTATCTTTTCGCCACTGGCTTCACGTTTGACCCTTCAAAGATCAGTTTCGGACTGTATGGGATCAGCATAGCCGCTGTCGGCATGCTCTCAACCCTTGGAATTACCTTGGCCACAGACGCTTACGGTCCTATCGCCGACAACGCCGGCGGTAACGCTCAGATGAGTGAGCTCGATCCGGAGGTACGCCACCGTACAGACACCCTTGACGCCCTCGGCAACACGACCGCCGCCACCGGCAAGGGCTTCGCTATCGGTTCCGCCGCTCTCACCGCCCTGGCTTTGCTCGCCTCCTACATCGAGGAGATAAAGATCGGCTTGCAGCATGTCGGCACAACGGCCATCAATATCGGCGACCGGGTCGTGCAGGTAGCCCAGGCCACGATTCCTGACCTGGTTCAGTATTATCAGGTCAACCTGATGAATCCCCGGGTCCTCTCAGGAGTCTTCATCGGTGCCATGATGGCTTTCCTGTTCTGCGGGATGACCATGAATGCCGTGGGCAGGGCAGCGGAAAAGATGGTGGTCGAGGTACGCCGCCAGTTCCGCGAGATAGCCGGGATCCTTGAGGGGAAGCAACGTCCT
>JAFVED010000070.1 GCA_017478125.1 Bacteroidales bacterium | reverse complement strand
CTGATGTCTATGTAGGAGTGCCTGGCGGCGAGCTGCTGTATCGCGTACTTCTGGTCCTCAAGCCCGTAGTCCCTGAGGTTGCCGTAACCGTAGTTGTGGTACCATTTCGAGCGGTTGGGGTGGCCGCCGCGGTTGCCCACTGTGATCACGATGATGCCGAGCTGGGCCAGGCGGTCTGTCCTCGTGAAGCCCTTGCTCCAGGAGATGTTGTTGGCCTCGACCTGGGGGCCGGGATAGACATAGTCGCAGATAGGATAGACCTTGGTGGAGTCGAAGTCGTAGGGCTTGTACATCGCTCCATAGAGGTCGGTGACACCGTCGGCCTCCTTGACCTTGTAGCGCTCCGGGAACTTGTAGCCGGCGTCGAACAGGAGGCTGAGGTCGGCGGTCTCAAGGTCGAGAATCTTCCTTCCAGCCGCGCCGAAGAGGGCGACTCCGGGAGTGTGATCAACTCTCGAGTAGTTGGCCACGAAGAACTTGGCGTCGTCGCTCGCGGTCGAGAGGACATCCATGTCGTCCATGTCGAGTTTCTGGAGAGTACCGCCGGTGAGGGGAACCCTGTAGGTGTGCATCTGATAAGGGTTCTCATCCTTCTGCACGCCGCAGGCGCTCAGCAGGACATATCCCTCTTTCTCATTGACTCCCAACACGTTCTCAACGTGGAAGGCACCGTCGGTGATCTTCCTCACGAGGGTACCGTCGCTGTCGTAAAGATAGAGGTTGGCCCAGCCGTTGCGCTCGGACCACCAGATCATCTGCTTGCCGTCTTTGATGAGGAAGGGAGTGCGGGTCTCGATGTAGGTGTTGGAGCGCTCGGGGATAATGACCTTGGCCGAGTCGGTGCCGACACCCACCCAGCACAGGTCCACGCGCTTGATGTCACGGCTCTGGCGCAGGAGGTAGAATCCTTTCTCGTCTCCGAGCCATTTGCTCGAGAAGTAGTCGTTGTAGCTGTCCTTCGCGAGCCGGCGGCCCCTCTCGATGCTGAAGTCCTGGTCCTTGAAAGCGTCTACCTTGATCTGTCTGCTGGTAGCCTCTAATCCGTTGAGGGTGAAGATGTAGAGATAGCCCTTGGGCCCGGGCTCGCCGGGCATCTGATACTTGTAGGTCTCGAGTTTCGGGCGCTTTGAGCTGACAGAGTTGATCACCCAAAGGTCGTCCAGTTTCCGGGTGTCCCATTTGCTGACGGCGAAACGCCTGGAGTCAGGCGACCACAGCAGCTCCCCGGGGTTGGAGCGGCGTGTGGTGTCGGTCTCGGTGTCGCCGGAATAGTTGCCGTAGCCGAAGCCGAACTGCTTGATTCCGTCGGTCGTGAGCTTGAACTCGACTATCGTGCTGTCCTTTGGATCCTTGGCCGCCTTGCGGAGGTTGGTGGAGTCCATTATCCAGAGGTTGGAGTTCTTGGCGAAGACTCCCATTGTCCCGTCAGGGGAGACGGAGGCCCAGTTGGGGTATTTCTGTTCCTCTTTCTCCTTCTCTTCAGTCACGTCCTTGAGGGTCCTTGAGGCGAAGTCATACTCAAAGTGGAAAACCTTTTTCTCCGACATTCCAGGCGCTCCTCCAGGTCTTCCGGGACCTCCGAACCTGCCGGAACCTCCAGACCGTCTCCCTTTCCCAGCCTTTGTGGTGTCAGGCTCCGCCGGCTTGTCCTGGGTGCTTCGGATGTCGAACGTGAAGAACTTGTCATCCTTGAGTTTCAATCCGGTGATGGGAATATGCTGCGCGTCGAAAGGATCTTTCACTATCTCAGTAAGTTCCATGGCGAGCCTCTCGAGGTCGAAGACCTCTGTTTTAGTTCCCTTGACCGGGTCGACAATGTAATAGTTTGTCCCTTGCGGAGACTGCCACTCGTACCAGAAGCGGTCTCCTTCCTTGAACCAGCGGGGCTGGACCCTGGTTGAGAACACCATGTTGTTCACCCTCTTGGCTGAGAACCTCTCGGCCAGGGCGTAGTTGGCCTTGGTGACTTTTCTGGTCTCCGGGTCTGTCGGGCGGTCTTGCCCGGTCGCGGCGATACCAAGCAGCAGAGCCGCTCCGATCAATAAAGTTCGTCTCATGATCATACCTTGTATTTAGAATTATTTGTTTGTTTTCAAAAACTTGATCCGGCTTTTCTTGAGTCCGTCAGAAGTGGCGGTCACAACGATCCTGCCCCTTGCTCCCGGTTTGGCCTTTATGATCACTGAAGCCATTCCGCCAAAGGCTTTGATGGAGTCTGAGTGGAAAGGGGTCAGGCATGTCGGGTCTCCGGCATCGACAGCCAAGATCTCGCCAGGGCCTTGGACGCTGAATCTCAATTCGTTGGAGGCAGTGGGGACGAACACGCCATTCTTGTCGGTAAGACTGGCGTCAATATAATATAGGTCACCCTCGCCAAAACCCTTCTCAAGGGAGAGTCTTATCTTGTCGGGTTCTCCTGCTGTCGCGATAGTCTCGGAGATTACCTCGCGCCCGTCCTTCCAGCCGATGGCCTTGATGTGGCCGGGCTGGTAGACCACATCGTCCCAGCGAAGCCTGTACTGCCGGTCAGCCCTTTCGCGGACTCCTTGGGACACGCCGTTCACGAACAGTTCGGCCTTGTCGCAGTTGGTGTATACATGGACAGGTGTGACCTCACCCTCACGTCCTTCCCAGTTCCAATGCGGAAGTAGGTGAAGCACAGTCTTTTCCGACCAACGTGCCTGATAGAGCCAATACCTGTCCTTTGGGAAACCGGCGAGGTCGATTATTCCGAAATAGGAACTCCTGGAAGGTGTTGAGACAGAGCCTTTTTCGGCCATCTCCTTCTCCGCTCTTGCCTTGGCCTCCGGGTCGTGGAAGTTGGTCAGGATGGTGATGTCCTGGTTGTAAGGTGTGGGTTCTCCGAGATAATCGAACCCGGTCCACACAAATTCCCCGAGGCATGTGGGATTGGCGTCCTCCTGCTCCCACTCTTGCTCAGGAGTCTGTCCCCAAGGAACTGTGTGGAGATCGTAGGAGCTGACTTGGAAGTCTTTCTCGCAGAACTCCTTACCTCTCGGATCGTCCTCAATGGGGAAGAAATAAGCTCCTCTTGTGCTGATTGTCGATGCGGTCTCGCTTCCCAGGTACAGTTTGCCAGGGTT
>JAFVED010000069.1 GCA_017478125.1 Bacteroidales bacterium | reverse complement strand
GGGCCTTCTGGACAGGGAAGTTTATCTCGCAATCTGGATCGTGGTGTTTACGATGCTGGGCTTCTACCTTCTCGGGAAACTGAGGTTCAAATATGACGAGGAGCTCAAGCACATCAGCCTTGGCAGGCTCATCCTTGCCATAATCGACTTTGCTTTCGTCGTTTACATGATTCCCGGGATGTGGGGGGCTCCCCTGAAGGCATTGTCCGGCTACCTCCCTCCCATCGAGACGCAGGACTTCGTAGTCTGGAACATGGCCGAAGGCCAGGGAGCGCCGGCGGCAACTGCGGTACAGGCCGTCTCCAGGAACGACTATGGCATCTCCCTCCCGCACGGCCTCGACGGCTATTTCAACCTCGACGAGGCGCTGGAGGCATCGGCCAAGGAAGGGAAGCCCGTTTTCGTGGACATAACCGGACACGGATGCGTGAACTGCAGGGAAATGGAGCAGAGGGTATGGAGCGATCCAAGGGTACTGGAGACCATGAGGAATGACTACACTGTGGTGGCCCTCTATACGGACGACAAAAGCAAACTGCCTGAAAATGAATGGGTGACCACCGATTCCGGAAAGGTCCTCAAAGATATAGGAAGGGTAAATTCCCTCCTGGTCAGGAACAGGTTCGGGGTCAACTCCCAGCCAAGCTTCGTCATACTTGATTCCCAGGGAAGACAACTCCTTCCAACGTACGGATACCATCTCGACACGGACGCTTTCCTGGCATTCCTCGAGGCCGGGAAGAAGGCTTACAAAGGGGAATAGCTAGCGCTGCAGGTTCGGACGGTGCAACGACCGGCGGTACTCCTTTTCCGCCGCTGATATCTTCTCCCTTTCTTCTGGGGAGAAGGCCCACTCGCAGAACCTCTGCCATATATAATCCACCGCCTGGGAAGAAGGATGGACCATGTCCTCGGCATAGAACCTGTAGTCCCGCAGTTCATCCATCATGATTTCATAGGAAGGGAAATAGGCCGTCCTCTCAGGGAAAGCTAGGCACACCTCGTTCACAGCCATGTGCAATGCACTCTTGCTCAGTTGGTTGCCATGGGCCCCATCAGCCATATGGCGGATCGGGCTCACCGTGAAGATAAACTTCTTGTCGGGGAACCGGGATACCATCCTGCGAAGCATGGCAGCGGAGGCCTCAGGAGGGAGCATTTCCCTGGAGAACTCCCTGGCATCCCTCTTCAGGCAATTTGACACGATCTCCCCCGTTTCCAAATGGCGGAAGCACCAGCTGGTTCCGAGCGTAACTGCCACTACGCCAGCCTCCCTGAAAAAAGCGGACGCCTCGGCAAGGACGGAATTGGCATTCTCCAGGAATCCGGAGGCTGTGGCCCTTGCAAAGGAGGTATGGTGGCTGAATGAACACACAAGGCCGGCTCCGGCTCCCATCTCCACGCAATCATCCTCGCCGAACGGCACCCCTGCAGACAGCCTCATTACCGAATTGCACACGGACACCGGATTGTACAGGGTCCCGAACGGATTGACACAGGCCTTGATGTTTCCCCTGACCATCCTGGAACCGATCTCATCGGCGAAACAACTTCCAAGGACGACATAGCCGTCATCAAGTCCTAGCCCCAACCCACACCCCGGGAATTCAACGGGAGTCTGCAGTTTTATCATCGCAACTTTTTATTTCATGCAAAATTACTATTTTTGCGACATGAAAAAAACCTTCCTGCTCC
>JAFVED010000068.1 GCA_017478125.1 Bacteroidales bacterium | reverse complement strand
GATGTCATGGTTCGCGCCTTCACTTGGTTGGATTGCCAGAAGGTTGAGAAAAAGATGCAGGGTCATCTCCATCCTCCACAATGTCATCCCTCACGAGCCGAGATTCCTCGACGCTCCCCTGACCAGGTATTTCCTATCCGGCTGCTCCGGACATGTCACCCTCTGCCAGGAGGTCTCGGACGACCTTATGGCCATATCTCCCAAAGCCCTGAAAACCACCTTGTTCCATCCCGTCTACGCACATTTCGGAGAAAAGGTTCCCAGAAAGGAGGCGGAGGAGAGGCTCGGCCTGGAACCCGGAAAGAAGAATCTCCTGTTCTTCGGTCTCATACGGGAATACAAAGGACTTGACATTCTCCTGGAGGCTTTCGGTGAGCTGGACGACTCCTATGCCTTGATAGTGGGCGGAGAACCTTACGGATCTTTCGTCAAATATGAGGAGATTATCAACGCGTCCGCCGCGAAAGACAGGATCAAGCTTTACACCAAATACATAAAGGACTCTGAGGTAAAATATTACTTCTCCGCCGCCGACCTCGCCGTCCTGCCATACAGATCCGCCACGCAAAGCGGCATCAGCGCTATCTCCTGGCATTTCGAGGTCCCTCTGGTAGTGACCGATGTCGGGGGACTGAGGCAGTCTGTCGGAGACAGCGGCACCGGCCTTGTAGCCGAGAAGCCGGAGCCCCATCTCATCGCCGGGGAGATCAGGCGGTTTTTCGCCGATGACAACCTCCGTACCTTATGTGTGAATTCAATCAAAGCCGAGAAAGAGCGGCTGTCTTGGAAAACCTTTGCCAAGAAACTGCTCGAATTCTCCGACAACCTATACAAGCACCAATGAATATGAAGCGTTTCTTCCTTCCCGCGATAGCCATTTTGCTGGCGACGGCTTCCATGCCGCGGATCTCAGCGCAAGAATATGTGGCGCCCAAGGTGACCATCTCCAAGGAGAAGGTGCGCGCCGGGGGCAAGGTTTTTTACTCCCATGTCGTCCAGGAACGCCAGACCATCTATTCCATCAGCAAGGCCTACGGGGTCACGATGGAGGAGATTTACGATGCCAACCCCGCCTTGAAACTTGAGACAGAGGGACTTAAAAAGGACCAGATTCTTCTTGTCCCCTACAAAGGGGATATCCATGAGACCGAGGCGCGGCCTGAGACCGCGGCAGAGGCGGAGACGACGATAGCGGAAGCCATACAGGAGAATGAGCGGACAGATGACGGGGAATACTTCATCCATAGAGTGAAATGGTATGAGGACCTTGACGCGATAGCCAGGAAATACAAGGTGTCAAAAGAATCGGTCAAGAACATCAACAAGATGACCTCCGACAAAGTCCGCCGCAAACAGGAGCTCAAGATCCCCCGCGATCCGGCCGCCTGGGAAGGAAGGGCCGTCACCGGGGAACCCGTTGTCAACAATGAGCCGGAAGTCGTTGGTCAAGAGGAGATTGAGACAGACATCCCGGACGAGGTCGAGAATGATGAGAACAGGGGCGCTTTCGATGACCTGTTCGTGAGGGAGGGCCGTCATCATGTCGACATCACCATGCTTCTCCCCTTCTCCACCACCAAATCCGGGGACAGGATCTCATTCATGGATTTCTACTGTGGAGTCCTCCTGGCCTCAAGGGTTCTGGGCAGCGAGGGCGTGAATATCGACATCCACACATTCGACGTGGGAGGAGGAAACATGCCTGTGACCGGGCAGAGGCTCGCTTCCACGGACTTCGCCATAGGTCCCGTGTCGAAGAATGACATCATGAAAGCCGCCGGAATCAATGACGAGGCCACCTGGATAGTCTCGCCGCTTGACATGCAGGTCGAGAGCTTGACCGACTCCCTGAAAAGAATAATACAGGCCCCCACGCCGACCCACATACAGGTCAAGGACATGGTGGACTGGATCAAATCGGACATGGGGCACGGAGACAGGGTGATTGTCGTCACCCCCTCAACACCGGAATCCGGCTACCTTGACATGGTAGAGAGCGAGATGGACAAAGCCGGACTGCCACATGTCACATCCACTTTGGGATCCATGCATTCACAGATGGTCACAGGTGGAGTCAACAGGATCGTGCTGGCATGTGAATATACGGAAAGGAGCACTGTTTTCCTGATAGAGGCCCTGAGGAACCTCTACATGTTCTCAAGCAAGAACAGCGAGATCGTCCTCTACAGCACATCAAAGATAAGGACTTACGACCAGATCGAGGTTGAACAGTTCCACAAGGTCAATCTCCACGCGAGCGTAACTTATTCCGTGGATTACGAATCCAAGGAGGTCAAAGATTTCCTCCTGCAATACAGGGCCCTGTACAACACGGAGCCGAGCCGTTCCGCGTATTCCGGATATGATCTTATGAAGTACTTCGCCACTCTGTCCCACAAGTACGGGAAGAAATGGCCCAAAGCTCTTGACAGAGTTGACCACAAAGGACTTCAATCAGACTTCAAACTCGTACGGACTCATTCAGGAAGCTACGTCAACAACGCCGTCAGAAGGGTTGTCTACAATCCTGACTACTCAGTCAGCCTGGTCAGATAACAGGGATTTGGCGTTCTCGACGGCAGCGGCGGTGACATGGCTTCCGGAGAGCATTCTCGCTATCTCCATGACCCTGTCCTCCCCTTCTATCGGACGGATAGAAGTCACCGGCTCATCGCCATCGAACGACTTCTCCACAAGATAGTGAGCGTCCCCCTTCGCGGCGACCTGAGGAAGATGAGTGATGGCGAAAACCTGCATGTCACGTCCCATCGAGCATATCATCTGCCCCATCTTGTCGGCGACACTCCCGGAAACTCCGGAATCAATCTCGTCAAAAATGAGGGTGGGCATACTGACGAACCTGGCCATCAGCGCCTTGAGACTCAGCATAAGCCTGGACAACTCTCCGCCGGAAGCGCATCTCGCCACATCGGCAGGAACCCCTCCTGAAGCGGAGAACAAGAAACGGACGCTGTCACATCCCGAAGGGCCGGGAGCCGCGTCAACCAATTCCACATCGAAGACAGCCCGGTCCAACTCCAAAGCCCGAAGAGAATCCATAACAGAATCAGAGAGCCGCTGCCTTGAGGTCATTCTGGCCTGACGGAGAAGTCCGCAAACCTCGCCATACTCCTTCCTGGCAGAGTCGATATCAGCGGAAAGCGACTCGAGGCGGTCCGCTACATCATCCGTATCCGACAAGGATCCGGACAGGCTGTCCCTCTGGGCGATCAGCTCGGAGACAGATGAGGCCGAATACCGCTTCATCAGGTCATAAAGGAATGACATCCTTTCCTCCACGGCAGCGAGCCTCGACTCGGAAATATCTGTCCGCGAATTGATTGAGGAGACATCGCCGAGAACATCGTTCAGTTCCACCCTCGCGGACTCAATTCTCCGTCCAAGTTCCAATACCTCAGGCAAGAGGCCACCAACCTTCTCGAGAAGTTTTCGGGCCTCTTTCAATGAGGAAGTGTCCAGAAGACTTTCGGCTCCGGAGAGAGACTCCTTGATCGACTCGGCATGAGCGAGCATGGCCTGTTCCTCTTCCAAAGACTCCAGTTCTCCCTCCACAAGACCCGCCTCCTCAAGGCGCTTGAGCCTGGACTGGATGTAATCCCGTTCCTCACCAAGACGGGACAGCCTCGACGACAAGTCCTCATACTCACGCTCAAGCGACCTGAGACGCTGGAAACTCGAGGCGCACCGGCCAAGAAGGGGACGATTCCCGGCAAGATGATCAAGCATCGAAAGCTGGTAAGACTTGTCCGTCAACAACAGGGTCTGATGCTGGGAATGAATGTCCACAAGCCTTGAGCAGACTGCCTGGAGAAGCTGCATGTTCACAGGCGAGTCGTTGACAAAAGAGCGGGAACGTCCGGAAGCGGACACTACTCTCCTGGCAAAAACCTCCCCCGAAGCATCATCCAAATCATTATCCCTGAGCAGTTTCTCTATCGCTTCATCGCCTTCAGGAAGCTCGAAGAGAGCCTCCACCACACAGTTGTCACCCCGAGAACCTATCACGGAAGAATCCGCCCTGGCCCCGAGAAGCAGGGACAAGGCTCCGAGAAGAACCGACTTGCCTGCCCCGGTCTGTCCGGTAATAATGATGAGACCCTCCGGGAAAGATATATCCAGAGAGTCTATCAGAACATAATTCTTAATCTGAAGGGACTTGAGCATGGGCAGGAACCAATGCTACTGCTCGCCCTCCTCCTTGCCGGCCATCCTGTAGTACAGATCCCCGTCCTCAAACTCGGTGATGGCGATGAGATCCGGCTTGGGAAGCTTCTCGTAATACTTCGAGATCTCAATCTGCTCCCTGTTCTCGAACACCTCATCCATCGTGTCCCTGTCCGTGCGGAAATCCTCAAGCTTCTTGGCGAGCTCCTTCTTCTCGGCCAGGGAAATCTGGTTGGCACGCTTTGAAAGGAGCACGACTGTCTCATAGATATTGCCGGTAGGCTCGGCGAGATACTTCACGTCACGAGTGATAGTGTTGGTAGGAGTTGTTTTCTTTATATCCATTGTCTTGATAATTACTTCCAAATAATTTACTTCCCTGAGGAGTCGGATTGTTTCAATATTTTCTTTCTCTCCCTCTCAAAATCTTTCTCCTTTGCCTCCAGGTCATCCTCCGAGCCAGTATACCTTCCAAGGGACTTCTGGGCGCGCTTGTAAAGCACATCAAGTTCCCTCCTGTACGCGGACTCCGGGATCTCACCTATGAAGTTGTAATAATCATCCACAAAGGTGAGATAGCGCTCCCTCTGTTTCGCCTCCACGCTCAACTGGGCGAACTTATAGGACGATTTGGCGATATAATAAAGAATGTCCTCGCGGTAGATATTCTCCGCGTCGTCTTTAAGTATATTCCGGAAAGCCACCCTGGATGCCCTGTAATCCTCCATCTTGTAGTATAACCTGGCGTTATCGTAAGCCTTCCTGTCCAGCCTGTCATTAAGTTCCTTCAGCATCCTGTCGCAAGTGGACGCGTGAGTGCTGTTCGGATTCTCAGCCAGATACTGCGAGATCACGGCGATGGCGTTATAAGTGGGTTTCTGGTCCAGTTCCGAACGATAAGTGGATCTGTATAGGCAATCAATGCGAAGGAAATACGCCTCGTCGGCGAATGGACTCCTCGGGAAATTCATGAGGAACTTGGAGAAATTAGTCTCGGCTGTGTAATAGTCCTTGAAACGATAGTTGCTCATCCCCCAGTAGAACTGCACAGTGTCATCCTTTGTGGTGCCATTGGTCTGGATGGCAAGGCTCTCGAACAATTTGGCGGCCTTGTTGTACTTGCCGTGGTTGAACAGGTCGAATGCGGCGGCATACTTCTGGTCCACGTCACTGCTGTTCAACAGGCTGTCGTACTCTGACTTGCAAGAGCGGGAGAGAGCCAGAACCGAGCCCATCACGACAAAGAGTCTTATGATTGTCTTCAAATAACGCATAATCATTTGGTCATAAGGTATTTCTCCACCTCAAGGGCAGCCTTGCATCCAGAAGCGGCGGCTGTGATAGCCTGCCTGAAACTGGGATCCTGCACATCCCCCGCCGCGAACACGCCTTCGACATTGGTCTTGGAAGACTTGCCGTCAGTGACGATGTAGCCGTTCTCATCAGTGTCTATGAACTCCTTGAACACGTCAGAGTTGGGATGATGCCCTATAGCCAGGAAAAACCCGTCGACATTGATATCAAAAACCTTACCATCTTTCCTGACGATACGCGCGCCGGTCACTCCGGAATCATCCCCGAGGATCTCCTGGGTATTGCAATTCCAAAGTATCTCGATGTTAGGAGTGTTCTTCACTTTCTCCCGCATGGCCACTGACGCCCTGAAGACGTCCCTGCGCACGATCATATAGACTTTCTTGCAGATATTGGCGAGATAAGTGGCCTCCTCACAGGCGGTGTCCCCGCCTCCCACGACGGCGACATCCTTCTTCCTGTAGAAGAACCCGTCGCAAGTGGCGCAGGCGCTGACTCCCAAGCCGCGGAACTTACGCTCGGAAGGGAGGCCGAGATACTTGGCCGCCGCTCCGGTAGCGATGATCACCGCCTCCGCGACAATCCCGGTCTCCCCATCCACGACAAGACGGAAGGGCCTCTCAGAGAAATCAACGGAAGTGATTGTACCTCTGCGGATATCAGCGCCGAACCTCAACGCCTGAGCCCTCATGTCGCCCATCAGCTGATTGGCGTCAACACCCTGGGGGAAACCAGGGAAATTCTCGACTACAGTGGTTGTTGTAAGCTGGCCACCGGGTTCCATTCCCTCGTAGAGGACAGGACTCAACCCGGCCCTGGAGGCGTAGATAGCGGCCGTGTAACCGGCGGGACCGCCTCCTATGATAAGACATCTGATGGTTTCCATATCTTTAACTGAATAATTCACAAAGATAGTCATAAAAATCCTTACTCCGACTCCTGTCTGTCAAAGGCTTTCACAATCTTTGTCACAAGGGGATGACGGACGATGTCCTCATTGGAGAAGAAGATCGTCTCTATGCCTTTTATGCCCTTCAGCAGGTTTATTCCCTTCAACAGACCGGAGTCTTCCCTTCTTGGCAGGTCAACCTGCGTGGCGTCCCCGGTGACAATGAACTTGGCGTTGACACCCATCCTGGTAAGGAACATCTTGAGCTGGGAGACGTTGGTGTTTTGAGCCTCGTCAAGGATCACACACGCCCGGTCAAGGGTACGTCCTCTCATATATGCCAGCGGAGCTATCTGAATGATGCCGTCTTCCATGAAATCCTGCAATCTCTTTGGGGGAATCATGTCCCCGAGCGCGTCATACAGAGGCTGGAGGTAGGGATCCAGCTTATCTTTCAGATCGCCAGGCAGGAAACCGAGCCGCTCCCCCGCCTCGACAGCCGGACGAGTCAGGATGATCCTTTTTATCTCCCTGTTCTTCAATGCCCTGACCGCCAGGGCTATAGCGACATAGGTCTTCCCTGTCCCCGCAGGCCCCACAGCGAACACGAGGTCATTGTCGAAATATGCCTTGACCATTTTTTTCTGGTTCTCGTTCCTGGCCTTTATCGGCTTGCCCTCCGTCGTGTGGACTATAATAGCCTCCCCTGTGGGTTTAAGCCGGTCGCGGGAACCATCCCCGTCAAAGATATCCTCGACATCAAACACTGTCAGATTCAGCTTGTGTTGGCGCCTGTGAACCAACTCCGAGAATTTCTGCTCGAACTCCCTGATATCATCCTCCCTTCCCTCCAGGAATATCTCATTCCCTCTCGCCACAGCCTTAAGCCCTGGAAAATAGGACACGAACTCCTCAAGGATCTTGTTGCCAGCCCCGAAAATCTCGACGGGATCGGTAGCCTCAAGTGTAATGGTCTTCTTCATAATAATATTCAGTCTTCAATTCCGGTCAACGTCTTCACCCGCTCGTAGGACCTGATCATGTTATCGTAGTCCGAGGGCTTCTTCCAAAGCTCGCGCCTGCCTATGAAATCCTTGACTGGCAGGGTGGCGTAGCTTTCCGTGAGAGAACCTGGGCGGGTACACCACGTGAAAAGGAACTCGGGAGGAAGCATTGACTTGGCTCCTTCTTCATCCGTCACTATCCTCAAAGTGGCAATCAGGCCTACCTGGGTATTGGCAGCACTCATATTCGAGACAATATTTCCGAGCGAGTAAACCACCGGCGCGCTTTTACGCCGCCCGTCAGTGAAAGCCTCGACAACCGCATAGTCCTGGACCACATGAGGATGGGCGCCGATCACGGCGTCGCACCCTATCCCCACAAGCCAATCAGCCAAGACCTCTTGCGACAGGGAATGGCTCAAGACGTATTCTGTTCCCCAATGCGGAAGGGCGACCACAAAGTCAGCCCCAGCTCTTCTCGCCCGCCGGACCGCCGCCTCGATCTCCATCTTGTCTGTAAGATGGACCTTGGGGAAGTCGCTGTCCGCCTTGACATTAGTCCCGTAAGTGAAATTCACGAGGGCGACCCTGACCCCCTTGACAGCAAGCATCAAGGGGAATCTCATCCGGTCGTCTTCCCGCGAGAGAGACGCTCCGGTGTGCTTGACGATTCCCGAATCCTCCATCTCTGAATACCTGGCGAGAGTCCTCTCCAAGCCCCGCCTGCCCTTATCCAGGATATGGTTGTTTGCGGTCAGGAAAACATCCACCCCGCAACCGGCCACATACTCCTCATACCCGTCAGGCGCGGAGAAACAAGGGTATCCGGTATACGGCTTCCCGGCAAGGGTGAACTCCATGTTCGCTATCGAGAGATCAGCGTCCTCGATCAATGGTTTTATGTTGGCCAGATATGTCGAGAAATCATAAGTCCCGTCCGCTCTCGCCGAGTTTGAGATCTGGTCCTTGTGCATCATGACATCCCCCATGACAAGAATGGTGGCCGTGTCCGGAAGCTGACGGAGTGGCCGGGCCGCGGGCACTGACACATTGATCTGGGCAAAAGCCAAGACTGGAAGATAAAAAAAGAGGGCGAAAGTCAAGAATCTCCGCATACGCGAAGATAAATATTATTCAGAAATTCTTGTTAAGAAAGATTTTTTTGTATCTTTGCAGTCTCTAACACGGTGCGATTAGTTCAGTTGGTAGAGCACCAGATTGTGGTTCTGGGTGTCATGGGTTCGAGCCCAACATCGCACCCCTGCTGCAACTCCCGGATTCTTCTGGGAGTTGCTTTGCATTTAGGGGCTTCCAATCTATTGGTTTTCCGGTGATTATAGAAACGAGCGGCGTGAGTTCTGCGGTTCGAGGTTCATTCTTTTCAAAAATAATTTTTCCGGAAAAAATCGAACCGAGGATGTCCAGTTTCAGGTCAATCGGGGCTGTGGCTATGCAAGAGCCCATATTTTCATTGAATTCCAGAGAGAATGCAATCTTCTCTTGCAGCTCTTTGGCCGTGGGCCGCTCCTTGCTTTCTTCCAGTCGCAACTCGAGGTCTCTCTTTTCCCTTGTGAGGCGGTCATTCATCGCCTTGAATGCATCATCGTCCAACACACCGTCGAACCATTTGTCTTGTATTTTCGTGACCTTACTATCCATCGCAGCGAGTTGGGCCTTTATCTGCTTCTGCTCGTCCTTGTCCAGTTGGGCTTGCTCTTTGCTCATATCCCGGAGAATACCATCGTAGAGTGCCAATACCGCCTTGTTCGGTCTTAACGATTGAAGGAAATGCCGCATCCCCTCGTTGGCATCCTCGGCAGAAATCCGATAGTTCCCACAGTAGTTGCAGTGATAATAGGCGTACCGCTTGCTGCGACCCTTGCTGAACGACCCATAGACAGTATTACCACAATGTGGGCATCGCAGGAATGACCGCATATAGAATGTCTCGTCTGGTATCTTCTTTAACTCCGGAGCCGACTTGTCCTTTTTTCCGTCCAACCGGTCCTGAACGAGCAAAAAGGTCCTTGCATCGGTCAGTGGTTCGTGGATACCTTTTACATACCGTGCGGGGGTTTCTTCATACTCTGGGACATATACGTCACCCATATAGAACCGCTTACGGAGGATGCGGAAGAATGTGGATTCACTGACCTTCATCCCCCGGTTTTTCAAGGCACGCCATACGAGGGTCGGCGATTCCACGCCATAGGCAACCTGTTGGAATGCCTCCCGGACGAACAGGGCTTCTTTGGGGTCCGGCTCAATCCAGCATTCGTGCTTGCCCGTCCGTTTGTTTGCATAGCCATAGGGGACTTTCCCCACGCCCTTGCCTTCCGATAGTGCCTGATGGATTCCGTCCTTCGTCGCTTTGGAGCGCTTGTCATTATCTACCTCCGCCATCGACAGATAGACGGATAACATAATCTTGGATTCAGCCACCTTGAAGTCAATGTGCTCCTTTGCTGCATTGACCTCGATGACATACTTACGGAACTTGGAGATATACTCCCTTCCGTCTGAGGCATCCCGGGTAAATCGGTTCCACCTCAACACCAATAGGGTATCAGCATCGACCTCTTTCCGCTTCCGAAGATACTTCCTGCAAATCTCCTTCATCTCCGGACGCTCGAACGTCTTGGCGGAGTAGTCTTCTCGATAGACCTCTCCCATTACTATTGCAGAACCGGGTCAGGGCATCTGCTTGGTATTTTAATGAGCCGCCCTTAGCTTGCTCGTCGCTGCTCACTCGGCAGTATAATATCGCTTTCTTCATCTTTCTGTACTTTTACCTCGTAATTCAGTTGTACTCGTACCAGCCGGGTCAGGAAATCTCTCAACTGGATGATTTCGTTATCTTTCAAGTGATAATCGTGTTCTTCTAAAATCTTCTTGCATTCATTCAGTGATAACATTAAGGTTTCACTTTTCTTCTTATTCGCTTTCGGCTCTCCTCGCTGTCACGACGCAGGAGTTTTCTGTTCGCCACGGGACAGCAGTGCCCTTTCCCGCTGATTTCGGGTAGTAATCTTTCCTACACTATTTTGAAAT
>JAFVED010000067.1 GCA_017478125.1 Bacteroidales bacterium | reverse complement strand
CCATATTGATTTTAGAGTTTGTTGGGTTGATACATGTGACGCGCGACCGTAATCGCGGACCTCATTATTCCTTCCCCGCGTTCAATCCAAAGTATCCATCCAGCCCTCGAAAGCGCTGGTCTGATGAGGAAAGGAACAAATGGAAGCGAATCTGAACGCTACAGCCGCAGGACACCGAGCGAATGTAAGTATCTCCCGAATGAGCGCGTTCCTGACAAGATAAAGAAAGACGCGGCCAGGAACGGATGAGTATTATTGTTGTCGATGACTTTCCCGTCTTTTACAATCCGCGAGGAGGATTTGGTCTGCTGAGACCTTACTCGTCCTCCGCCGTTGGTCCTGAGCGAGACGGAGTTGGAGTTGCTGTTGCCGGAGAAAGAATACCCTTGCGCCGCTGTCAGGCAAATGTCACGGACCGGGGTATAATCGGAGTGATTGGCAGAAGCGGAGTCATCAATAATCGTCCCATGTTCCTCACTAGCCGGCACCTCTGCGGAGACCACAGGCGTGCCCCCGGATAGCAGGGACAGGATGAAGGAAAATAAAAGCGCCAGATGTCTCATCTGGCGCGAAAATACAAAAAAAACGGGACACTATTCGTAGGCGAAGCGAATATCCACAGGAATATTGGCACTCTCCAACACCCGTTTGTCAGACTGGCTCTCAAGACCGGCGGAGCCATATTTGGCGATACAATCCCGGGCGGCCTCGACATCACCCTGCGCCTGTATTCGAAGTATCTCAGCGCCAAGAGTTTCCAGCGAAGACCATGTCTTGTCATAGTCGATGCTGTAGCGACCCGAGGCATTCCACTTAATCGCCTTGTTGGCGAGAAGATAATTGTATACAAGGATGTTGGCCACACCGGTCGGATCAGCCGCCCCGAAACGGGCGGAACGGATCGTGTTTGTGACAAACGTCGCGAGGACTTCCTTTTTCTGGAATATGGCCGAGAAGTGGTAAGCCTCAGCTTCTTGGGCGCAGAGCCATGTCCCGAGGACATTGGATTTCGCCTTCTCCATCACCAGGGCCTCGTTGCCGAGCGCCTCGGCGACTGTCCCCTTCCCGTTGACTGTCTCCTTTACGCCCAATCCTTTGGCGATCTCGCGGAAGACGATGATCCAGTAAAAGGCGCTGGCGTCGATGTGCGGCTGCTCAGCGTCCTCCAGAAGAGCCTTGCCGACAGGGAAAACAGTGCGGTTGAATTTCTCGCGGATGATGTTGTCAAAAATGATTGTACGGGTGCCCAACTCCTTCTGGATCTTGGCATCATAAGGGAAGTTGATACCGATAACCTTATATCCGGCGTTAGTGTAGCCGCTGCAGTACAGCACGTTACACGAGAAAATGTCTGACTCCCCTCCCGGTACGAAATCATGGTTGGCCGGATCTCCGGGCAGCATCTGCTGGAGCTCCGGCATACGCGCCGACAATGCGTTAAGTTCCTCGGTCCTCTTGAGATTCTTGAGGAGTACATACGCGCCATAGGAGGCTTTGGTCCCATACAGGGCGTCGTCCACCGCCTCAATCGGCCCGATGACAAGATCCATCTTGCTGTCAGTCATCTCAAGCCAGGCCTTATAGCTCTCGTAATAGTTGTCCGTCTTGAGTCCCTCGATCATCTCAAGGAGGTAGTCCCGCACGCTTTCCTTGATGGTCACGTCGGCGGCTTTCTTCAGATAATCCCCTACCTTATTGATAGATTCCGCATATGCGTCGTGGTACCACACGGTCTTCAGGGAGCCACCGTCCCGGGTGATAAGTGTATAAGGGCTCTGCTTGTCGGGGTCGGGAAAGGCCTCATATTCCTCCGGAGTCATGTCCTCTGGATAAAAGCGGGCTCCGGCCGGCTTGCTCCCATATCCGGGAAGGAAAGGCTTGCCGTCTATGCGGTCCCACGGGCCATAGTTTATCCCGGCATACAATTTCTCGGCCGGATCCGCGAGGGATCCGAGGAAGGACTCCCCGTCCGCGAAGTTCTGCTGCCAGTATATCTTGTCCACCTCATCAGCCGCGAGACGGTACAGTTTCAGGACCTCTTTTCCGTTGTCCGTGATGCCGGTAAGATCCGGCGCGGGGATCGTCACCAGCGCGTAATTGTCCACGAGACGGCCCACGTCGATCTTCTCCTCGGCGCAGGAGACGGCCATTGCGGCGGCGATTGAGACAAATAATATAATCTTTTTCATATATCACTCAAACTAAAAAGGTTAGACGATATGCAGGGTTCTCGCGACAATGAGAGCGAGGTATCCGAGTACGATACTTATCACACCCATGGTTATGCCCATCTTGGCCATGTCTTTCTGCTGGACAAGGTTTGTGGCGTATGCCAGGGCATTCGGTGGGGTGGAAATGGGCAGGATCATAGCGCTGCTGGAAGCTATGGCGACCCCGATGAGAACTGTCGTGGGGCCTCCGATCGCTGTCAGCTTGTCACCCATGGCCATACAAACGACGACGAGGATCGGCATAAGAAGGGCCGCTGTGGCGGAATGGGAAATCAGGTTTGATAGTATGTAGCAGATCAGTCCCGAGAGCACGAGAATCAGAATCGGAGAGAACTCTCCGAAAGGAATGGCCCTGATAACGAGGGCCGCGAGTCCCGATCCATTCATGGCGTAGCCCAGGGCGAAACCTCCTGCGACCATCCAGATGACCGACCAGTTGATCTCCTCAAGGTCATATTTGGTGACAATCCCCGCCATAGCGAAGACAGCGAAAGGAATCAGCGCCACCGTGTAGGTATTGATGCCGGTGAGAGTGTCCATCATCCAGAGGAGAATCGTGACAATCATGGTGACTATCACGAGGATGGTCTGCCCGCCGCGTTTCATCTCGCCGTCTATCTTCAGCTCAATGGTTTTCTGGGAGAAAGGGAAGGCTTTCTTGAGGATCATCCACGCGACTATGATCAGGACGATGACTAAAGGGACCATGAACAGCATCCATTGCCCGAAGCCGATGCCGAGATTAAGGACCTCAGGATCATTCAAATACTTGAGGGCGATAGTGTTAGGAGGGGTGCCTATCGGAGTCCCCATCCCACCCAGGTTGGCTGCGATGGGGATGCTCAGGGCCATCGCTATACGCCCCTTCCCTTCCGCCGGGAGCTGTTTGAACACAGGAGTGAGGAAGGTGAGCATCATCGCCGTGGTGGCAGTGTTGCTGATGAACATCGAGAACAGGGCGGTCACCAGCATGAAGCCGAGGAGGATGTTCTCGCTTTTCTTCCCGAAAGGAGTCAGGAGCACTCTCGCCAGGTGCACGTCAAGCCCGGTCTTTGTGGTCGCGATCGCCAGGATGAAACCGCCGATGAAGAGCATCACCACAGGATCGGCGAAACTCGCCATCACCTGTTTGTAGCTCAGAAGCTGCCCGGCGGTGCCAGGATCACACAGCCACTTGATGCCGGAATCGGATGTGAACAGGAGGAGCATCACCATAATCGAGACCGAGGTGGCCCAAGCGGGGACAAGTTCCATCACCCACATCAGAGTCGCATAGACGAATATGGCTATGATCCTCTGCTGGACTTTGGTGAGCCCGTCCAGCCCGAAGGTCTCGGCCGGCAAAAGCCAGAGCGACAGGAATGCGGCGGCGACCAACAAAAAACCGATTGTTTTCTTCTTCAATTTCAACGGGTTGAAAATCTTATTGTGACGCAGCTTGTGCATCTCTTCAACCAGGTTGAATCCCACAAAATTCTTGAACATCTTATTTGCCTGAATGAAATGACAGTGTAAACTTGTTTAGGGTGCGCGAAATTACTAATTTTAGGCAATGATTGAAAATAAATGGCGATTTTGTTCCGTTCTTGACAAATCTTGTTCCGTTTATGCCATGTTTATAATGGGTATTTCTGTCTATATTTGTCCAGACTCAGACACATTTTAAAATACACATAAACCAAATCATCAGAATCATGACAAAAGAAGAAGCATTGAATCGGTTCGCTGAGTTCGGCGCGGCTTGGTTCGGAAACAGCAAACAGCATTTCGCCTTCTCGGCCTACGACCGTCTGCAGGGTTGGAACAAACTCGCGGACAAATGGAAAGAGGAAGCCGAAGAGGAGTGGGAAGAGGCAGAAGAGGTACTTAACCGCCTGGTCGAGCTTGGCTTCAAGCCCGCCGAGCTGGAAGAGCTTATGAAGACCATGGAGTTTCCGTTCTACGATGATCCGAAGCAGCAGATAGAGACTGATTACAATCCGGAGGCGGTGAAGATACTCAGTGAGATGGCGGAGGCCTTCGCCGATGATTATCCCACACGGAAACTGATCTATAAATGGATTGACGGCGAGAAAGACCACATGGCCTGGGAGGCCCAATATCTGTACCATATCGAGAAGCTCGGCTACGAGAACTTCCTCATCGCCATGATGTAAGATAACCATCAGCTGATCATGACTGAATTAGAAGCGATCCAGGCGAGGCATTCGGTACGGAAATACACCGAAGCCCCGATAGAGGAGGCCAAAGTGGCCATCATCAATAATGAGATCGGGAAGATAAATGCCCTGACAGGCTCGCATGTCCAGCTGGTCCTGGACGAGCCGAAAGCCTTTTCCAGCGGGGTGCTCAAGTATGGCCAGTTCTCAGGAGTGAGGAACTACCTCGTGATGGCCGCCCACAAGGGAAAAGAAGCGGAAGAGAATATCGGCTACCACGGTGAGAGACTGGTCCTTCTCGCTCAGACGCTCGGGCTTAATACCTGCTGGGTTGGACTGACCTACAAGAAGATTCCCGGGGCTTTCTCACTCGCCGAAGGCGAGGTGGTCCATTGCGTGATCGCTCTTGGCCACGGTGTCAACCAAGGAGTGGCGCACACGCTTAAACCCATCGAGAAGTTCTACGAGGCCGATAGGGCGGTCCCTGATTGGTTCAAGGCCGGAATAGAAGCGGCCATTCTGGCGCCCACCGCCGTTAACCAACAGAAATTCAAGTTCATTCTCAAGGACGGTGACAAGGTAGAGGCCAAGACAACCTTCTCCGTGGCAGGATATACCAATATTGATCTCGGTATAGTCAAGTGCCATTTCGAATTGGGGGCTGGAAAGGATAACTTCAAATGGGCATGATTCAATTAGAGGGGGTTTCAGGTCGTGGGAGAGAGGACATATATCGCTATAGATCTCAAGTCATTCTACGCTTCCGTTGAATGTGCCGCCAGGGGGCTGGACCCCCTGACGACCAATCTTGTGGTCGCCGACTCGTCCCGCACCGACAAGACCATCTGCCTCGCGGTCTCCCCTTCCCTCAAGGCCTATGGCATTCCCGGCCGGCCGAGGCTTTTCGAGGTCAAGCGGAAAGTCCGGCAGATCAACGAGGAGCGCCGCAAGAGCGACCCGTCTTTTTCCCTTGACTTTCTCGTCGCGAAGCCGAGGATGGCGCTTTACATGGAGATCAGCGGTCGCGTCTACGAGGTCTATCTCAAATACATAGCCCCTGAGGACATCCATGTCTACTCGATAGACGAGGTTTTCATAGACGCCACCCAGTACCTGTCCGTCTATTCATGCTCCGCCCACGACCTGGCCATGAGGATGATCAGGGACGTGCTCGCCGCGACAGGGATCACCGCTACCGCCGGTATAGGTACCAACCTCTATCTGGCGAAAGTCGCGATGGACATCGTGGCTAAACACACCTCTCCGGACGAGGACGGAGTACGTGTGGCCTCTCTGGACGAGTATTCGTACCGGCGGGAATTGTGGGACCACACTCCCCTCACCGATTTCTGGAGGGTCGGACACGGGATCTCGGCCAGGCTCGAGGCCGCCGGGATCAACACTATGGGCGATCTTGCCAGACGTTCGTTGGATCCTGCCTGGGAAGCTTACCTGTACAAGACTTTCGGTGTGAACGCGGAGTTGCTGATCGACCACGCGTGGGGCTGGGAGCCCTGCACTATGGAGCTCATCAAAAAGTACCGCCCCTCGGCCAGCAGCCTCGGAGCGGGACAGGTCCTCATGGAACCATACACATTCAAGAAAGCAAGGGTCGTTGCCGGCGAGATGGTAGATTCCCTTGTAATGGATCTTGTGGCTAAGCGTCTGGTCACCGACCAGATCATTATTGACGTCGGATATGAGCAGGTCAGCGGGAGGCAGACATGCACGGACACTGTGCGGGACTGGTATGGCAGGACAGTTCCCAAACCTGCCCATGGGTCTGTCAATCTCGGCAAAAAAACTTCTTCCACGCGTCTGATCTCCAAAGCCGCTCTCGACCTTTTCGACAGGATAGTCAACCCTAAGCTTCATGTCCGGAGGCTCGGGGTCACGGCGGCGAACGTCACAAGCGAGGATTCTGGAGCCGAACAGCTGGAGCTCTTCTCAGAACCTTTTGACACTGAGAAAGAAAGGCGGGAGCAGGAGGCGATTATCCGCATCCGTGGGAAATTCGGGAAAAACGCGATCCTGAAAGGGATGAATTTCGAGGAGGGAGCTACGGCTCGTGAACGAAACCAGCAGATAGGAGGACATAAGGCATGACGGACAAATATGACGACATCATCGGTCTGCCCCACCCGACATCGGACAGATACCCGAGGATGCCTCTCGCCGAGAGGGCGGCGCAATTCTCACCATTCGCGGCTCTTACCGGATACGACTCGGTCATTTCTGAGACCGCCCGGTTGACAGACAGGAGGGTTGAGCTCGATGAGAACCGCCGGCAGGAACTGGACACAGCTTTCAGCGCTATCCAGGGCCGTATGGACGAGCATCCTGAGGTCTTGATCACTTACTTTAAGGAGGATATGAAAAAAGAAGGTGGAGAATATGTCGACATCAGCGGCCGCCTGAAAAAAATCGACTTATACACCCGTACACTGATCCTCGAGAATGGCATGGCAATACCGGTTGACGACATCTACTCTCTCTCTACGGTCTTGTCATCTGCCGAGATTGAACCTTAACCCGCCTGAAGCCGAGAAAGAGACAGGATGCCCGGTCCTGTAGGTCTCCAACACCCTCCGGCCGGAGGGCATGGCCCAGTTGAGTCCCGGCTCCACATATAGACCGACGTGTCTGGAGAGATTGATCATCAATCCGGCGGTTCCTACCACAGATAGACTGAAGCCGTCTCCCTTTATCTTGTCTCCGCCGAAAGTCGCCCCAAGGCAATAATCTCCCTCAAGTCCCGCCCCGATGTAGGCGTCAAGTCGTTCCCACGAGGTGAAAGTCCAATCCAGACGCACCGGAACTCCAATATAATGAGCCACTTGAGTTTTTTCTCCCGAAAGCGAGTAATGGAATCTCGAAACAAACCGGGAATAGTCAACTCCGGAGGTGACGCTCAAGTTCCCGCCTACTGGAAAAGACAGGGACAAGCCAGCTTTCAACGGGACATGGTGACTTGCTTTCCCGACCAATTTATCTTTTGGATCCTGGGGATCCGGCGGATTGTTCGGGGCAAGAACATCAGAGGAGTAATAGCCAGGAATCTCGAGATCCCCAGCCATTTTCGTTCCAAAAGAACCGGCCAGCGCGGCCAGCAATCCTCCTCCGGCGATGACACCCGCCGCCGGAGCGAACTTGATCCTAAACGCTTGTCGCGCCGGAACAGCCAGGGGATACTCATTGACAACAGGCTCTTTGGCAATGCTCACCTCTGCTTTGGGTTCGCCTGCTCCAGACTCTTCAGCATCACCTTTTTCAGTAGCGGCGTCTTCAGAGGTTATGTCTTCCCGCGCGGCCTGTCCAGCGCGGGCGTCCGCGACTGCCCGGAATGTCGGACGCATGTCGGGAATCACTTGAGGTTCAGGAATATGCGGAGTGTCATGTTCTGTCAAAGTCCGGGTGGCCATGACGGGACTCTCAACTATCTGGATCATGTTATCCTGAGGAGGAGAGACGCGGAGCAGCAATACCGCCGCTAATCCGGCAGCCACGGCGGGAGCCAACATCCAGAGCAAAGGAGACCGTTTACGGGACGGGGCGGAAGATAAGCCATCCCTCCGGGATTGGAACTCGGCGAATAAAGATTCAGGGAGGGTATCATTGGTATCCTCAAGCTTGTCTTTGATTATGTCTTCCCACTTCTTCATCCTTCCCGTTCCTTCAAATATTGTCTCACATTTTCTTTAAGCCGCTTCCTGGCTTTCGCCAATACACTGCTGGATGCCGTCTCGGAGATTCCGAGCATCTTACCGATCTCCCGGTGGCTGTATCCCTCGATGCAGAATAGGTTGAACACGGCCCTTCTCAAATCCGGAAGACTGGATATCCACTCCAGAAGCTTCTCCCTCGGTACCGCCTCAATCTCATCCCCCGTCGGATCCGGAATATCGTCACGCTCCCATAAATCCACCCTCACCATCCTCCATCTGTGGCGCTGGATCTGGTTGAGAGCCTTGTTGATCGCGATCCTGCTGATCCACGCGTACAAAGAGCCCTTTCCGGTGTACTTGTAAGTCCCCATCTTCTCAAGGGCGCGGACGAGCGTCTCCAGCATCAGGTCCTTGGCCTCCTCATCGTCGCCGGTGTATCGCATGCAGAGCGTATGGAGCCGCACCGCATATCTTCTATACAGCTCATCTCCCGCCATTCTGTCTCCCGACGAGCAGTACCTGGCCAGTGTCTGCTCATCCAATTCTTTATACACCACTATCAAAACACACCAAGTCCCGAAACACGTCTCCTAATTTACGCGAATAT
>JAFVED010000066.1 GCA_017478125.1 Bacteroidales bacterium | reverse complement strand
TCCCGAGAGCTTTTTGTGGAGATGGGCGGAGTCGAACCGCCGTCCAAACAACGCACCCAGCGGTTTTCTACACGCTTATCCTTCCTTTGGTTGTCGGCCGCGGCCTGCCGGAAGGCGGGCTAACCGAAGCTTATCCTTTAGGTCTTGGCCGGCTTTAAAGGAATCCACCGGAGCGTCCCTCTTGAATGATACCCCGAACTCGGAACATAGAAGGCGTAAAGTCCGCAGGATACTCGTCCGGGCCGCAGCCTTGGCGGTCGGGATTAAGCTAAACGACTTTGTCGATTAGGCAGCGAGCGCGTAGTTGTTGTTGGCAACTAAATTGTCGGGGGAACGGTTTTTACGGGCAGATCTCCCAGAAGCCCGGCGTGCTTGCCACCCGGAATCATTGCTGTCAAAACCAGAACATCCCCATAGTGTGGCGAAAGATATACGGAAAATATTCAGGATTTGTTTCAACGATATTTTAGTTATTTTCGCGATATGGAAAAAGTGTGGGACCCGCTCAGGAGGAAGATGGTTGCCTTGACGCCCGAGGAGAAGGTGCGCCAGTGGTTCATCAGTGTCTTGATGGAGAAGATGGGTGTTCCTGCCCACATGATGATGAGTGAGGTCTCCTTTAAGTTCGGCGACAAGCCTTTCCGTGCTGACATTCTTGTCTATGGGAGGGACACCGCCCCGATCCTCATTGTTGAGTGCAAGCGGGAGGATGTCGCTCTGGACAGGGATGTCCTTGAGCAGGCCCTGAGGTATAATCTGGCCCTGAGTGTCAGATACATCATCATCACTAATGGCCATCAGACTTTCGGGTTCAAGAGGAATGGGGTAGCCGGACAGGCCGGCTGTGACACCGCGGACCAGGACATGCCTTTCGAGCGGATGTCATCGTTCCCGGATTGGGATGAGATGCGGAAATGATTGATTATGAGCGCTACTATAACACAAGGGTTTCTTGTGAGCCCTATATTCGGAATAGTCTCCGCGGCTGCGGAAAGGCTCGGTGTCCGGGCTTTTGTGATCGGAGGATATGTCAGGGACTGTTTCCTCGGCAGACAGAATGACGACATCGACATCGTGGTTGAGGGAAGCGGGATCGATCTCGCCGAGGCTGTTGCCGCGGCTATAGAGAAAGAGGATCACCGGCATTGCAATGTCTCTGTATTCAGGACCTTCGGCACGGCGATGCTCAAATGGCGCGGGGCCGAGATCGAGTTCGTCGGAGCCCGCAGGGAGTCATACAAGCATGATTCCAGAAAGCCCATTGTCGAGGACGGTACTCTTGAGGAAGACCAAAAGAGGCGGGATTTCACCATCAACGCCATGGCTTTCAGCCTCCAGAGGGAAGACTACGGGGCTCTCGTGGATCCCTTCGGCGGGATCAGGGACCTCGCTGACGGAATCATACGTACTCCGTTGGAGCCGGAACAGACTTACAGTGACGACCCTCTGAGGATGCTCAGGGCGATCCGTTTCGCGGTGAAGCTGAGCACTCCGGACCGGAGCTTCACCATTGTCCCTGAGTCGATCGTGGCGATGAGGGAGATGAGGGACAGGATGTCCATCCTCTCAAAGGAAAGGATTGTCGAGGAATTGAACAAGATGCTCGTCTGCGACAAGCCATCCATGGGCTTCCGCTTGATGGACGAGACCGGGCTGCTGGAATATATCCTTCCGGAACTGCTGAGACTCAAGGGCATCGAGACTGTCGACGGCAAGGGTCATAAAGAGATATTCTCCCACACGCTCCAGGTCCTGGACAATGTGGCCGCCGCTGACAAGGAGCATAATGTCTGGCTACGCTGGGCCGCCCTGCTCCACGATATCGGCAAGCCCGCGAGCAAGCGTTTCGACCCGGCGGTCGGGTGGACTTTCCACGGCCATGAGGTGGTCGGAGGCAGGATGGTTCAGAAGATATTCTCGAGGCTTAAAATGCCTTTGAACGAGAAGATGAAGTATGTCCAGAAACTCGTCACCCTCCATCACAGGCCGATAGCCCTTGTCGATGAGGAGGTTACGGATTCAGCGGTCAGGCGGCTTCTTTTTGATGCCGGCGACGAGATTGACGACCTGATGCTACTGTGCAACGCTGACATCACCTC
>JAFVED010000007.1 GCA_017478125.1 Bacteroidales bacterium | reverse complement strand
GTCATGGGGCATAAGATCATCTCATGTTTCCCGTCCCTGACAGCGCTGGTGCCGAGAGGCTACAAGATCTCTGACAATCAGGAGCCCTCGCTCAAAGGCCACATCAACCGGGAGACTCCAATGACCGGGGCCGGCGAGGCGCTGAAAGGGGCAAAACTAAAGAATGTGAGCCTTACGGTGACTTATGGCGGGAGCGTGAGCGAGAGTGAGTTCGGCGACATCGATTTCACTGATGGAGGCATTGAGGGACCCATCGGATTCCAGGTCAGCCGCAAATGCGTCAAGACCCTCATGAATGGCGGGAAGGTGGTTTTCTCGCTGGATCTCAAACCAGGAGTCCCGCTTGAGGAACTGACGGAGCGGGTCAAAACCCTCTGGAACGAGATCAAGAACGATCCCAGGACCCGACAGGCAAAAGACGGACGGGGAATAAACGGGAAAGAGATGTACCGGATCCTCCTCGGGAAACTGATGCCTTGGGATCTCATTCCCGGATTCCAGACCTGGAACCCGGACATCCTGAAGACAAGTGTAAAGAAGAACGAATATTCCCGCAGGCGGAACGCCCCTCAAAGACGCGTTTACGACGTGAATCTGGAACTCCTGGCCAAGACGTTGAAAGACTGGACATTCGACATCACCGGCTTCGTAGGCTACGAGCGGTGCGTGATCACCGCCGGGGGCGTCTCGACCGACGAGGTCGTCGCCAAGACCATGGAGTCCAAACTCAAGGAAGGGCTATACTTATGCGGCGAGATCCTCGACATGGATTGCGACACGGGAGGCTACAATCTCCAGTGCGCTTTCTCAACAGGGTTCCTTGCCGGACAATCCGCCGCCAAGTCTTTATAGTCCCACTCATACCTTTGATTATAAGCATTTTATTATGAAGAGATCTTTTTATGATAAGCTTGTCCCGGCCATCATGACGGTTGCCCTCCTGGTCTCCTGCTCCGGGAAATTCACACCCTTCACCTTCGTCCATTGCACCGACACCCAGATAGGATTCATTGACTCGACGGATGGTTATGTCCATTCCGACTCCCTGATGAGGGACGCCTTCACAGCGATAAATGCCTTGAGACCAGAGTTTGTCTTCGTGACAGGAGATCTTGTGGACGATGTTGATGACCCGCTCCAGAACACCATTTTCGAGAAAGGGATGGCGACGCTCGAGGCACCGTATTACCTCGTACCGGGCAATCACGACTACAAGAAACAGTGGACCAAGGAGATCCGTGACGGCTACGTCTCTCTCCGGGGCTACGAGCGATTCTCCTTCTCACAGCACGGCTGCGCCTTCATCGGCATCGACTCCAACTGCATAAAAGAAAACGCTGAAGAGGCTGAGGCCGAGCAATTCGCATGGCTCGAAAGCGAACTGCGGAAAGCCCGGAAAGCGAGATACACATTCCTTTTCCTTCACTGCCCGATATTCAAGCAGGACATCGGGGAGACGGAGGATTACGAGAATTTCCCGATTGAGAAACGGGAGAAATACATTTCCCTACTGAAGGAATACGGAGTGGACGCTGTCCTGGCCGGACACACGCACAAAGACTATGACACTGAATATGAAGGCATCCGCCTTGTCGCCGCGAACCCCATCTGCAACGCCCTGGGTCATGGCAGGCCCGGATTCAATGTCGTGAGGGTCGACAAAGACGGGTTTGACATCAAGATTGTCCCCACCCCCGGCATCGACCCTGAGAAATGCCACTTCTAACCACCTGATACCACAATTGTCACGAATATGAGAAAACTAATTTCAATTTGCCTCCTGCTCGCCCTGGCCCTCCCGCTGGGAGCGCAAACTATCCAGAAAGGCGACAAATTCTTCAACGGTGAGACCCTCTACACTGTCAAGGAGATCCGTATGGGCACAATCGTCTACATGACCGGAGAGAATGCCGCCGGAGACTATCTTGAGCTGACCCTTGAGAAAGTTCCCGGCAAGGCCGGCGAATATACCCTGCGACCCAGCTCCCAGGCGGACGACTCCCCCTTTCCTGGCGCGGGTTTCGGCAGCGAGATCCAGTATGTCCGGAAGCAGGGAATGAGTTTCCTCGCCGTCAAAAGCGATATTGAGGGTGTCGCTGAGATAATGATCCTCACCCCTGACAATCTCAAGAACAGTATCGGCCAGCAGGAATTCGCTGAGAACCAGCCGCTTTCAGAGCTCGTCGGAACGCTGCTCCTGAACCGCCCTCTGGTCGAGCCATGGTCCACCCCGGAGCTTGTGGATCTCGTCAACGGGGTCCTGAACAAGGACAATCCAGACATTATAGAGACCTATAACCGCAAACTGCTCGAAGGGACAATCTCCCTCAGGAACGCCAGGGCCATGTTCGACAATCCTGACGGACTTGGCGGTGACGGCCGCGACCCCTACGAGATCGGGCTTGAGGAAAAAGTCAAGGACAGGATCACATTCATATTCAAGGAAGTGGCCCGCAGGAACGCCGGAGGTGATGGAGCCCCGACGCCGGAAGACATCGAGATCTTTTACACCACGACTCTGTGGAGAGGAACCGTCGCGAGGGTGATGGCGAAGGACGAGAACTCTGAAGACATGTGGTTCTTCGACCACGACTACTGGACATTCAGCCAGGATCCTTCCCCCGCTCTCAAGATCAAGAAAATCAGCGTCGAGGAACTGGATGACGTCCATGCCACAGCCTTCATCGTCTTCACCAACCGGCCAGGTGACAAGCCCCAGACTATGTGGGTCGAGCTCGAGCTGGAGGAAGGGGAACTGCGGATCAATAATTTCAGGGACTATGACGACGTTTTTGATGACGGATATTTCGATTACCTGGAAGAGATGACAGAGTATCTTGGGGAAAAGCAAACGCTATGAACGCCGTACTCGCCGCCCTTTTGATCCCGTTCCTCGGCACTGCCTTGGGCTCAGCCTTCGTGTTCTTCATGAAGAAAGACATGCCTGAGAGGCTCCAGAAAGCCCTTCTTGGTTTCGCGTCAGGAGTCATGGTGGCAGCCTCGGTATGGTCACTGATCATACCGGCCCTTGAGATGGGAGACGGCAAGACCGCCGTTGTACCCGTCACCATCGGTCTGCTGGCCGGATTCGCCTTTCTGCTGCTGATTGACTTTATCACTCCCCATATCCACCCTATGGGAGGCCCAGAAGGACCCAAGAGCAAACTTTCCAGGACTACCATGCTTGCCCTGGCGGTGACTATCCACAACTTCCCGGAGGGACTGGCTGTAGGTGTGGCTGTGGCCGGAGCCCTCAACGCTGATTTCAGCATGGCAGGAGCGATCGCCCTTTCTCTCGGAATCGCGATCCAGAACATTCCGGAAGGCGCTATCATCTCCATGCCGCTGCGGGCCGCCGGCAACAACAGATGGAAGTCTTTCCTGATCGGCAGCTTGAGCGGGATTGTGGAGCCTGTCGGAGGGGTACTTGTGCTTTTGCTCGCCTCCATCGCCACAGCCACAATGCCCTACCTGCTTCCTTTCGCGGCTGGAGCAATGCTCTATGTCGTTATTGAAGAGCTGGTTCCGGAGGCCTCCCAAGGAGAGCACTCCAACATGAGCACGATCGGCTTCGCGGTCGAATTCGCTTTGATGATGGTCCTGGATGTGGTCATGGGATAGAGCCTATTCGCTCCATCCGGTCCTGGTGCGGTAGACCATCCTTCCGAGATCCGTGTCGAAATAAGGGAAACCGATGTCGACAAGCTTGGTTGGTCTCGCCTCGGTCGGGCCGGTCTTCGGAGCGATCATATTCTCAGAACGGAACCACTCGCCCGCTCCGTCGCGCAAATCGCCCCAGATATTGCCCTGATAAGTTCCCCATGTCACCGAATCGATCAGGTAATACGAGATATATCCCCTGAAGCGTCCGCCGCCGACATCCTTGGCTATCCAGTCGCAATACCAGACTTCCTCGTCCCCTTCCTCACAATTGAAGTCAATGATACTGACCGCGTTGAGTTGGCCACCCCCGAAAGTGAGCGCCCTACGGACATGCTCAGTACAGCAATTGACAAGAGTGAGATTGTGGATGCCGGTGGTGTTTCTTGATCCCTGACCTATGCTGTCGATGTCGTCTATTTCTCCAAAGACAAAGCCATAAAGACATCTCTGAGCCGTACACTGCTCCATGATAAGATGCTCTCCGGCGATGTGGAAGGCGGTGCCGAGTCCGATGAGCTTGCAGTGCGAGATGAAGTAATTGAACCCGTTATTCCCCCCGTTGCAGGCGCGGATACCGACACAGCGGGGATTCAGCCCCTCGCAGCTGTCGAAATCGCCGCCGGATACCATGAAAATATTCCTAACACTCATCTCGGAGGCATACTTCCCGTCAATCACGACCATCCGTTTGGAGTAACCGGGAATAATGAAAGAAAGGTCGAAGATGTTGTAGTTGGCCAATGAGTAGATCCATGAGGGCTCGCTACCGATAATAGAGATGTCGTCGTCCTCCGTGAAAGTGTCGTACAACTCCTTGGTCAGGACGATCTCGGCGCCGTCATGGTTGGAGTTGAACGAGAGATTCGTGGCCTTCCTGGCCCCTCCGACCCCCTCCAAAGTGACAAGTCCCGGCTTATGAGGGAAGAACAACCCGTATTTATAGGTCTTCCCACCCCGCTCGATCTCGGTCAGAGCTGAGACGTAATACGTTCCAGGCAAAAAGACAATCTTCCCTCCCCTCGCGGAGGCAAGTTCATCTATCAGACTGTTAATCAACGCGCAATCCGTCTTTCCGTCACAGACGAACGCGGCATCCGCCTTGTCCGCTTCCGACGAGTTCGAGGCGGCTATACGAATCAATGATCCCTCCGCCCGAAGGGTAGCGGCGGACAGGCAAAGGACAAAGATAAATATAAAACGTTTCATGATAAAAACCTGAAAAAAAGGGAAAGCTACGCACGTCGCACCGCTACAACCTCCTACCCTTGCTGCCTTCCGACCCTGGGGGGATTCAGAGGGAGCTGGTCGCGTACGACTTTCCCCAGACGCGAATATACTATTTTTCGTTGAAACTGTCAAAAATGAAGGGAAGGATATCATCAACTCTCGCGAATTTCCATGCCTTCTTTGTCCCGAACATAATGACACTTAACGGCTTCCCGCTCAGGGTCTGGTATTCCGCCATAACCTGGCGGCAGGCCCCGCAAGGAGAGCAAGGCTCCTCTGACAGCGTGAGGCCGAAGCCGCCCACGATGGCGATGCAGACCATCGCTTTCCCGGGATGGTTGGCACTTGCGGCGAACATGGCGGTCCTTTCGGCGCAAAGGCCGGAGGGATAAGCGGCGTTCTCCTGGTTCGATCCCCGGACCACTGTCCCGTCCTCCAAAAGGACCGCCGCTCCCACATTGAATCCGGAATATCTGGCATAGGATCCCTGCTGGGCCTCGATAGCCTCCCGGACGAGGGCCTGGTCCCTTGGGGCCATCTCTTCTATTGACGAATACTCCTCGTAGTTGATGTCAAGGCTGACTGTCTTCATGACTGGCTAATAAAGTTCTCGTGTTCTCAAAGATAACAATAATTGTTCAATTTCCAGCGATTGAGTATCTTCGCGCCAAGTTATGAAGATTTGTGTAGGTCTGTCTGGTGGAGTCGACTCCAGTGTCGCCGCCCTGCTTCTGAAACAGCAGGGCCACGACGTGTTCGCCATGTTCATGCAGAACTGGCACGACGCGGACGCCACTCTCCACGGCGACTGCGAGTGGGAGGAAGACCGTTTCGTGGCCGAGCTTGTGGCCCGGAAAATAGGTATTCCCTTCTACTTTGTCGACCTCTCGAAAGAGTACCGGCAGAGGGTAGTGGACTACATGTTCAACGAATATTCCGCCGGCCGCACTCCGAATCCAGACGTCCTCTGCAACCGTGAGATAAAGTTTGACGCGTTCCTTGAGGCCGCGGGCAAGATGGGAGCGGACATGGTCGCCACAGGGCACTACTGCCGTAGAGCCCCGCTGCTTGACAGCGATGGGAAACAAGTGACTATTAACGGCTTGCCTCAATGGAGAATCCTTGAGGGGACCGATCCGAACAAGGACCAGAGCTACTTCCTGTGCCAGCTCAGCCAGGAGCAGCTCGGCAAGGCGCTGTTCCCTATCGGGCATCTGACGAAGCCGGAAGTCAGGCAGATTGCCCACCTGGCCGATCTCCCCTCAGCCGACAAGAAAGACTCTCAGGGAATATGTTTCGTCGGAAAGGTCGACCTTCCCACCTTCCTCAAGCAGAAGCTCGCGCCGAAGGAAGGCGAAGTGGTCGAAGTCTATGATGACTTCTATGCGGATAACAGCCAGTACGCGTTTGTCCATGACACACTTGCCTCCTTGCTCGCCGAGCCAGGCGAGCCGGCCATGATCACCGCTTTCTCATCAGAAGACTCCGGCGGCGCCGCATTCAACAACAAGTGTGTCGAGACTCCGTCGGGACAGAACAGTTTCGATCCTTCCAAACTCTCGACATTGAGCGACAAGGACTGGAGCCGTCTCTCGGAACCCATTGATTATTCGGCGATAAAGTTCGAGACAGAAGTCCACGGCAGCGGCAAGAAACATATCAAGAAGACCCGCTACAAGGATAACCCTTGGGGAAAGGTTGTCGGCAAGCATGACGGAGCCCAGTTCTACACCATCGGACAGCGCAAGGGTCTCAATATCGGGGGCCACAAGGATTCCCTGTTCGTGATCGCCACGGACATGGACAAGAACATCATCTACGTCGGAGAGGGTCACTCCCACAAGGGGCTTTCCCGCTCCTGCGTCAGGATCGCCCCGGAAGACATCCATTGGATAAGGCAAGACCTTGAGATGAAGGACGGCGAGGTTCGCCGCTACCGGGTCCGGGTCCGTTACCGCCAGCCCCTACAGGACGCATGGCTTGTCAAACGCCAGTCCGGGATATTCATCCTTTTTGACATGCCCCAAAGAGGGATCTCCTCCGGGCAGTTTGCCGCCTGGTACTCCGACGACGACGAGATGCTCGGCTCAGGAGTCTACTAAACACTTTGGTCACAGCAGAGCGGGCCACATCGTTAATAAACTCATTCACACTGTTCCCCTGATTCTCAATTTTATCATAGACAATATGTGTATGTGTGAATAATCATCTCTAACTGTTTCACACAAGTTTTAAGTCAAGATTGATTACATTTGCACAATACGATACAGCCATATATGGACTTTAATGGTTACATAAAGAGCATTGACCAGCTCTATCATGTAGGGAACGCCACAGAGCATAGTTTCCTTGGAGCGCTGGCAACATATCTTCAATCTATCCTAAAGAATTTCGTGGTAACGAATGAGCCCAGGCGCATTGACTGCGGGGCTCCGGACTACGTTATCACCCAGAAGAATGTTCCGGTTGCGTTTTTGGAGGCGAAGGACGTGGATGACGGGGATCTGGACGGTCGCCGAGCACACAAAGAGCAGTTCAACAGGTACAAGTCCTCTCTTGATCGCATCATTTTTACGGACTATTTGGATTTCCACCTGTACGTTGGAGGTGAGTATCAGGACGCTGTGCGTATTGCGGAAACAAAGGGCGACCGGATAGTAGGATTGCCGGAGAACGAGGCAAAATTCAAGGAAATGGTTCTCCACCTGGCGACGGAAGGACGGCAGCGGATCACCTCCTCATCGGCTCTTGCTCGGCAGATGGCGGCCAAGGCTCACCTCCTCGCCGACGCTGTGAAGAAAAGCCTCGAAATTGACGGGGAAGATGGGGATACTGACATGGCCGCACAACTGCGGGCATTCCGGAACGTCCTCATCCACGACTTGAAACCTGAGGAGTTCGCCGACATCTACGCCCAGACGATTGTCTATGGCCTCTTCACAGCACGTTTGAATGATCAAACGCCGGAAGACTTCTCCCGGCAGGAAGCAGCTGAACTGATACCCAAGTCGAACCCCTTCCTCCGGAAAATATTCCAATCCATTGCTGTCTATGACCTGGACGAGAGTATTGCCTGGATTGTTGAGGACCTGGCCTCAATGTTCGCAGCCACAGACGCTGAGAAAATCATGCGGAATTACGGCGGCAACAAGCGGCACAGCGATCCGATAGTGCATTTTTATGAGGACTTCCTTGCCGAGTACGATCCTAAACTTCGCAAGGCACGGGGTGTCTGGTACACCCCGGCGCCGGTTGTCAAATTCATCATCTCCTGCATTGACGAAATCCTTCAAACAGAGTTTAATCTGCCAATGGGGCTGGCGGATGACAGTACGATTATGGTCAAACGTGCCATCCAGCAATCCAAGGACGGCAGGACAGCGGACGGCTTGAAGCATGAGATGGTTCCGACGCACCGTGTGCAGATCCTTGACCCGGCAACGGGAACCGGAACCTTCCTCGCAGAGATCATCCAGCAGGTCCGGGACAAGTTCGAGGGAATGGAGGGTGTCTGGCCGTCCTACGTCGAGAAAAGTCTTATCCCACGGCTCCACGGCTTCGAGATCCTCATGG
>JAFVED010000065.1 GCA_017478125.1 Bacteroidales bacterium | reverse complement strand
TCCGCCCATCTCCACAAAAAGCTCTCGGGAAATCCCGAGAGCTTTTTGCGGATATATATACCCCACCGCTTCGCTCCAAAACCGAGCCGTGGCGGCTATTGCTCTGATTATCAGGTATTTCCAATATTGATCTTCTTCAAATCGGAGAGCTTATAATTATAATGAATTGATTATCAACAGGTGACGCACCACCGACTGATAATCAGAAGGCCCAACCGAAGCCCAGGTGTGGCCAGAAGACGAAGTTTTTGCCGTTGAAATCGTACACTGTGAGGAATCCGGCACGCAGGACGAAACCCTTTCGGGTCACAAGCCGGTACCCAGTACTCAGATACGGGATGACTCCTGTCACGTTCTTGGGATCAGAGCCTGACATGGAGGTGTATCTGTCAGCGCAAAGCATCGCTCCGGCCCCGAGATCGAACCTCGAAGCCTTTTTTCCGAAGAGGTAATTGATTTCCAAAGGAACAGCGAGCCGGAAGGATTGGTCATAGAAATCATAACCTGAACCGGAGACACCGACCACCATGCCGCTTGAGTATCCGAAACCGATACCCGCGCGCCAGCCCAGTCCGGACGCGGCGTCCTTGTCAAACCTGGCGTCGTAACCGACACCGATCCCGTTGGACGCGCCGAGGAACTCCAGGTAGACGGCCCGGCTGTTCTGGCAATATGACGATGAAGCGGAAAGAAAAGCGGCGACGACGGTCAATATTATCGTAAACCTTCTCATGGATTGATCTTATTTTTCACCCTGTCTATGTTTAGCGGCGCGAAGATAGCCTTTTTTTTTTAAAATCTTTCAGTTTTCTTCTTATTTTTGTGTCGCGTGAGCATAAATGGGGACGAGCAAGTGCCCGCTGGCCAAAGGAGCCGTCGGTCGCAAGCTTGTCCAAGGATTATTACTTACTGATAATTAAACAGTTCCAAACATGAAAGAATATATCCGGGAAAACAGGGAGCGTTTCTTCGAGGAGTTGTTCTCGCTCTTGAGGATTCCCTCGATCAGCGCCAAAAAGGAGCATAAGGAGGACATGCGCCGCTGCGCCGAGAGGCTGGCCGCCTTGCTGGTGGAGGCCGGAGCGGACGAGGCCGGGGTCTACCCCAGCGACGGCAATCCTGTCGTCTTCGGCAAGAAGATCATTGACCCGAAACTCAAGACAGTGATGGTCTACGGCCACTATGACGTGCAGCCTCCGGAGCCGCTCGACAAATGGGACAGCGATCCTTTCGAGCCGGTGATAAAGAAGGATCCGACCGGACGGGACGCCATCTACGCCCGCGGGGCGAATGACGACAAAGGCCAGCTGTTCATGCACATAAAGGCTTTCGAATACCTGGTCAAGACAGGTAAACTCAGGCATAATGTCAAGTTCATTTTCGAGGGCGAGGAAGAGATCAGCAGCCCTTCCCTCCCCGCATGGGTCAGGCAGAACAAATCCTGGCTTAAGTCCGATGTGATCCTTGTGTCAGACACCACGATGATCTCGGAGAAAGTGCCGTCGATCAACTGCGGGATGAGGGGCATGGCGTATGTCGAGGTAACACTTACCGGTCCCGACCACGACCTCCATTCCGGCCATTACGGCGGGACGGTAGCCAACCCGATACAGACTCTTTGCGACATGATCTCCAGCCTTATCGACAAGGACGGAAGAGTCACGATTCCAGGTTTCTACGATGATGTGGTTGAGCTCTCCAAGTCCGACAGGGCCATGCTCGCGAGGGCTCCCTTCGACATGGAGGAGTTCAAGGAGTCAGTGGGGGTCAAGGCCCTGAGAGGCGAGAAAGGCTTCACTCCCCTTGAGCGGATCGGTATCCGGCCATGCCTGGATGTCTGCGGGATCTGGGGCGGCTACACCGGCGAGGGAGCCAAGACCGTGCTGCCGTCCGTAGCCCACGCCAAGATCTCGATGCGTCTGGTCCCGAACCAGTCCAGCGCGAAGATCAGCAGGCTGTTCAAGAAGCATTTCGAGAAGATAGCCCCGAAGTATTGCTCGGTCGATGTCAAGCTGTGTGAGGGTGGCGAGGGTTTTCTGATCCCGATGAGCTCACCGGCTTTCAAGGCCGCATCCAAGGCCATGACGGAAGTCTATGGCACAGAGCCGGTTCCGAGCCGTGGAGGCGGTAGCATAGCCGTCCTGGCCGACATGAAGAAGATTCTCGGGACCGACCCGCTGCTGATGGGATTCGGCCTGGAGCGGGACACGATCCACTCCCCCAACGAGAGCTATCTGCTGAGCCAGTTCTTCGCCGGGATGGAGTCCATCGCAAAGTTCTATGAGTATTACGACTGATTTTTGATATTTAAGGCGGCGGGAGAGTAACGGATAAAGATAAAGAAGATGACAACTGACCAGATTTATTCAGAGATAAAGAGGAAAGGCACGATGCTCTGCGTCGGGCTGGACACTGATTATCAGAATATTCCCGAGAGCGTTAAGGCCGGACGTAGTGTCCCGGAGGCTGTGCTGGAGTTCAACAAGCGGATCATAGACGCCACCGCCCCACATTGCGTGGCCTTCAAACCCAATCTGGCCTTCTATGAGTGTCTTGGAACCGACGGGCTATCGGTTCTGGAGAAAACGGTCGAGCATATCCGCCTTAAATATCCGGGACAGTTCATTATCGCCGACGCCAAGAGGGGCGACATAGGCAACACAGCCAGAATGTACGCAAAAAGTTATTTCGAGGCCTTCGACTTCGACGCCGTGACCCTCTCCCCCTACATGGGCAGAGAGACAGTAACCCCCTTCCTTGAATATCCCGGCAAATTCGCTATTGTCGTCGCGCTGTCATCCAATCCCACCTCTGCGGATTTCCAGACTGCGGAGAAGGGTGGCAAACCTCTTTACCAGGCTGTGATGGAGAAGATGATGGAGATTTCCACTCCGGAGAACATGATGTTTGTGATCGGAGCGACAAAAGCGGATAAACTAAAGGAGATCAGGAGTTTCTGTCCCGACAATTTCTTCTTGGTGCCTGGTGTCGGGGCACAAGGAGGGAGCGCCGCTGAGGTCATCGCCAACGGCTCCAACTCCAAAGGAGGTCTCCTGATCAACTCCTCAAGAGCAATTCTCTACGCTTCCTCCGGACCGGATTTCGCCCAAGCAGCGGCCATTGCCGCCTCGGCGGGATCCTCGTGGGACAGTTTTCGGACTGAGAGGGGAATACTGTGAATATGCTGGACTTCGAGATAGTTCCGAAGATCAGCTGTAACCCTCTCCATCGTTTCCTCAAAAAGCGTCTTGGAAAGCTCACATTCCCAGACAATTATGACATGCCAACCGAGAGCCTCCAGAGCAGCCACGTCGGCAGCGTCCCTCTCCTTGTTCCGACGGGCTTTCTCCTCCCAGAACCCGACATTGGTGCTTGGCTTCCGGTAGCAGACCGAACCAGGATGAGCATGCCAAAAACACCCGTGAACGAATATTACCGAGTGATACTTCCGCAGCACCAGGTCAGGTCTCCCTGGAAGTCGCTTTGAATGAAGGGAATAGCGAAACCCATGAGAATGGAGATAACGCCTGACCCTCATCTCGGGCTTTGTGTCCACTCCCCTGATGCTGGCCATGCAGCGATGCCGCTGCTCCGGTGTCATCCTGTCCGCCATAGGCTGTTAACCGAAATAAACCGGCCAGAGATCCTGGAGGCGACGGGCGATGTTGTAAGCGAGTACCGGCGGAACGGCGTTGCCGATAACTTTGTAAGCCCCAGACTGTGACACCTTGAAACGTTTGGTTCCCTCTTTATAGGAGACGAAGGGATAATCAGGCGGAAATGTCTGGATAAGAGCACATTCCCTTGGAGTAAGACGGCGCTCCCGGAGGCCTGAGTCCAATTCAGCAGTCAACTTTCCACCATGCTCTCTGGACAGCCTGCGGTATTCGATATTCCCGTGGTGTTCTGAACGGATTGTCGGGCCAAGACCGTCCAAGTGGATCTCTGATTGACCTTGGCAATGCTTGCCCATGTATTTGGCCTTGGAATAGAACATCTGTGAAAGATCCTCGCTGTCCTTTGGTTCTTTCAGTCCTTCGAAGACTTCCCGACAAGACACCGGCGACAGAACGCCTTGGGAACCTTTGGTGTATTTATGGGTTTGAGGAGGATAAGGATCGAACTGCCTTGGAATCGAATCACTTTCAAGAGCTTCCCGGACTTCCGGCTTTAGGGCGGAACGGCGGATTCCAATGAATATCACCCTCTCACGAGTCTCAGGCACCCCATAGTCCCCGGCATGGAGGACCCTGGGAGGCAAGACGATATAACCGTCGCCGTCTGCTTGGGAGAAATCTCTCTGTATAATATTCTTGATGTCTCCAAGATTGGTCAAGCCTTTGACATTCTCGGCGATAAAAACCTTGGGCTTCACGATGTCAATGACCTGCTTCATCCAGAAGTACAGCTTACCGCGATTTTCCTCTGAAGGTGCCTCCTCGGGAAGCTTTGTCCCGTCATGGGATGTTATAGAGTTGAAACCCAGACGTTTCCCGGCGACACTGAAATCCTGGCACGGAAAACCACCAGTGACAACATCGACATTCTCCGGAAAAACATTCTCTCCCGAACGCTGACGCTTGACAAGGGCGACTATGCTCTCAAGATGGTAGATGGATTGTTCCTTGCCGAAGCGGCTCATATACTGGTTCCAAGTCAGATACGCCTCCTCAAGAATGTCATTGGCGAAGACTGTAGAGAACCGGTTTTTTTCAAGCAGCACCCAGTCACTGCCAACGTCACGCCCAATCCACCCAGAATCAGAAGGAACCGACCTCTTGTTACAGATGAAAGCGCCTTCAAACCCGAGATCCATTCCCCCGCACCCGGAGAAAAGACTGAGCATGTTCAACCTGGTTTCAGATTTCATACGCCATTAGTCCAACTATCAAAAACACACCTTTTATGATTTATCGATAAGAACTACTTGAAGAAAGGCGCTTCCGAGGCGGTTGAAGGCACGCCGTCCTTGAAATATGGCCAGCCGCTCCTGGTCCAGTAAACCCTGTCCATATTCAAGCAGCGCCCTTTGTATTCATTGCCCTTCCAATAGGCGTGATAAGACATCCAATCCCGGCCTTTGTCATCGGTCACTATCTCAGCGTTATGGCCCGGCCCGCAGAAGACCTTGCCAGGATCGCCTGACAGGATGACCTCATCATAAACACCGTCATCTCCCGCGATCATGGACATCCCGCTCCGGCTCACGAAGGGACCAAGAGGGCTCTTTGACCGTCCGACCACGATATGATATGTGCTGAGGGAGCCCTCGCAGCAACTTCCCTCTGAGGCGAACAAGTAGTAATACTTACCTCTTTTGTGGACATATACTCCTTCCATGACATCCCCGGCGACTTTGACAGGTTCCGCCCCTGGCTTGACAGAAAGACCGTCGGAAGACAGTTCCACGACATAAATCCCGGACTTTCTTCCGACTTCCTTATCGGTATGGTGCCGGAGGCTTCCCCAATAAAGGTATCTCCGTCCGTCAGTATCCTCGAAGTAGTTGGGGTCTATGGAGTTACCCACACCTGTGTTAGCCATTGACACCAACATTCCCTTATCCTAAAAAGGACCTGTCGGCGAGTCCGAGACCGCGACACCGGAAGCGCTCCGATCGTGATCTCCCCACACGCCCACGGCATAGTAGAGAACATATCTCCCGCCGATGAAGTTTATGTCCGGAGCCCACAAGGCGCCGTCAGGCTCCCATGAGGGGCAAGTCCCTGACGGGAACGCCTCACTTACCAATCCCCAATCCACAAGATTCTCACTCCTATAGATCGGGATCTGGCATAGATCGTCCCCCACCCGGATTCGAGTGGAATAGGTATAGAAATACCCATCCCTTGAACGGTTGTCCAGAACCGAAGGATCAGGACAGTCACTTGCCATCACGGGATTGTCATAATACGAAGACCCGCCACAACACCCGTAAACGACAAAAAGAAGCGACCACAACAAATGCTTTGAAGCAGACCGCAAGCCTCTTGACCACTGCCACACCCGGCACATTAAGAGGGCTCCTCCCATCGCCTGCGATGGGAGAAGCCGCGAAGCGGCGGTCAGTAGACTAAAGGACTGCTTCAAACTATATCGGAGAGTTTTTCTTTGGCATAAGCCAATGTGACGGTGAAAACCTTCTTCCCGGAAGACGGCGCCTCGTACATGGCGTCATCGAAGATTTGCTCGCAAATAGAACGTAATCCCCTGGCTCCCAATTTATTCTTGATCGCGGTGTCCACGATGAGATCCTTGACACCCTCCCCAATCCTAAGCGTTATACCGTCCATCTCAAACAGCTTGGCGTACTGCTTGAGGACAGCGTTCTTAGGCTCGGTCAAGATTCTCATGAGAGCGTCCCTGTCAAGGGAATCCAGATAGGTGATGACCGGAAGACGACCGATGATCTCGGGAATCAGACCATAAGCCCTCATGTCCTGGGCATCCACATATTTAAGCAGATTCGTCTTGTCGATTTTCTGCTTCCGCGAAGCCCCGAAACCGATCACCTGGGTATTGAGCCTCTGGGCGATCCGCCTCTCGATGCCCTCGAAAGCCCCGCCACAGATAAAGAGGATATTCTGGGTGTCGACATGGATAAACTCCTGCTCAGGATGCTTGCGTCCTCCTTTCGGCGGAACGTTTATCACATTGCCTTCCAACAACTTGAGCATAGCCTGCTGGACACCCTCACCGGACACATCCCGCGTGATCGAGGGGTTGTCGCTCTTTCTCGCTATCTTGTCGATCTCGTCAATGAACACTATCCCCCTCTCCGCTTTGGCCACATCGAAGTCGGCCTCCTGAAGAAGCCTGGTGAGAATACTCTCCACATCCTCCCCGACATACCCGGCCTCGGTAAGGACCGTCGCGTCCACTATGGTGAACGGGACTCCGAGCATCTTGGCTATCGTCTTGGCCAACAATGTCTTGCCGGTACCTGTGGGGCCGACAAGGAGAATGTTTGACTTCTCCAGCTCCACCCCGTCATCGGGCTTGTCCACAAGGTTGTGATTGATTCGCTTGTAGTGGTTGTAGACGGCCACCGACAACATCTTCTTCGCCCTGTCCTGACCGATAACGTACTGATCCAGGAAAGCCTTTATGTCGGCAGGCTTATTCTTGTCTTCTATCCGCTCCGACGAGCTTTTGGCGGCCGCCTGGCGCGCCGTGTCGGCGATATACTCATGAGCCAGCTCCACGCAGTCTGAGCATATAAAGCCATCAATGCCCTGAAGCAGGAACGGAACCTCAGATTCCTCCCTGCCACAGAACATGCAATGCCGTTGTGATGAACCTTTCTTGGCCATCACTTGGATCTCTTGGAAAGGATCTCATCCACCATTCCATAGTCAAGGGCCTCCTGGGCTGTCATCCAGAAGTCGCGGTCAGCGTCAGCGAAGACCTTCTCATATGGCTGGCCGGAATGCCGGGAGATGATGTCGTAGAGTTCCTTGCGTGTCTTCTCGATCTCCCTGGCGGCGATCATGATGTCGGAGGCCTGGCCCTGGGCTCCACCCAGAGGCTGATGGATCAGCACCTTGGAGTGAGGCAGGCAGGAGCGCTTTCCCTTAGCGCCGGCGCAAAGCAACACGGAGCCCATTGACGCCGCCATACCCGTACAGATCGTGGCCACGTCCGGCTCCACGAGCTGCATCGTGTCGTAGATGGCCAGACCGGAAGTCACCTGCCCTCCCGGAGTGTTGATGTACAGGGATATGTCAGCCGCCGAATCGGTGGAGGCAAGGAACAAGAGCTGGGCCTGGATGATATTGGCGACATCGTCGTCGATCGGGACACCCAGGAAAATTATCCGGTCCATCATCAGACGGCTGAACACATCCATCGAGGCCACATTGAGTTTCCTTTCCTCGATGATGGTGGGATTGATGTAAGCATCAGTCGCCCTCTGGTACCGGTCGAGAGTCATGGAGCTTAGTCCAAGACCCTTGACAGCATATTTCTTGAATTCGTCCATACTAAACTATAAGGCACGGAATTTCTCCTCGGAAATCTTCTTGTTCTGGAAAGAGACGAGTTCCTTGACAGCAGCGATAACCTTCTCGTTCTCAACGCTTTCCTCGATATTGCGGATCTGACGCTCATCCTTCAGGATATTCATGGCGGCATCAGTGATGAACTGCTCCGGGACGTTACCCATCCCGTACATGGCATACTGGTAAGAGGCGTAAGCCTTCGCGGCGTCGACCATGTCCTTGTCCTCGATCTTGAGATCAAACTTCCTCATCAGATAGCCGCGGACAAGCTGCCAACGGAAATCCTCGAGGAAAGAGTCAAACTCCTTGTCGACCTCCTCCTTGGATAGTTTCTCCTTGTTGCTCTCATAAAGCCACCTCTTGAGGAAAGTCTCCGGAACCTGGACACCGGCCTTGTCGACAAAGTACTTGCGGAGGTCGCGGGAGAGTCTGTAATCGGCCTCCTGCTTGTACTCGTTCTCGAGCCTCTCGGCGATCTTGGCGTCGAACTCCTCAGTGGTCTTGACAGCATCCTTGCCGAACACCTTATCGTAAGTCTCCTGATTCTCGGACGCGGGCACGAAAGTCTTGACATTAACCACGGTAGCCTCCCACTTTGGATCCATCCCGGCAAGCTCCTCCTTCTTCATCTTGAGCATGGAGGCCCGGTCTGTCTCGTTTGTGAAAGCCTCGTTCACATCGACATCGAACTTGTCGTCAACCTTGGCGCCGACAAACTTCTTCCTGGCGGTTCCCTCGACCTTGTCCACAGCGACATAAGCGCCTTCGACGACTTTCTCACCCTGTTTGAAATCGACCACCACATAGTCATCCTCTCCAGCAGCGGAACCCTCCTCAAGCTGGCCATACTGCCTGAGGATATTCTCCTTCATCTTGGCCTTGGCTTCCTCGGTGACGTTGATCTTGTAATAAGGCAACTTGTCTTCTTTGGACACCTCGAAATCGATCTTAGGAGAGAGACCGAGATCGAACTTGAACTCGAAATCAGCGCCATCGACCCACTCATTCTCTTTCTGGGACTCGCTCCCGATGGGCTCACCGAGAATGTGCAGATCGTTGTCCTTGATGAATTTGTCCAGCTGCTCGGAGACGATTGAGTTGATAGTCTCATAGAGGGCCTGGTCTCCGTAGAGCTTCTTCACCAGCTGAGCAGGGACCATTCCTTTGCGGAAACCCTTGAAGTCGGCGTTCCTTCTGTAGGCGGCAAGCCTCTTTTTCTCCTGCTCAGCGTAATCCTCTCCCTTGAGGTTGACAGTAACTTCGATGTTAAGGTCATCAATCTGATTCTTAATTACTTCCATAATATAATCTTTAATTTATCAATATTTCTTGTCAAGTGGTTCTGGATGGGTATACAACCCTCTCATGGTACATCTGGGACAGGTACCCCTTCAGAATCTCTTTTATGGTATTAAGCTGCCTGATGGAGACATCCGCCTCATCGAGCTGGCCTATGCTGATCTTGCCCTCGACAATACTCTCGACAAAGTCGGAAAAAGTCTCGGGCGAATTGTCTTTAAGAGTGCGGGACGCGGCCTCGATGCTGTCGCAAAGCATCAGGATCACCTGCTCTTTGGTACGGGGTTTGGCTCCTTTATAGAAGAAGCAGTCCGCATCGGCCGGATCTCCGCCCTCATTCAGGTACTTGTTGTAGAAATACCTGGTGTTGGAGGTGCCGTGATGGGTCCGGATAAAACCGATGATAAGCTCCGGCAGCTTGTGTTCCCTGGCCAAATCGATTCCATCCTGGACATGCCTGATGATCGCCTCGGCGCTCTCCTTCGGAGACAGGCCGTCATGATAATGAGCCCCGTTGACGGAAAGGCTGTCATTCTCTATGAAACACGAGGGGTTCATCATCTTGCCGATATCATGGTACAAGGCTCCTGCCCTGACAAGCAGGGAGTTCGCCTCTATGGCCCTGGCCGCGGCGTCGGCCATGTTCATCACCTGCAACGAATGCTGGAAAGTGCCGGGAGCCTTCCTCTCAAGCTCTCGTAAAAGAGGATTGTTGGTGTCGCACAATTCGCGGAGACGGGAATTGGACACCAGGCCGAACATCTTCTCGAAGAGAAAGATAAGCGGGTAGCCGGCGACATTGAGCATCGAGCCGATGAACATGAACAACACGGCCTGATAAGGATCGTCACTGACCACCCCGATAAAGCGGAACGCGAAATACGTGATCACCAGGCTGATGAAAACGATAGTGGCGGTGATGAACTGCTGCCAGCCCTGGTTGAAATACTTGAAGGCGAAAACAGCCACGACGCTCGCCACCGTGAACATCACGTACAACGGGACACCGTTGGCCGGGAAGATCAGGAGCGGCATGAAAGAGACCACGCAGATGGGCAAGTTCATCTTGTTCTTGAAGAACGCCTCGAGATAAAGGGCCGTGAGAGTGAACGGCACCATGTACATGAACTTCGGGGCGAACTTGTTGACCGCCATCGTCGTCAGCACAGCGATCAGGAAGACCAGCACGAGATACCAGAACCTTCTGGTGTCAGCGAATATCCTCTTGTTGAGGAAATAAATGACAAGGAAAAACAGCAACGTGAGCACCAGGGAAAGCAGAGCGTTGCCGAGCCAGAAGAGGATCTTGGGGCCACCGTAACCCATATTATTCTCATACTCAACCTTGTAGGAATCGAGAATCTGAGCGATCTCAGAGGTGACTATCTCACCCTCGGAGACAATCAGCTGACCAGCGCTGACAAAGCCCTGGGTCGTCGAGATCCTGGGGGAAGACTCCGAGTTGACCAGTCCGGTGGTCCTGGAATCGTACTCGAGATTGGGAACGACAACCTCATACACCCCTGTAACCCTGAGGACAGAGTCCACGTTGAACTTCGTGTGCCTCGAGGACACATCCGACAACAACTTCGACCGAGCCTCCGACTCCTTGTACACCTCGGAAGCCGGCCGCTTGGCCGCCCGCTTGTCCTTCTGGACATATACCACGGCCGAAGTGATATCCTCCCCCTTGTCAAGCTTGACTCCCTCGTCCGTGACAACCCCATGAGAGAAGATACTCTCAAGGGAAGACAAGACCTGGGGCCGGATCGATGAATAGCCACCGAGATCGAGTGTGCCAGCGGTTTTCATGCTGTTGTCGACAACATCCTGGCGATAGCGGTAATAAGGAATCACCACCGGCTTGTTCTTGCTTCTCTCCTCGCGAAGCTGCTCCTCGGTCTTGAGGATAGGGAAATCGAACTGGGCCAGAAGTGTCTCGTGAGTCCAGGGCGATCCTTTCCTGTAGTCATAAGCGAACTTCGCGCTCCTCGGGAAAACCAGCGCGAGAACCACGAAGATCAGGACCAGCGGCACAGCCACCCTGTAGTTTATATTCACTTCCGGCTTTTTCATGTGGATCCTATTTGAATGGGCTGCCCGCCTCCTTGGCGATATAGCCGTATGTGAGCCTGTCGGTAAGTCTCGGGAACAAGTTGTGAGCCAACACAGTGGCCTTCCCAAGGCCGGTGAGGACAACCTGAGACTTCCGCTTCTGAAGCCCTTTCGCCAGATGGAGCGCGCAATCCTCGGCGCTCATCAGTTTCTCCTCTTTCAGAGGGGTGTCGCCCTGAGGCGAGCCGTCGGCGGTGAGAGCCGCCTTGCGGACATTGGACTCTGTGTAACCAGGAGCGAAAACCAGCACATTGAGACCATCCTTCAGATGCTCGATACGGATTGTGTCAAGGAAACCCCTGACCGCGTATTTGGAAGCGGAGTACCCCGTCCTTGCCGGCAGAGCTGAGAACCCGGCGATCGAGATCACTCCCACGACTTGTCCCTTCGACTCGAGCAGATACGGCAAGGCATATTTTGTACAGTGGACCGTTCCCCAGAAGTTGACATCCATGAGGGAGCGGATGACCCCAAGATCCAGATCCTTGAACATCGCCCTCATGGAAATGCCGGCATTATTGACCAGTATGTCTATCCCCCCGAATCTCGCCACTGTCTTCACGATAAGCTCCCGGCAGTCATCCTCCCTCGTGACATCGGTCTTCACGCAGAGGATCCTGTCCGGATCAGCGCACACGGAGGGGGCCAGGCTGACAAGCTTGTCATACGACCTGGCCGCCATCACCACCTTGGCTCCAAGGGCAGCGAACAAGCGGGCGGAAGCCAACCCGATTCCTGAGCTGGCTCCCGTCACGATAATGACCTTGTCTTTGAAGTATTCCTTACTCATTGGATATAAGATTCTTCGCCTCGCTCAGAATGACATTATTCCACTGTCATGGCAGCGATGTCGTCACCGTCATATAGACCGGCGTCCAGTTTGGCCTTGATCTCCTTGAACACCTTGAGAGTGTACTCGACATCCTCCATCGTGTGAGCAGCGGTGGATACGATCCTGAATATAATCATCCCCTTCGGGATGACAGGATAGATCACCATGGAGCAGAATATCCGGTAGTTCTCCCGGAGATCCTTGGCCATCTTGGTGGCCTGCGCGATACCTCCCTTGATGTGGACAGGAGTGACACATGCCTCGGCCTCTCCGATATCAAAGCCCTCGTCCTTGAAACCTTGCTGGATGGCGCGGGTGATCTTCCAGCACTTTGCCCTGAGCTCGTCACCTTCCGGAGAATCAATTATTTCCATTCTCTTGATATTGCCGAGAACAAGCGGCATAGGCAGCGATTTGGCGTACATCTGCGAGCGCATATTCGCCCGGAGGAAATTGATTATAGAATGGGGGCCGGCCACAAAACCTCCTATGGAGGCCATGCTCTTGGCGAAGGCGCCGATGTACAGGTCTATCCCGTCCATCACACCGAAATGCTCCGATGTCCCGCGTCCGTGGGGGCCGAGCAGGCCGAAACCATGGGCGTCGTCAATCAGGATGCGGAACTTGTACTTGTTTTTCAAAGCCACGATCTCGTCCAGCTTTCCGAGAGCCCCGGTCATCCCGTAGACACCCTCGGTGATGAGCAGGACACCTCCGCCGTTCGCGTCGGCCTCGGCGCAAGCCCTGGCAAGGACTTTCTCGCAATCGGCCATGTTGTTATGGCGATACTTGTACTTGCTGCCGATGTGGAGACGTATTCCGTCCAACAGACAGGCATGGCACTCGGCGTCATAGACGATGACATCGTGGCGTCCCGTCAAGGCGTCGATTGTCGATACAATACCCTGGTAACCGAAATTATACAGGAAAGCGTCCTCCTTCTTCTCGAATTCGGCGAAAATCTTCTCCAGTTTCTCATGATAACGGGTGTGGCCGGACATCATCCTGGCTCCCATAGGATACGCGAGTCCCCAGTCAGCGGCCGCCTGGGCGTCAGCCTTCCTGACCTCAGGATGGTTGGCCAGCCCGAGATAGTTGTTCAGAGACCAGTTCAACACAGGTATCCCGTTGAAAGTCATGTGAGGCCCGAGCTCTCCCTCGAGACGGGGATACATGTAATAACCGAAACCTTGCTCGAAATACTGGCCGATAGGGCCGCCGGAATCTCTCTCTATCCTGTCAAAAATATCACTGTACATAGCGGAAACTATTAATTTCTTGATAATTAAGCGTCAATATTGGCGTAATGGGCATTCTCCTCGATGAACTGCCTTCTCGGCGGGACATCGTCTCCCATGAGCATCGAGAAAGTCCTCTCGGCCTCGGCGGCGTTCTCGATGGTGATCTGGCGCAGACGCCTCTTGCCCGGATCCATGGTTGTGTCCCAAAGCTGCTCGTCGCTCATCTCTCCCAAACCTTTGTACCTCTGGACGGTGACTCCTTTCTCCGATCCCTTTCCAAGCCTGGCTGTAGCCTCGAAACGCTGCTCATCGGTCCAGCAATAGACCTCCTCCTTGCCTTTCTTGACAAGATAAAGAGGAGGTGTGGCGAGATAGACGTAGCCGTTCTTGATAAGGTCGAACATATAACGGAAGAAGAATGTGAGGATCAGGCAGGCGATGTGGCTTCCATCCACATCAGCATCGGTCATGATGATCACTTTATGGTAACGGAGCCGGCTGAGATCCATCCTCTTCACCCCGTTCTCATCCTCCTGGGCGACTGTCACACCGAGAGCGGTGTAGATGTTCCTGATCTCCTCGCTGTCGAAAGCGCGGTCACCGGCGGCTTTCTCTACGTTAAGGATCTTTCCCCTCAAGGGAAGGATGGCCTGGATACGCCTGTCACGCCCCTGCTTGGCGGTTCCGCCAGCGGAGTCACCCTCGACCAGGAAGAGCTCGCACCTCTCCGGATCCCTCTCGGAGCAGTCGGCGAGTTTTCCGGGCATCCCGGCGCCGGTCAACGCGGACTTGCGCTGGACCATCGCGCGCGCCTTGCGGGCGGCTTCCCTGGCGGTGGCGGCGAGGACTATCTTCTCGATGATCATCTTGCCCTCCTTCGGATGCTCCTCAAGGTACTGCTCCATGGCGGCGGAAGTGGCCTGGGAGACAGCCGAGGTGGCCTCAGGGTTGCCGAGCTTGGTCTTTGTCTGTCCCTCGAACTGAGGTTCGGCGACCTTCACCGACACAACAGCGGTCAGCCCCTCGCGGAAATCCTCAGGCGCGAGATCACCCTTGAACTTGGAGAGCAGGTTATTCTTCTCGGCATAGTTCTTCAGGGAACGCGACAGCCCCATCTTGAAGCCCTGGAGATGAGTTCCACCCTCTATGGTGTTGATGTTGTTCACATAGGAGTAGATCTTCTCGGAGAAACCATTGTTGTACGACAGGGCGATGTCAATCGGGATGACCTTGTCGCTCTGCACACAGATAGCCTCAGGGATCAACTGGTTAGCCCCTGCGTCAAGGTAACCGATGAACTCCTTGAGACCCTCTTTGGAATAAAACACGTCCCGCCTGAAATCCTGTTTGCCCGTAGGCTTTGTGTCGCCGTTCGCGTCCTGCCCGAACACCTCAACCATCTCGCGCTCATCGGTCAGAGAGATCTTTATGCCCTTGTTCAGATAAGCGAGTTCCCTCATCCTGGCGGCGAGGGTGTCGTACTTGTAAACTATTGTCTGGGTGAATATCGTATCGTCAGGATGGAAGGTGATTATTGTTCCTGTGTCCTCACATTCTCCGACAACCTCGACAGGGCCGAGAGGCTTGCCCTTGGAATATTTCTGGACATGGACTTTCCCTTCCCTGTGGATCTCGGCCACAAGGCTGTCGGAAAGGGCGTTCACGCACGAGACACCGACACCGTGGAGTCCTCCGGAGACCTTGTAGCTGTCCTTGTTGAACTTCCCTCCCGCGTGGAGGACGGTCATGACGACCTCCAGGGCGGAGCGATGCTCTTTGGGATGCATGCCCGTAGGGATGCCGCGGCCGTTATCGGTCACCCTGATCGAGTTGTCAGGGAGTATGGTGACACTGATCTCATCACAATAACCGGCCATCGCCTCATCGATGCCGTTATCAACAACCTCATATACCAGATGATGAAGTCCCCTCTCACCGACATCTCCGATGTACATCGAAGGTCTTTTCCTCACAGCCTCAAGTCCTTCCAGCACCTGGATACTACTGGCGGAATACTGTTCCTCCGCCTTCTTCATCACGTCGTTCTCTATCATTTTCCGAATATAAAAATTGTCCGTTTTCGGGGGTCTCCCATAAAACGGACAAATATACGAAAAAATCTATAAATTTAAGGTGATTCCGGCCGTTATCCACAGGTCTTTCTCCGAATAAAACGGAGACCGCTGGATTGACTCGCACAAAAGGTTTCCTGACTCCAGCCAGAAACCGAGCTTGCGGTTGAATTGCCATCCTCCCAGGACGCCGAAATCGAACCAGCCCGGGACCTTCACATCATAGGCCAAGGCCGCATCCTCTACCTGATATGGCAGCTGGCGGCATCTTCCGAGCCTGGCCCCGGCTCCACTCACCCGGACACCGGCATAGATCCTGGAGGTGAAGTCATACATCGCCCTCGCGTCATAAGACACCCTCGGAAGGGCGAGCCCGTAATCAGCGTCGTACTTGAAGGTCGTCTTCCTCAGGTGGAGAGCCCCGTCAAAACGGAAGTCTCCGGCCTTGTAGTCCACGAGCGCGTCAGCGTAGATCATACTGTAGTCCGAGTAAGAGACTGTCGGGAGGAAGGCCTCCGGACTGAGCGGCTGGGAATAGACAGCCAAACCGCAGTCCATCAATCCGTTACCGACAAGGGCAAAACCTCCCGACACTCCGATCTGGAGCTTCTGGGCGGCGTTCCCCTCGAAACCTATCCTGGCGTTCACTTTCTCTACCGAGTTGTCCAGGACAGGAGTCATCATATTCACAGGATTGATGAAGTGATGTCTGGAGATGATTGAGGAATAGGTGTTGAGCTTGTTCCCTCCGGTAACCTCCGCGAAAAGGTTCAACTTGTCAGTCGCGCTGTACCTGACATGGACATCGGGGAAAACGACTCCTCCTTTGTTCTGGAACATAGCCTGGTTCTCACCGGCATTATCCCTGACTTTTCCTTTCAACAACACCTCAACCCTGACTCCGAAACTCATGTCCAGCTTGCCATACGTGATACTGTACTCCGGTATGAGGGCGAGCCGTCCGGCATTGGTCTCGAAGTAATTGCCGTACGAGCACGTCTGGGCTTCAAAACCTATCAAAGCGGCTTTGGTAGCGTCAAAGACAGGACCCGCCTTCCCTTCAAGGGTGACGGCACTCTCGCTCAGCTTATTGCCGGACCACCTGTCTCCGGCTATCCTGCCCCCGATCCTGACGTCATAGAAGACATATTTCTCATCATCCCGGTTGGAGCGTATCCTCGCGTTGAGATCCACCGCGTCAAGCGAGCGTGTGAAAATAGTGTCCTTCGCCATCACCCCATCATAAGCGGCTCCAAAAGAGAGGACAGCTTTGCTGAAGTTGTACCGTCCCTCGACTCCTACAGAAGACTTCGCGTCATAGCCGCCGAATGCCCCCTTCGCGAGCTTGTCTACCTTGTACCTGCCGTCCTCCATCTCCGCCTTGAGGCTGTTGTATTTCCCGAAATATGACCTGTGACCGGCGTAGACGCTCATCTGGAAAGGGCCGCTCTGCTCCGGGCTGAACACGAAGTCAAGCTGGGGATGGAGCGAGTATCCGGCTCCGGTCTTGAGATAGAGTTTCCTCCCCCGGAAAGCGTTCTTGTCGGGCTTCATAGCCAGCATATAAGGCTTGAAGTTGTATGCCCCCTGGTACGGTTTCTCGAAAACCTCATAACCAAAGTCCATATCGAACCTGAGCAACGAGTCCGGGATGGCCATCCCGACCTGGGGCTTGTGGACCTCGGAAGGATCGCCTTGGTAGGTGTTGGTCACCTCGACGGTGGGGTTGATATTATTCTGGGCAAAAGAGACCGCGCATACAAGGGCCGCGGCCAGAGCCAATATATTCTTTCTCATGTCCATCTCTCTTCTAATTCATCAGGTTGTTGAGTTTGGAGAGCCTCATACGGACGTTGTCGAGCACATCATCCGAGGTTCCGGAGATGGGCTGATAGCCGTTTAGCACACTCTCGAAAGTGGCCTTGGCCTGAGTGTAGTTGTCCTGCTCGGCGAAAGAGTCCCCGAGGACAATGAACGACTTGGCCAGCCAGTAGTTCTGCCCGCCCGCCTTGGAGGAGAAGTCATAGACCTTTTTCTCGACCGTGTCATACTTGCCTTGGTCGTACGCGTCCAATATGAGCATGTAAGCGGCCTCGGCACCCTCGTCCGTGGACGGCCTGGCCGCAAGGGTATTGAAAATCTCGAAAGCGCGGCTTCGCTCGTTGGTTGACAGCAGGGACTTGGCCTTGATATAGTCAGCTTCCCTGAGCTCGGCCTCGGAGCTCTTCGGGTCAGCTTTCACCTTGTCAGCGCAAGAAATGGCCGAGGGATAGTCTCCAGCCTTGAAGGCGGATCTTGCCATACCGACCCTCGCGGTGTGCTTGTTGCCCTCGATTTTGGCGGCTCCGAGCAGGGAGCTGAACCCGCCGTACGCGTCCTTGTAGCGCTCCATCTCGTATGAGAGGCGAGAGAAATTGAGCATCGCGGATTCGGCGTAAGAGGAACCCTCCCCGCTCTGGACCGCCTTGTTGTACCAGTCGCGGGCCTGCTCTTTCTTGCCCAGGTTACGGTAACACTCGGCGGTATAGAAAACCGCCTTCCCGGCATCCGCCCCAGAAGGATACCGCTCCATATAGTTCTGCAACGAGGCGAGAGCCTTGTTCCAATTCTCGGACAGGTACAGCTGCTCCGCCGCGGCGAACTACATGCTCTCCTTCTCACCGGCGGTCTTGTCCTTTATTGCCCCGACCTTGTCCGCATAGTCGATGAACTCGTCCGTCCTGCCATCCGTCTGATAGATGGACTCGATCGCCGCCAGGGCATCACTGGCGTATTCGGTTCCGGGCAAATCCTCCACCACCCTCTTATAGTATGCCAGGGACTTGTCGTACTCGGACATGTTCCTGTAGATCATGCCGAGCTCGATCATAGCCCTCGCGGCGATGGTCTTGTCGTCGGTGTTGGCCCTTAGCTTGTCGAACGTCCTGACAGCCGCGTCATTGTCCCCCGAGGCCACATACGAACGGCCAAGCTCGTACATCGCCTCCGAATAATAACCGGCGGAGGGGTTATACTTCAGCGCTCTCGAAAGCACATCGACCTTGCCCTTCTTGTCTCCAAGAAGACCATAAGCGATACCCGCCTTATAAGCCGGATAGAGATTGGAGGCGTAATCGAATCTCCTCATAGCATCCTCATATCCCTTGACAGCGGTCTTGTAGTCTTTCCTGATAAAATCGCAATCCGCCCTCCTCGACGCGGCGTCCTCTCCCTCCGAGGGATTCCTCTCCTTGAGATACTCGTCGAACCACTTGGCGGCGTTGTCATAGTCTCCCATACGGAAATAGCTGTAAGCCAGATCATAAGGGATAAGCCTACCTTCAGGTTTCCCATCCAGGGCAGAGTTGTTGTAAAGCTCCCGGAACGTCTCGACAGCCTTGTCGAACTGGTCTCCCCTATAATACGACTCCCCGAGCCAATACCTTGTGAGCTGGTTGAAGGGATCCCTTCTGTCGGAATAATATCCGGCGGCCTTGAGCAGCGGCACGGCGTCCCTCCAAGAGCCGTTACTGATCAGTTGGTTAGCCCTCAAGTAATTGGCCCTCATATAGTTCGCCTTCTGGTTATTGTCCAGGTTGTCGATATTGGCATAGGCATCGACAGCCCCGGCGTAATCGTGATTGTAAAGCGAGGCCAAAGCCATATAGCTGTATATCTGGTCGCCCTTATCCTTTCCGGGATACTTGGCGATATACTCATCGAAGACCTTGGGATTGTGGTTCAGGTCGAAGGACAGTTTCGCGTAGTTGAAATGCGCGTCCTCCTGGATATCCGGATTGAACGAGGCCACCGAGGCGTCCCTGAAGGCATCCAGCGCGGCGACTTTGTTGCCGGTCTGGATGTGGCTGTAGCCAAGCTGGTAATTCGCGATCTGACCGATGGAGTCAGTCCTGCTGGACATCCTTGAGAAATTGTCTATGGCTCCCTTGAAATCACCGTTGGAGTACAAGACCGTACCGGCATAGAACCAGTCGTCACGGTCCATGTCGATCCTGTCGCTCCCGACCTTGTCATAGAACTCCTTCGCCTTGCCGGAGTCACCCGTGGCGAGATAGGACTCGGAAATGATCCTCGCGAGATGGGACTTGCGGTCGGCCGGAACCTCGTCATAGAGCTTTACACCATTTTTCAGGACATAAGCGTAATCCTTCCGCATGAAGCGGCACTCGGTCATGTAATAGTTGGATATGTCAGTGAACCTGGCGTCTTTCCCGGCTTTCTCGAACCAGCCGTATGCCTCGTCGAAGTCCTTGCGGGTATAATCGATATAGCCCATCGAGTACCTTGAGGGAGCCGTGTAATCCGAATAAGGCATCTTCTCGCCCTTGGCGAAAATCTCCCTGGCCCTGTCCAGGTCGCCCTCCTCGAAAAGAGCGTAGCCGCGCTTGAACATGTATTCGGCCACCTGCGTCTTGTCAAGGGACGCGGGATCAATCAGGCCGAACTCGGCCGACACGGCGCTGTAGTCCTCCATGTCGAACAGGTTCAAGCCATTGTAGAAGCGGATCTGGGGAACAAGTTTCGAGTAGGGGTAAGCCCCTATATAATTCGCGACCATCGTCTCGTAGCCTTTCTCCTGGAGACGGACGGCGCAAAGGGTCCTGTACCCCTCCGCCATCACATCGCCTGTCGATGAGGAGATCTGGTCGAAAATGGTTCCCGCCCTCTCGAACATGCCATGGTCGTAGAGGTCAAGGGCATGGCGGTAACTGCCGGCTGTCCGGTCCTGGGCCCGGAGGGCGAATCCCCCGAGAAGAACCGTAGCGGCAAGCAGCGCCGCGGTAAGGTTTCTTTTCATAACGATATCTTGCGAAAGTTTATAGTTCAAATCTACAATCCACAAATTTACTCAATATACTTAAAAAAAAGAAGTATATTTGTAGAATCATGGAAGACAAAACTTTGCAACCAACAACAAACAAGCCGATTGTCTCTTTCAAGAAAGCGGACATCCAAGGTGGGGACAATGTGGTCATCTACGGTTTGGACATGACTATCGACACCGGTGATTTCGTGTATATCGTCGGAAAAGTCGGTACGGGAAAGACCTCCATCATCCGCGCGATGATCGGGGAAAATCCCCTGCGCAAAGGTTTCGGAGAAGTGTGCGGATTCAAGCTTAACGGCTTGAGGGAAAGAGACATACCATACCTTCGCCGAAGAATCGGCGTGGTCTTCCAGGATTTCCAGCTGCTTATGGACAGGACAGTGGAGGAAAACCTCGACTTCGTCCTCAGGGCAACAGGGTGGAAAGACCGGAACGCGGCGGACAAACGTATCCGCGAGGTACTTGAGGATGTGGGGATGAACCACAAGGCCCACAAGATGCCTCACCAGCTTTCAGGTGGGGAGCAGCAGAGGGTAGCCATAGCCAGATCCCTTCTGAACAAGCCAGGCCTGATAATCGCGGACGAGCCCACAGGCAACCTGGACAACGAGACGGCCGACGGGATTCTCCGGCTACTCACAAGCATCAACAAAGAGGATGGCACAGCCATCGTCATGGTCACTCACAACCGGGGAATATTCGAGAAATACCACGGAAGGATATTCGTCTGCAAGGACGAGAAATGCGAGGAGAGTGTGAACGAGGAAGTCATCGATCTCGCGCTGACCATCTGACATGCTGAAAAAAGACCGATATGCCAAGATCCTGGACTGGTTTGAGAAGAACCGGCCCCTGCCCGTCACCGAGCTCCACTATGACTCCCCCTTCCATCTGCTGGTCGCCGTCATCCTGAGCGCCCAGTGCACCGACAGGAGGGTCAACATGGTTGTTCCGCCTCTGTTTGAGCGGTTTCCGGAGCCAAAAGACCTGGCCGAGGCGTCTTTTGACGAAGTTTATCCATACATAAAAAGCGTCTCCTACCCCAATTCAAAGACCACGCATCTGATCGCGATGGCCCGGAAACTGGCGGACGAGTTCGGCTCCGAGGTCCCATCTGACATCGACAAGCTCATGAGCCTTCCGGGGGTCGGGCGGAAAACCGCCAATGTCGTGGCTTCCATAGTCTACGACAAGCCGGTGATCGCCGTCGACACACATGTGTTCAGGGTATCCCGCAGGCTGGGTCTCTCGGACGGGAAGACGGTGGACGCTGTCGGGAAGGACCTGGAAAAGCACATCCCGGAGGACAAGCGGGCCAAGTCCCATCACTGGCTGATCCTGCACGGCAGATACGTCTGCGCGGCCAGGAACCCCAAATGCGGGGACTGCCCCATCAAGGACTGGTGCAGGGAATATGAGAGAAATAACAGAATAATCTAATTTTTTAATTTAAAAAACATGAAGAGAATAGTACTTATCCGTCACGGCGAGAGCCAGTGGAACAAAGAGAACAGGTTCACAGGGTGGACAAATGTTGACTTGAGCGAGAAGGGTGTCCAGGAGGCTTTCGACGCAGGCAAAATCCTGAAAGAGAACGGTTTTACCTTTGAGGTCGCCTACACGTCATACCTCAAGAGGGCTATCAAGACCCTCAACAACGTCCTCGATTCGATGGATCTCGACTGGATCCCCGTCAAGAAGACCTGGAGGCTTAACGAGAAACACTACGGAATGCTCCAGGGCCTGAACAAGGCCGAGACCGCCCAGAAATACGGCGACGAGCAGGTGCTGATCTGGCGCCGCAGCTTCGACATCGCCCCTCACAACCTCCCGGAAGACGACCCGAACAGCGCGACCAGGGATCCCCGTTACGCCGGAGTTCCCGACCAGTACATCCCCCGCACAGAGGCTCTCAAGGAGTGCATCGAGAGGGTCATGCCATACTGGGAGTGCGAGATTTTCCCCGCCCTCAAGGTGCATGACAGCATCGTGGTCGTGGCTCACGGAAACAGCCTGCGCGGTGTCGTGAAGCACCTCAAGGGCATCTCCGACGCCGACATCGTCAAGCTGAACATTCCCACGGCGACTCCCTACGTTTTCGAGTTCGACGACAACCTCAATCTCGTGAATGACTATTATCTCGCCGATCCGGAGGAACTCAAGCGCAAGCAGGAAGCTGTCGCTAACCAGGGCAAGGCGAAATAAACGGATCGGGACATGCCAGGAATATCTCAACGCGGAATCCTTGTCCCGGCCTCGCCGATAAGGAAACTGACCCCTTTCGCCGACGCCGCCAAGGCCAGGGGCACGAAGGTCTACCACCTCAACATAGGCCAGCCTGACCTGCCGACTCCCCAAAAAGCGCTCAACGCCCTCAAGAGAATCGACAGGACAACTCTCGAGTACAGTCCGAGCAACGGCATCAAGCCGCTAAGGGACAGGCTCACCGGCTATTACGCCAAGTTCGGCATTGACCTCTCGGAGAAACAGATAATCGTCACCTGCGGCGGCTCGGAAGCCCTTCTGCTGACCTTCCTCACCTGCCTTGACCCGGGAGACGAGATCATCATGACCGAGCCTGGCTACGCCAACTACATCTCGTTCGCCGTGACCGCGGGAGTGACGATCAAGACAGTCACCTCAAGAATCGAGGACGGTTTCGCCCTCCCCTCTGTGGTGGACTTCGAGAAGGCCATCACCCCAAAGACCAAGGCCATCCTCATCTGCAACCCCAACAACCCCACCGGTTACCTCTACTCCGAGGAGGAACTCCACAGGTTGAGGGACATCGTGAGCAAGCACGACCTGTTCCTCATCTCCGACGAGGTCTACAGGGAGTTCCGTTACACCGACGCCCCCTATCTCTCGGCCTTGCGCCTGGAGGGGATAGAGGACAAGGTCATCGTGGTCGACTCGGTCTCGAAGAGGTACTCCGAGTGCGGGATCAGGGTAGGGATGATCGTGAGCCGCAACGAGTTGTTCATGAGCTCAGTGATGAAGTTCTGCCAGGCCAGGCTAAGTCCGCCCCTTCTCGGCCAGATAGTGGCCGAGGCCTCCATCGAGGGCACCGAGGAATACTCCAGGGAGTGTTTCGAGGAATACAAGGACCGCAGGGACTTCTTCATCGCCGGCCTCAACAATATCCCCGGAGTCTACTCTCCGATGCCGAAGGGAGCGTTCTACACCGTCCTCTCCCTTCCCGTGGATGACGCCGAGGATTTCTGCAAGTGGTGCCTCGAGGAATTCAGCTACAAGGATGGTGACACCCCGGAGGGATTCACCGGAGAGACTGTCATGATGGCCCCGGCGGCCGGTTTCTACAGCACCCCAGGTCTGGGCAAGAACCAGGTCAGGATGGCGTATGTCCTCAAGAAAGAGGATCTGGCCAGGGCTCTACTGATCCTCGGGAAAGCCCTTGAGGCGTACAACGGAAGATAAGACCATAATCCCCGGGGAATGGCGAATCTGAAATCACTGGCCAAGGACACGGCGATCTACGGCCTCAGCAGTATCATAGGAAGGTTCCTCAACTACCTTCTGGTTCCTCTATATACCTATGTCATAGACGCTTCCAGCGGAGGCTACGGCGTGGTAACGAACCTTTACGCCTACACCGCCCTGCTGCTTGTGATCCTGACATACGGGATGGAGACGACCTTTTTCAGGTACTCCAACAAGGAGGGAGAGGATCCGGACAAGGTGTACTCGACAATCCTGACCTCGGTGCTCACCACATCGGCGCTTTTCGTGGCGCTTGTGGTCATTTTCCTCAGGCCGGTCTCCACGGCCATGGGCTATCCGGACCATCCGGACTTCATCTGGACGATGGCCCTGACCGTGGCGATCGATGCCTTCCAGTGCATCCCGTACGCCTATCTCCGGCACAAGAAACGCCCCCTGAAATTCGCGGCCCTGAAACTAGGGTTCATTTTCCTGAACATATCCCTGAACCTGCTGTATTTCGTGTTCCTTCCGAAACTGGGACTCAATCCGTTCGGGATCTACGACGGCGGCATCAAAGTCGGCTGGGTCTTCTACATCAACTTGTTCAGCACGGCCTTCATGACCCTGTTCTTCACCAAGGAACTGAGAGGATTCAAGAGCGGCTTTGACTGGAGCCTCATGAAGAGAATGCTCTCCTACAGCTGGCCGATCCTCATCCTCGGAATCGCCGGGATCCTCAACCAGACGGCTTCCCAGATAATATTCCCGTATGTGTACAAGGGAGAGGACGGGGCGGCCCAGCTCGGGATCTACGGGGCGTGCATCAAGATAGCGATGATCATGGCGATGATCACTCAGGCCTTCCGCTACGCCTACGAACCTTTCGTGTTTGGAAGTTCCTCTGAAAGAGACAGTAAGGAGACATACGCGAAGGCGATGAAGTACTTCATCATCTTCACCCTGCTGGCCTTCCTGTGCGTGGTCGGGTTCATGGACATCCTGAAATACATCATCGGGGCTGATTACCGGGTGGGCCTGAAAGTCGTCCCGATCGTGATGGTCGCCGAGATCCTGATGGGGGTCTATTTCAACCTCTCATTCTGGTACAAGCTCACCGACCAGACGCTCTGGGGAGCGCTATTCTCGGGAATAGGCTGCCTGGTGCTGTTCGCCATCAACTTCATATTCATTCCAAAGATCAGTTACATGGCGTGTGCCTGGGCCGGGGTCGGAGGCTACGGCACGGCCACGCTGCTCTCCTACTTCGCGGGACAGAAAAAGTACCGGATCGACTACCCGCTGACGGACATATTCATCTACTGCGCCGCCGCGGCGGTCCTGTATGCCGTGATGGCCCTCGCCAACAACCATCTCGGCACATGGATGGCTCTCGGGGTCAACTGCCTCCTCATCCTCGCCTTCTGCGCCCTCATTGTCCTGCGTGACTTCCCCCTCTCCTCCCTCCCTCTCGTCGGGAAACACTTCCGCAAAGGGTGAGCCCGCTGAATAAAGAGATATTGAGACTCGCGCTGCCGAGCATCCTGGCCAACCTGACCGTGCCTCTGGTCGGCCTGGTGGACATCGCCGTGGCAGGACACCTTGATTCTTCGGCCGCTGCCCTCATCGGAGGAATCTCGATCGGCTCGCTGATGTTCGACATGATGTACTGGAACTTCGGTTTCCTGAGGGCCGGAACCGGGGGGATGACCGCCCAGGCATACGGACGGGAGGATTGGGGAGGATGCCTTGACAACCTCAGGCACGCCCTGGCGGCGGCTCTTCTGTCCGCTCTCATCCTGATCGCCGTCCAATGGCCTTTCCAAAAACTGATGTTCGTTTTCGTCCAGTGCTCCGATGAAGTCAGATCCCTGGCACTCAAGTACTTCTACATTCGGGTTTGGGCCGCTCCGGCGACTTTGAGCCTGATGGTGATGAGGGGATGGTTCATCGGGATGCAGGACACTTTCAGCTCGATGCTGACGGACATCATGGTGAACGGGATGAATATCGTTGCCAGCATCTTACTCGCCCTTGGCATCCCCGGGACCACATTCCACGGCATCGGATTCACCGGCATCGCCTGGGGCACATTCATCGCCCAGTACAGCGGTCTTCTCACCGCCGGCACCATTTTTCTCGTCAAATACCGGCGACTACTGGAGTTCCCTGGCGGCAAAGGACGCCTGGGCTCCCTGCGCTTCGCGCCCTATCCGGGTAAATGTCCGCCCAGGCGCATTGCCGCCGAGGAAGAACCAGTAGCTGAAGCTATTTCCGACAGCACCTTGGATGGCGAGACCACTGCCACCCTCGGCACGTTAAAAGGGGGGACCGGAGCTTCGCTTCGCGAAGCGAGCGGTGGGGCTTCGCGAAGCGAGGCGGTCGAGCCGCCAAGGGTGCTGTCTGGAAATACGATTTCTGCCCCCGGGAGAACGTCGATGCGGCAGTTCTTCAGCGTGAATGGAGATTTGTTTGTCCGGTCGCTGTGCCTGATGGGAGTGTACCTCGCATTCTCGGCAATCTCCGCCCGCTTCGGCGACACCCTTCTGGCCATGTGCTCAGTCATGATGAAACTCATGATGATATTCTCGTACTTCACCGACGGATTCGCCTTCGCCGGAGAGGCCCTCACAGGACGCTTCTACGGCCGGAAAGACCGCCACGCCGTCTCACAGACCGTCAAATGGACCTTCGTCTGGAGCATGGGGATAGGGCTGTTCTTCGTGCTGGTTTACGCCGTGATCGGCACTCCGATGTTCCGTATGATGACATCGGACACCACAGTGGTGGACGCCGCCAAGACATTCCTCCCTTGGCTCATCGTCATGCCGCTTCTTGGCTGCCCCGCCTTCACCTGGGACGGAATCTACATTGGTGCCACAGCCACCAAGGAGATGCGTGACTCCAACATCGGATGCCTGCTGGCTTTCTTCGCAGTCTGGTTCGGCGGGATGGCGATCCTGAAAGGGGGTGCGGCGGTTCCGGCCGAGACCAAGACGCACCTCCTTTTCGCCGCCTATTACGCGCACCTTGTTTTCAGGTCACTTTACCAGACCATCAAGTACCGACACGCGATCTTGCATAAGGCCTATCAGCAAACCTGAAACGTCGTTTTCTGAAATCTCACTACGGCTTAAACCTCGTCTTCAGTCCCCTCGAAAGAACTGCTTTATAAACCACGAATCAGATCCGGCGAAAGAGTTGTCAGCTCTGAGATAGTTTGAATATCAATCCCTTTAGACAACATTCGCCGAGCGGTTTCCCGCAAGCCTTTAGCCTGTCCTTCGGCAAGACCTGCCGCATGTCCTTCGGCGAGACCTTCGTTTTTTGCCGAGCGGAGCTGGCTCCGCTGGTCGACCTCCCACATGTAGCGGGCAAGATATTCTCTCTGGCTCATCTCATCCATGGAAGCGAAGTTAGACAATCGGAACATCTTTTCCAAATAACTGCCTTTATATTCAATAGG
>JAFVED010000064.1 GCA_017478125.1 Bacteroidales bacterium | reverse complement strand
CGTCATCTGCAAACATCTTTCCCTCATCTGGAGATCTGTGGACACAAACGATGTCTCAAGGTCTGAGTATCTGATTGTTCCGGCCTGGATCCCGATCTTCGCGTTCAGGTTGGCCGGGATCACGATCAGTGGGCTGGTCGCGACCGTGTCGAGGACAGCCTCATTCTCGACCGAGCGCATGTAGGAGACATCGTCTATCTCAGACAAGGCGGCTTTCTCGCCGGGGGGAACATATTTTCCCCCGGCATTGACCGCGAGCAGGATCTCGTTAAGGTCAATCAGGTCCGAGCTGAGGTTGAGGTCGAGAGTGAGCAGTCCCTTCGAGGATGTCAGGGCCCTTCTGAGGCCGGACAGGCTCCCATGCGCGGAAATATCGGATGATCCGGAGTTGATGGTGAGCGAGGACAGATCTAACTTGTTGTTGGTGAATTTGCCGCTTAGATCCGACAGCTTGTTCTCGAGAGGGAAATACGGCGTGATGACCTTCCCTTCCCTGACTTTCAGGCTTCCCGACAAGTCCCATTCCTTGATGTATTTGGAGACTGTCTCTCCCAGGCTGATGTGGATGTCGTTTTTCTCAAAGTCTTTCTCGGAGAGGAAATCCGGCCTTACCCTTCTGATGGAATCCCTTCCCGGGAGGCGTTTCCTTTGAAAGGACTCGGATGTGGTTGGCCGCGCCGTGACATTCAGGGTGGCGCCGTCGAGAGAGTACCGGTTCACGCTTTCCCTTATCCTCACGGATTTGTTTGAGCTGCCGAGGCTCAAGTGGGGGATAGTGCCTTTGTCTTTGGGGACCTGTGTGAGCTTGAATGTGGTGCTGGATCCTCTGACACCAACGAAACAGGAGTCGAGATCCATCATCCCGATCGAGGAAATATCCAGGTGTCCGACGAGCGGATGGCGGTCTTTTGTGCCTTTGATAATCTCGTCGGCGTTGTGGGCGGAAAGCCTGACACCCCGGCCCCGGAAGTATGTCGACTCCCCGTAACTGGCGGTGAGGCTGTCCACGACGGCGGTCAGCGCGACATGTCCGCCTTCCGGGTCGGCCTCCTCTCCGTCCGGAGTCCCGTTGCCAGCCCCGGAACGCCCGAGCGAGATCGAGGTCTTGCCGAGGAAGGCGGCCAGGGTGTCCCGGAAGGCTCGTATCCTGATCCCGTCGCTGTCCAGGCCGCCTCGCAGGCCGATCCTGTCGAGATTGTATATGTCCATCTGGGAAGGCCTGAAACTTCCTTTGAGGTTACCGTCCAGATTGCCCCTGGCGCTGATGTCCATGTCTTCGGGGATGAACCTTTCCAGTGAGTCCAGCACGAGGTGGAGACGGCTGTCGATCTTGAGAAGAGGGTCGTCGCTGAGCAGATCCTCTGAGGAACCGTTGAGCTGGATGTCCGCCCCTTTGATGTTGAACTTGAGGCTGGGGATTCTCGCCGATAGTTTACCGTCGGAGACCACAGCGGTGGCCTCCAAGTCGAAGCGGCCTTTCTCATCTATTCCCTCCCAGGCCAGTCTTGAGTCTGGCACTGTCATGTGGACTGAAATGTCGGGGAGCCTGCTGGTCTTGGGATCGTAATAACCGTCACAAATGGCTTCAATGGACACCTTGGCGTCTGTGTCAAGCTTCTTGAGTATCGGGAAGTTGTCCCCGAAATACTCCGTCACCTCACTTACCGGCTCATTTTCCACGGAGGCTGACGCTTGGATCAGCAGACTGTCCGTGGAGATGTCCACCAGGCCTTCGCCTTTAATGTCAAGCATCGCCACGGATGCGGTCATGTCCTTGACAGCGAACACTTTCCGTTCGAAATCGGGGTAGAGGCCAGCCTTGATCCCCAGGGGCAGGTCCATTTTCCCGGTCGAGTTTGTCTCCAGGTGTATTCCTGTGTCGAGATCAATCCCGTAATGGTCTTTCCGGCCCTTTATGGTCAGGTGGTCCATCGAGGCGGCCACATCGATGCTGTCCGGGGCGCTGGTATAGGCGATATACGGGGATTTCTCAAGGCTCACTTTCCCGACAGAGATGGGCGGCATCGTGAAAGAGGAGGTGTCGCTGTCTTCTCCGGCCGGGATCTTTATGATGTCCCAATTGGCCCGGGTAGAGTCATATTGGCGGAGGAATATCCTCGGGTGCTCAAGGACCGCGTGGGGAATCCTTATCTTGCCCTTTATGGCCTCCAGATAATTGACAGAGAGGCTCAGCCGGTCGAAACTGGCCAGCGTGTCCGGCGGATCCCCTCCCATGACGGAGAATCCTTCGGCAGTGACATTGAGGTGTGGGAAGCTTTTGAGTACCGAAGCTCTGATGTTCGAGAAGCTGACCTGGCCGTCGACGTACTCGGCGGCGTATCTGTTGGCTATCCTGGTAAGGAACCTGGGACGGAGAGCGAACTGTGTGGCGACGAGGATGAGAACCACCAGAGCGGGCAGCGCCCACAGCACCGCCTTGACGAGACGATGCTTCCGAGGTTTCCCGGCCCTGTCATTGCTTCCCTGTCCCATCGCTAAATGGACTTCAATCCTCAGTGTATTGACCGTCGCGGTCGATATTAAAACTGTGTCTCATGTCCGTGAAGTCTGATTATATTGTAAATATAGCAATCAAAACTGACAGCACCAAAAATATAGCGTGGCATCTAACCGATTGTGATTGAGCGTGATAAATGAGAGCCTCCGGTCGAAAATGACCGGAGGCTTTTATTTAATCGCTTCTGTTTCAGTTGTTTGTCCGAAACGGCCGCGCGTTTACTGCTCGTCCTGGAGCCTGAGGTGCTGGACGTAGATGGCTTTCATCCTCGCCGCTCTCTTCTTGACAGAAGGCTTCTCGAAATTCTTGCGGGCACGCATCTCGCGGATAGCGCCGGTCTTCTCGAATTTTCTCTTGAATTTCTTGAGGGCGCGTTCGATGTTCTCGCCTTCCTTTATGGGAACTATGATCATAACTAATTTACCACCTCCTTTTTATCAAAGCGGGTGCAAAGATATGAAAATTTTCTTAATTTTGTCAAAACAAAAATGTTATTTCAATGGACAGCCCGTTTTTATACAACAAGTATGTGACAGGCCAGCATTTTATCGGCCGCAAGGAGGACTGCGCGATATTGTCCAACCTCTTGTCCCAGAGCGAGAATGTCGTGTTGTGGGAGCCTGTGGGGGCGGGAAAGAAGTCCATTGTCCACCAAGTGCTCACCAGGATGAGGGTCTCCGGGACGAGGTTTGTCACAGGAGAGATAACAGCTCTGGACATCCGTTCCAATGAGGCTTTCGCGAGGCGTTTCGGCTCGGCCGTGATCCGTCTCGTGGCCTCCACGCCGGATGAGTACTCACGGATTGTCACCACCTATCTCCAAGGTACCCATTTTGTCTTCGACCAGAACGCCTATTCCAGCTCGGACACGATCTTGTCCGCTAACTGGGACATCGACGACAATGACATCAGGGCTGTCTTGCGTCTGCCGTACCGTCTTTCCGCCGAAAGGGGAGAGAGGATCATAATGATTGTCGACGAGTTCCAGAACCTGGACCTTACGGAGGACGGCGAGAGGCTCTTCAAGCTTATGGAGGAGGCGATTGACGAGGGCAGGACGTTGGGAGTCAAGGGGTTCTCTTTCATTTTTATAGGCTCGATGAGCAACGCCATGCGCGACATCTTCGTCAAGAGGCACTTCTTCTATCGCAGGGTGGAGCGGCTCAGGTTGAGCAAGGTGGATGAGAGGGAGATCGTGGAGCATATTATCAAGGGTTTTCTCGCGAGCGGGAAGGTCATCGACAGGGACCTGATCGGCGGCGCTTGTCGCCTGTTCAAGTGCAACCTGTTTTATATCAACCATTTCACCTCGATTTGTGACTCCTTGTCCAAAGGCTACATCATGGAGCCGGTCCTTCTTGAGGCCTTGGATACCATAATCTCGATCCACCGGGGACGTTTCATCGCCACGATGAATGACCTGACCACTTTCCAGGTCAGCCTCCTCAAGGCGATAATCGACGGCTACACCAAGTTCAGCACGGCCGAGGTGATCCGGAAGTATTCATTGAACTCCTCCGCCAACGTCAGGCGCCTGAAAGACGCCCTGATGAAGAAGGAGATACTGACCTTTGTGGGCGACGACGAGCGTCCCCTCATTTTCGACCCGCTGTTTGAATATTGGCTCAAAAACACTTACTTTAAAAGGAAT
>JAFVED010000063.1 GCA_017478125.1 Bacteroidales bacterium | reverse complement strand
GAGCAAGGCGAAGGCTAAGGGTATGCTCGACATCCTCGACATCGACCTCCACCCCAAAAGGATGGTGGACGTGCAGACTATATACCACTATATGGAGCCTCGCAACCTCAGGGCGGCGCACCGCTTCTACTGCGGGGGTGAGGATTTCGAGAACGCCCACTCCGCCGAAGCCGACACAATGGCGACCTACGAGGTGCTGAAAGGCCAGCTGGAGATGTACAAGGTGGCGGACAAGCACCACGAGATGGTCCTGAAAAATGATGTGGACTTCCTTTCCGGGGTCGGAGGCAGGCCAAAGACTGTCGACTATGCGGGCAGGCTCGTAATCGGGCCGGACAATGAGCCTGTGATCAGTTTCGGGAAGCATAAGGGCAGGACGGCCAGGTCGGTGTACGAGACCGAGCCGGCTTACTTCGCGTGGATCGAGAACGGTGAGTTCACAATGGACACCAAGCGTCAGTTCGCTCTCTTGAGGGAGAGGTTCGACAAGGAGCGCAAGGAGGCGATGAGCAGGCCTCTTGAGGGTGAGGACCTGCGTGATGCCGTGGCTCGGCTCAAAGGCAAGTTTCATGGTGGCAAATTGTTTTAAATGAATATGTTCCGCCGCTTCGTGTTTCTTTTTGCCGCGCTCGGGGCCTTGTTGTGTTCCTGCGGCGGGATAGATGTCGCCACGGCGGCGGAGGATGCTTGTGAGCCGGCTTTTCTGGAAATATTCGAGAAACCTCAGGGGGGATGGACTGTTGTGTCCGTCTCCCCTTTTGACGGCTCCAGGGATTCTCTCGAAATCGACCGCCCGGTTGAGCGTCTCATCGTCATGAGCACCTCCCACTACGGATTCCTGGACGCGCTGGGACGCACCGACATTGTAGTCGGCGCCAGCGGTCCCGACTATATCTTCAGCGATCAGGCGGCCTTCGAGACCAGCTCTGGAGTCTTGACCGCCTCGCCGGGCGAGGCCCCATCGCTCGCTTCGCGAAGCGAGGAGCTCAGACTGCCAGAGCCTGACGACGGCCACAGATTCCAAAAGCCTTCAGAGCTGGCGGCGGCCACGAGACCAGTCGACGTCGGGTACGACGCTGCTCCGGATTATGAGAGGATCGTGGGGCTGAAGCCGGACGTGGTGCTGACGTACGCTGTGTCCGGAGCGAAATCGCCTTTTGAGACAAGACTGGAACAACTTGGCATAAAAGTGTTTACAGTCAACGAGCACCTGGAGAGTCACCCGCTGGCGAGGGCAGCGTACATCCGTCTCTTCGGAGCCCTCACAGGCAAGATGGAAGCCGCCGATGAGATACTGGCGGAAGTGCGGGAAAACTACACCGCGCTGGCACAAACAATCCAGGAACGCCGCGTCTCCCCCAGGAAGATCCTGCTCAATATCCCCTACAACGACCAATGGTTCGTTCCCTCGGAGGAAAGCTACCTGACAGCCATGACGCGCGACGCCGGCGGAGATGTTCTCGGCTGTGAGAGAGGCAAGGCGGCCTCCTCGGTGATGTCAGTGGAGAAAGCCTATTCCCTGAGCAAGGAAGCTGACCTTTGGCTGAATGTGGGCTGGTGCCTGAACCTCGACCAGCTCCTGGGAATAAACCCGATCTTCACCGACATTCTGAACAACATAGAATCAAACGCCATCAAGCGCGGATACACCTCCTCGCCCGCTGTCTGGAACGACAACAAAAGAGTCAACTCCAAAGGCGGGAACGACATCTGGCAGAGCGGTGTCGCCAGGCCGGATCTCGTGTTGCGGGATTTGGTGGGCATCCTCCACCCCACAGACCAAGTTAATGAGACAATTTACTATAAACCAATAGACTAAGAATAAACACTGATCAGTATGGGAAAGTACGATTTTGACGAGATGACAAGCAGACGCGGCACGAGTTGTGTGAAGTGGGACGCCGACAGCCCCTCGGGACCAATCTCAAAGGATGTGATCCCCCTCTGGGTAGCCGATATGGACTTCAAGGCCGCCCCTGAGATAGTCGCCGCGCTGCGCCGCAGAGTGGACCACGGGATTTTCGGATACACCCATATCCCGGACAGTTACTACGAGGCCGCGATAAGCTGGTGGCAGCGCCGCCGCGGCTGGCACACCGAGAAAGACTGGTACATCCCTGTGGACGGGATCGTTCCGGGAATGTCGATCGTCATGCATGCCCTGACGCATTATGAGGTCGATGCCGGAGGAAAGGTCGTGGAAAAGCCGAATGGAGGCAAGGGCCCGAATGGTGAGCTCCCGAAGGTCATCATCCAATCCCCAGCCTACAACTGCTTTTTCTCCTCGGTCCGGAACATAGGCTGCGAGCTGTCCGTCAACAAGCTCATTTACGACACGGAAGGCGACCAGGCCACCTGGTACCTTGATTTTGAAGACCTTGAGAGACGGGCGGCAGACCCTATGGCCAAAGTGCTCTTATTCTGCAACCCCCACAACCCCTGCGGAAGGATTTGGCCCGAAGAGGATCTCCGGAGAGTGGCCGACATCTGCCGCCGCAACGGCGTGGTGATCGTCAGCGACGAGATCCACTGCGAGCTGGAGATGCCAGGATACCACTTTACCCCCATGGCCACTATCGACCAGGACAACACCATCACCATGAACTCCCCAAGCAAGTCATTCAACATCGCCGGTCTGGGGATATCCAACATCATCACCAACAATCCCGACTGGAAGAAGCTGATAGACAAAGTGATAAATGTGTGGGAACACTGCGACCTCAATCCTTTCGGGGTGGATGCCCTGCAGGTCGCCTACAACGAGGGTGAGGATTGGCTGAAGGAACTCATCGGGTATCTCCACGGCAACTACCGCCTGATCCTTGACTACTTCGGGCGCGAGCTGCCCCTTTTCCCGGTATCAAAGGTTGAGGGCTCCTATCTTGTCTGGGTGGATGTCAGAGCCATAGGGATGCCGTCGATGGAGATCGAGAAGAGCCTGATAGAAAACGAGAAAGTCTGGATCAACGGAGGCTCCTTGTATGGCCTTGACGGCTTCATGCGGATCAACATGGCATGTCCCAGAGAGAGACTCAGGGATGCCGTCGAGCGCATCGGAAAAGGATTCAAGAGGCTTATGAAATAATTGGATATGAGAAGGTCGCTCATCTTGGCGATGGTGCTCCTCGCCGCCGCCCTCCCCTGCCGTTCAAATGCCCTTTCCCGCCATTCTGAAGCCTGCGCTGAGCTTGCCGAAGGGCGAAGCGAAGAATCTTCCCTCGATTTCACGAGGACCCTCCGCCTCAACTACATCTTCAGCGGCAATGCCGACACCCAGTCCATTACCCTCTCCGAGCTCTGCTCGATCGAAGGCTGGGCCGGGAGGCGGGTCAACCTCGACAAGGTACCTGTCAGGGGCAATGGCCAGCTGGTCATGAGAGTCGATGGCGAGGTCGTCTACAGGACATCTTTCTCCACCCTGTTCCAGGAGTGGCAGCCCACGGAGGAAGCCACGAGGGTAGACAAGTCCTTCGAGAACGTCTTTCTCGTTCCGATGCCGGCGCGGAAAGCCCAGGTCACTGTCCAGCTGTTCGATTTCAGGGACGGACATGTCAGCTGCGAGTTCACCCACGAGGTCGACCCCGGCGACATCCTGATCAGGCCGGTCGGGATGAATCCGGCGCCACACGAATGGATCTGGAAGGGAGGAGACGATCTCGCCGCCGCCCCCAGGAGCGATGAGAGGATAGACGTGGCCATCGTGGCCGAGGGTTACACGGAAGATGAGATGGACTCCTTCATGTCCCACGCGAGGGAAGCTATGGAGAGCATGTGGGCTCACGAGCCGTATTCGCGGCTCAAGGACCGGTTCAACCTGGTCTGCGTCAAGGCCCCGTCAAAGGACAGCGGAGTCAGCGTGCCGAGGGAGGGAGTCTGGAAGGAGACCGCCGTGGGATCCAGCTTCGACTCTTTCTACACGGAGCGCTACCTCACCACCCTCCACCTTTTCCAACTCCACGACCTGCTCGCCGGGATTCCCTATGAGCATATCATAATTCTCGCCAACACAGAGACTTACGGAGGCGGAGGGATTTACAATTCATATACCCTCACGACCTCCCGTCACCAGGGTTTCAGGCCCGTCGTGGTTCATGAGTTCGGCCATAGCTTCGCTGGCCTGGCGGACGAGTATTTCTACGACGACCAATACTCCGAGTACTACTACCCCGATGTAGAGCCCTGGGAGAGAAACATAACCACGCTGAAGGATTTCGACTCGAAATGGAGAAGCCTGAAAGGAAAGAGATTCGGCAGCGACGACACCGCCATTGACTGGAAAGGCAAGAAAACTGTCGGAAAGGAAATAGCCGTCGACCTCTACGAGGGCGGCGGCTATCAGAGCAAAGGTGTCTGGAGAGGATTCCCGGACTGCCGGATGCTGACAAACACCTATCCGTCTTTCTGTCCTGTCTGTAGGGAGGCGATCCGGTGGATGGTGGATTTCCACACTAAGGAAATCACTGATCAGTAGAGCTTTGAGCTGACCATCGTGTTCACCAGGTTCATGCTGACCGTGGGCTCGAAACGCGCCACGACATTGCCTTCGGAGTCCACGAGGAATTTTGTGAAATTCCACTTGATGTCGGGTTTGGAGGCATAGTCGGGATCCTTTTTCTTCATCATCCCGTCCATGAACTTGGCCTGGTTGCCGTTGCCGAAGCCTTTGAAGCCCTGCTTCGACTTGAGGAAAGCGAATAGCGGGCTCTCGTTCTCCCCGTTCACGTCGATCTTGTCGAACTGTGGAAAAGTCGTGCTGTATTTCTCCGTGCAGAACTCGTGGATGGAGGCGATGTCGCCGGGAGCCTGCCCGCCGAACTGGTTGCAGGGAAAATCAAGGATCACAAGACCCTTGTCCTTGTACTTGTCGTACATTTCCTGGAGTTCCTCGTACTGCGGGGTGAATCCGCACTTGGTGGCGGTGTTGACTATCAGGAGGACTTTCCCCTTATACTCCGACAAAGAGACCTCTTTGCCATCCATGTCTTTCACCTTGAAATCGTAAATGCTTTGGGCGCTCAGGGCTGTCGCCATAACCATAGCGGCAACCGCCGCGAACAATCTGTTAAGTCTCATTCTGTTTCGTATTTATAAACCTTTTTCCTCCTGCAAATTATGTACCTATCCGCAATCCCTAAAGAGAGCAGGACCACTGCCACCCTCTGCACGTTAAGAGGGGGGACCGGAGCTTCGCGTCGCGAAGCGGGCGGTGGGGCCACGAAGCGGCGGTCCTGCTCTCTTTAGGGATTGCGGCTATAGGACGTAAATCCGCGACGGGGTGGTGCGGGGCAAGGTCTGGAGGTCGGTGATGTCTTTGGCGGTGAGGCCGCCACCGGCATCGATCGAGCGGAGAGCCTCCGCCGAAGCCTCGAACGCGAGTGCGGGAGTGTTGTTGTTCTCGCTCAGGTGGCACAGGAATATGTGCTTGAGCCCGGGGTGCCAGAACTTCCGCACAGCCTCCGCGCACTCGTCATTGGAAAGATGGCCGTTACCCTTGCAGATCCTCATCTTCAGCTCGTGCGGATAGGACCCGCCGATCAGCATCCCCATGTCGTAATTGGACTCGAACACTACAGCGTCCGCGCTGGAGGCATATCCTATAGCCTCGGGGATGACCCTGCCGGCGTCTGTCATCAGGAAAAACCTGGAGCCGTGCCACTCTATCAGGTAGCCGACTGTCTGAGTCGCGTCGTGTGGCACCACAAAGTAGGTGACGGAAGGGCAATCCTCAGGAGCCACCCCCGGACCTAAGCCCACCACTGTGGTCTTCCGCCCGAGAACTCTCCGGCAAGGGGCTATCCAGTCCCTCGTGAAAGTGTGCCAGGCAAGGGCATCGTGAATAGCGGAGGTGGAGTAGACAGGTTTTCCGAGATGCTTGCACCACGAGCCGAGGTGGCGGATGTGGTCAAGGTGGTCGTGTGTGACAAGGACGGCCTGGAAAGAGTCAAGACCGAACCCTCTTTCTGTCAAATACTTCTTGAGTCTGCGGAGGCTGATCCCGGCGTCGATGACGATTCCGCCGGCCCCGTCATGAAGGAGATAGCAATTGCCGCTGCTGCCACTGGAGAAACTCACAAAACGCAACATCAGTTCTTCGCCTCCTCGCAGTATTTGGATATGACACTGTACGCGTCGCCTACTCCAAGCTCCCCGGCCCTTGACAGGTCTATGCAGCCCTTCTCCTTGTCTTTCAGATAGATAAGCACAAGACCGCGGTTATAATAGGCATCCCCCATGTACGGGAAGACACTGATCGCCTTGGTGTAGTTGTCGACCGACTCGACAAATCTCGAGGACAGGCAATAAAGGTTGCCAAGGTTGAAATAGATATACGGCACCCCGGGAAGGAGTTTGTCGGCGCTGAGCATGTCGTCAATGGCCTCGGAGTAGTCGTAGGTGCGGTTGACCTGGTCGCGCACGCGGGCCCTGGTGGTGCCCTGGTCATCCATCGTGAGAGTCTGGACATTGTTCTCGATGGATGAGATGAAATCAATCATCTCAGCTCTCAGCACTCCCCTGTTGAGATAGTAGAAAGCCTTGTAGTACTCTGAGTATCTGCCCTCCGGGGCGGCGTTGACCGCCGCGTCAAACTGGTTCAAAGCCGTGGAGAACTGCTTCGACTGCACGCTGTAGAGTCCCCGGATGAACTGCCTGTCCGCCTCTGTGAGACTCTTCGGATCCCCGGCAGAGAGGTATGAGTCGCCGTAGATTGACGCGTCCAGCCCCTGCTCGAACCTCGGCCTCGGGATGCTGTCCGAGTTGGTGATCGACATGTTGATCGGAGAATCGGTTATAAACTTGTCTATCAAGAGGTTCTCATAACGGTTACGCAGGGCTATATTGCGGTTGTCCTTGGTCGCCGAGAGGCTGAACTTGTACAGTGGTTTCAGCCGGATGTTGATGTCCCAGTTCTGAAGCAGCTCGTTGTCAAAGCCCTTCCTGGCGAAGTCGGCGTCCAAGGCCAGCAGGGAACTGTATTTCTTGGTCGTGTCGGCGAAAGAGGCCTCATCGGCCGCTGTCTTCGCCCTGTACTCCCTGACCTTGCGCTGAGCCGTGTCATAGTCCTGCTTGGAAGACTTGGTCCGTCCGAGCATATTCTTCACATAGGAACGGTTGAGATACGCCTTGGCGAAGTCCGGATACAGCTCGATCGCCTTGTCGTAGTCGTCAAGGGCGTCCAGCCACCTGCCCATCTGGACAAAATAGGAAGCCCTGTTGTAATACGCGAGGACGTTGTCCGGATTGATGTTGATCACCCTGTCCATATCATCCAGGGCATCCTCGAAGTTGCCGACCTGGGCGCTGATGAGGCTCCTGTTGTAGAGGGTCAAGGCGTTTCCCGGCTCCTCCCGCAGTACCCTGTTGAGATCAGACATGGCGGAATTGTAATCATTTGACTCATAATACATCAGCGCCCTGTTGAAATAGGCGAAGGTATTGGTGGTGTCAAGCGAGATGGCCTTGTCCATGTCGGCGATAGCCCCTTTGTAGTTCTTCTGTAGGGCATACACGCGCCCGCGCCTGATGTAGCCCTCAGGGTCGAAACGGTCGAGGGATATGGCTTTGTTGTAGTCGGCGAGAGCCTTGGTGGTGTCGGCGAGGAAAAGATAGGAGGCTCCCCTGTTGAGATACGCCGACGGATCCTTGGGCTCTTTGCGGATGTAGCGGTCGAAATCGCTCACGGCGTTCTCGAACCTCTGGGCAAGGAAGTAAGTGACACCGCGGCTGAAATACAAGCCCATCAGCCCGGGGCGCAGCTCCAGGGCTTTTTCCATGTCCGCCAGAGCCTCGTCATACTTGCCGGAGCGGCTAAGGGTGATGGCCCGGAAATGGTACCCGTTCGTGAACACCGGGTTCAGCCGCACAGAGGTGTCGAAATCGCTCTGCGCGCCCCGGATGTCCCCGAGGTTGTATTTTGAGATACCCCTGTAAAAGAATACCCAGCAATCGGTTGTGTCGAGCCTGGCAAGTATGTTGAACTGGCTGATGGCTTCGGCGTACTTTCCCTCGGAGAGCGCCTGCCTCCCCCTGAACATGAACACGTCCTTATCGTACTGCGCCCGGCAAAGCGGGAGCAGCGAGAGGAGCAGCGCTAGGGACAAAGCCAGCCTTTTCATGGCGATTGATTTTATAATAAGGGGTAAAATTCCTATTTTTGTCAAACGCGAAGATAAACATTTATCGTGCCTTGAAAACGAATTTACGTCTTTTTTTCTCATACATATTCCTTTTTGCCGCCTGTGGAGCCCTCCAGGCTCAATCTTCCACCCCCAAAATGATTCCTTCCGGGAAGAACGCCGAGAGGATCATCTCCGCCGAGACACTCCAGGGGAAGGTCGAATTCCTGTGCGACACACTCTTCAAGGGCAGGTCCACGGGATCCGCGGGAGCCAATGAGGCGGCTTTCTGGATCGCGAGGCAATTCCGGGAGGCCGGACTGATGAAGATGGGAGGGAAATGGAGCAGGTCCTTCACCGCGGACGACAAGGTAGGCCACAACATCATCGGCTTCATGCCGGGCAAAAGGGCCGGCCTGAAAGAATCCTACGTGCTCGTTACGGCCCATTACGACAGCCACGGGATGATCGGCGGGACGGTGTATCCCGGAGCCGACAGCAACGCCTCCGGAGTGGTGGCGATGGTGAGCGTGGCCGACATGTTCGCCAGGATGAAGGAACTTGGGAGGTCTTATGGGAAAAACTTGATATTCGTGGCGTTTGACGCCAGGGAAAGGAACTCCCAAGGAGCCGTGGCATTCTGGAGCGACGTGGTGGAGGGAAGGCTGAAGGATCCTGTCAGCGGAGAGACCATCACCCCTGCCAAGATCCATTGCGCGGTCGTCCTGGACATATTGGGCAGCACCCTCTCCCCGCTCCGCAGGGGCAGGAAAGACTATCTTATCATGCTCAGTGACGGGCGCCACAGGTACGAGCTGTCAAGGGCCAACGACGCTGACGGGCTCCACATGGATCTCGGATTCGACTACTACGGAAGCAAGGGGTTCACCGAGATGTTCCTCTCGAAGATCGGCGACCAGGGGGTGTTCTCGCGGGCCGGGGCCGACTGCGTGGTGTTCACCTCGGGGATCACGATGAAGACCAACAAGGTGGAGGACAATGCCCTGAGCCTGAACTATAACATATTCAAAAAAAGAATATTCCTTATTTTCCACTGGCTGGAGAAAACACTCTGACGATGAAAGGATTCATGAATATGATGAGGCGTTACATCGCGCCTTTCAAGAAATACCTCTGGGGGTCGGTTGTACTGAACATCCTCTCGGCTGTGTTCAATATATTCTCGTTCGCCATGATAGTGCCGATGCTCCGCATCCTGTTCAGGATGACGGACAAGACTTATGACTTCACTCCATGGAGCGAGGTCTGGCACAAGCCCCTGAAAGAGATCGGCAACAGCCTGATGCGGAACGTGTACCATTTCCTCGAGGTGAACATCTCCCAATACGGCGAGATCAAGGTCCTGCTCTTCCTGTGCCTGTTCCTGATCATTATGACAGCCTTGAAGACCTCCTGTTATTTCGGTTCAGCGGCGGTTATGATCCCCATCCGGACCGGGATAGTGAAACGCCTGAGAATGGATATCTACAACAAGATCCGCACCCTCCCGCTGGGGTTCTTCTCCGAGGAGAAGAAGGGCGACATCATCGCCAGGATGAGCGGCGACGTGCAGGAGGTGGAGAATTCGGTGGCCGGGTCGCTCGAGATGCTGATCAAGAACCCCATCCTCATCCTGATCTATTTCATAGCTCTCTTGGCGATCAGCTGGCAGATGACGGCTTTCACCATCGTTTTCGCCCCGCTGATGATCTGGGCGATGGGCGTCATCGGAAAGACCCTCAAGAAGAAATCCCTCGAGGTGCAGAACCTCTGGAGTGCTGTCATGTCGCAAGTGGCGGAGACACTCGGCGGGTTGCGAGTGG
>JAFVED010000062.1 GCA_017478125.1 Bacteroidales bacterium | reverse complement strand
TCCACTTGTCCCAAGTCAGCCTCTCCCTGGAGACGGCCGTCGCCCCGAGAGACATCCGCTCCATGGAGCCATCCTCAACACAGGCCTTGATCGTCCCTCCAAAATCCTCGCCAGAGGACCCGGGCGGGAGAAGGCGACCGTTGATCCCGTCAATCACGTAGTCGCTGACGCCTCCGGTGTCATGGGTGAAGCACGGTAGACCGAAGGCGCTGGCCTCGCAGAAAGAGACTCCCGTACACTCAGCCATGGTCGGAAGAATGAAACAATCCGCACTACTGTACAGGGATACGATCCTTGAATAATCCCCTGGTTTGTTCTTGTCCAGGAAACCATGGTCCTCGACAAAAGGCAAAGAGGCGATCTTTGGATCCAGCGACTTGATGCCCACGACATGGAGGGTAGAGTCCACACCATTCCTGTTCAGCCACTCGCAGGCCTCCACGGCGATGAAGCCCCCCTTCCTCCGCCAGTCCACCCCGACGAACAGAAGGTCGAGATGGCCGTCGAACCGGAACTCGTGAGGGACAATCCCGCTGACATCCAGGTTCGGGCCAAACAACGCCAGGGAGATCTTTTCCCGAGGCTGTCCGTAATCCCTGACAGCGCTCTCGGCAGCCCAGCGGCAAGGATAAACGAGCGCGGCAGCCTTTTCAACAGCCCTTTGCTCGATCCTATCCCCCTCCCTTATGTCACGCTCCGGGAGATTGGACCAGTAATAGTCGATCATCAGGCGGAAGGTGGTGTCTGAGAAATAGACAATCGGCTTCCCGGTTTCCAGGGAGAACAAGGCAACGGACTGCATCGGAGCGAATAGAACGTCACAACTTTCAACGAGTTCCGCATCGAGGTTCCTCGCCGCGATCCGGCTGCTCCAAAGATAGTGTCTGGGGAGCCTGGAGCCCAGCTTCGGGACCATCCTGACCGCCTCCTTGACGAACTTGCGGTACAACTTGTAAGCCAAGGACCCGGACTTGACCGGAATCCAGACGACATTGGCTCCGGTCGACTCGAGGGACTTTGCCATTGTGTACATCGTTCCGCTCAACGAGCGCTTGTCGCGCAAGTCGCTGGAAGAGAGAAAACCTATTGTCGCTCCTGAAAGTCTCATGCCATCTTCGCGAAAAAGTCAGACCTGGTGACAAGATAATATGTGAGTCCCTTCCACAGTCCAAGGTGGCTCACCAGAGACCTGAACGAGAACAGCGGCGAGGCTCCCTCCTCCGAAGCGATGTCCATGATCAGCTTCCTCCCCCCACCCTTCTTGATCAGAGCGTGGATCCTTTTGATCGCAGACATCTCCCCCTGCTTCCGAAGATCGGGACCTGCGCTGGAGGACAACTCGACAGTCTTGAGCAATACCTTGACATTATCCCTGATCAAAGCCGGGGATAAGACATGCGACAGGGAAACATCATTCTGGTAGTATTCGTAAAGAACATCCGGGATACAGATGGCCTTCCTTAAATAACGGGAGACATGGAAAGAGATCACCAGATCCTCTCCCAAATTCAGGTTTTTCTGGTATTCGGGAGGATTGTCGACAAGCAGACGCCTTTCGTACAACTTTCCCCAAACATATTTTGAACACTCATTATTAAGCATAGCCTTGGTGACTCCATAGGAGTCGCTGCCATAGCTCAGCGCGGACCCGGAAGGAGTCCTGACGACATCACTATAACAGAACTCGGCCACCGCTATCACCAAGTCGGCATTATTGGCGACGGCGGCGGTGTAAAGCTTCTCACAAGCGTACGGTTTCAGGGCGTCATCGCTGTCGACGAACATCAGATAATCTCCAGTTGAAGCCTCGACACCGGTCTTTCTGGCCCACAGGAGCCCAAGGTTCTCCGGATGGTTTATGACCCTAATCCTGGAATCCCTGGCCGCGTATTCGCCTAAAACGCGAGAGGTCCCGTCAGTTGAGCCATCATTGACAATGATGATCTCAAGGTCACCGAGCGTCTGCCCGATCACCGAGTCGAGGCACCGGGCGATGTATCGCTCGACATTGTACGCCGGAATCAACACGGAAATCTTAGGCATAACCTTAACTGTCAATTAATTCCACTAAACATATATAATCAATTCCGTCAGTTTTCAGGAAAAAGTGTCGTCCCGAACCGTCAGTTTTTGGTCAAAAGTGACGGTTCGAACCGTCACTTCAGCGGATTCCTGTCGGACCGGAACCACTCGACAAAGCGGGAGATACCCTCATGGAGGGTCGTGGCGGGCCTGTAGCCGACCCTCTCCTCCAGCTTGGAACAGTCGGCATAGGTCTGGTACACGTCCCCGGCCTGCATCGGAAGATATTCTTTCACAGCCTCTTTACCCAACGCGTTTTCTATCTCAGAAATAAAGTCCATCAGCCGGACCGGATTGGAGCAGCCGATATTGTAAACCTCGAACGGGACAGATCCTTCGCCACGCCCTTCGGCAAACTCAGGGCGGGCCTCAGGATGACAGGAAGGAGGGTTGTCGATGACCCGGATGGTGCCCTCGACGATGTCGTCGACATAGTTGAAGTCACGGATCATGTCCCCGCCATTAAAGACCTTGATCGGCCTCCCTTCGGAAATGGCGCTCGCGAAAAGCATCGGAGACATGTCCGGCCTCCCCCAAGGTCCATACACAGTGAAATACCGAAGCCCAGACGCCGGGATTCCGTAAAGCTTTGAATATGAGTGGGCCATCAGCTCATTCGACTTCTTGGTGGCCCCGTAGAGGCTGACCTGCCGGTCGGCCTTGTCCTCCTCGCTGAAAGGAACCTTGGAATTAAGGCCGTAGACAGAGCTGGATGAGGCGAAAACAAGGTGCCTCACGGCGTTGTTCCTGCAAGCCTCCATGACATTCAG
>JAFVED010000061.1 GCA_017478125.1 Bacteroidales bacterium | reverse complement strand
TCCTTGTCGATCCGGTGGACAAGGATTCCCATCCTCTCATCCTCGGCGTCCCTCAAGCCAAGATGGAAGGCCAGGGCGTTCACGAGGGTTCCGTCGTAGTTCCCGTGACCGGGATGGACCACCATCCCTGCGGGTTTGTTGACGACGAGCAGGTCCTCGTCCTCATAGACGATGTCAAGAGGAATGTCCTGGGGGATGATCTCGGTTCCCCTTCGCCGGTAGGGCATCATGAAACGGATCACATTTCCGGGCCTCACGATCAGGTTGGCCTTGGCGGTTTTGTCTCCGACCTTGACATACCCTTCCTTTATGGCAAGTTGGATCCTGTGACGGGATGTGTCCTCGAGATGGGCGGCCATGAACTTGTCCACACGCATCGGGGCCTGGCCAGGGTCGACATTGAGCCGGAAATGCTCGAACATTCCCTGCTCGTCGTCCTCCACGGCCTCGTCAGGCTCTGAGTAAAGCCTTTCCTTATCCACGGCTCAATAGTTTTCCTTTATGTCCAGAGAGAGGTGCAGGGTCACATCGGAACCCATCAGAAGCGGATTCTTGGACGCCGCGGGAGTCTGTTTGTAGACTATCGCGTTCAAAGAGTCAGAATAATTCTTGACGGTCTTGTCGAACACAAGCCTGCCGATATTGAGCGAGTTGTCATGGACGGCATCCACAGCCCTCAGGTATTTCATCCCCTTGACATTGGGGACATAAGTCATGTTGTCGGAGGGGTTCAAGCCCACTTGAAGGTCGATCGCCGAGCCGGACTCGATCTGCACCCCAGGCCGTATCTCCCTGTTGCGGTAGATTTGGCGAAGCACGTTATTCGTGGCTATGTCATTGACATAGATCAGCTTCCCTAAAGCGAGAGATCGAGAGTTAAGCTCGGCCTTCGCCTGTCTCATTGAATATCCGACGAGGTTTGGCATGCTGACTTTTTTCGCCTGCCTGGCGTTGATGGTAAGCATCACCCGGCGGCCTTTTTTCACATGTGCCCCCGCCTTGGGGTTCTGGCTGTAAACGGCTCCTTTCTCCATCCTGCGCGCGAAAATGGAATCGATGACCTCAAGGCGCAGGTCGCTTTTGGACGCGATACGCCTGGCCTCCTCGACGCTCATGTTGGTGAGATCGGGAACCTCTATCGTCTGACCGTGGTGTGTGACCACTTTCAGGGTTATCTGGGCTAAGATGAGCAGCGCGATGAAGAACACCGCGGCCTTGATCAGGTTCTTGACTATCCAGTTCATCTCTATTTCGCTCTAATGAATATGGTCACGGGGCAGCCCAGGAGGTCGAAATGCTGCCTCAGCTTGTTCTCCAGGAACCTCTTGTAGGGCGCCTTGACATATTGGGGCAGGTTGCAGAAGAACGCGAATGCCGGAAAACGGGTGGGCAGCTGGGTGACATACTTGATTTTCACGTATTTCCCCTTCCATGCCGGAGGCGGATAGTTCTCGATCTCGGGAAGCATGGCCTCGTTGAGCCTCGCTGTGGGGATCCTTCTGCTGTAGTTCCCGTGGACATGCGCCACGGCATCGAGGACATCCAGGATCCTCTGCTTGTTTATGACGGAGGTGAAGATGATCGGCAGGTCATCGAAAGGAGCGAGGCGGGCGCGGAGGGACTTGTCGTATTCCTTCATCGTGTTGCTGTCCTTGACCACCGTGTCCCATTTGTTGACGACAAGCACACACCCCTTCCTGTTGCGGACAATAAGATTGAATATGCTCATGTCCTGGGCCTCCAGGCCGGCGCCGGCGTCAATCATCAGGATACAGACATCCGCCCGCTCGATAGATCGGATGGCCCTCATCACGGAGTAGAACTCGAGATCCTCGTTCACCTTTCCCTTTTTTCTCATTCCGGCGGTGTCCACGAGTATGAACTCGTGGCCGAACTTGTTGTAATGGGCGGATATGGAGTCCCTTGTGGTCCCGGCCACGGGCGTGACTATATTCCTTTCCTCTCCGAGAAGGGCGTTTGTGAGCGATGATTTGCCGACATTAGGCTTCCCGACTATGGCGATGTGCGGAAGGTCGGGGAAATCGTCCTCGGCCGCGGTATCTTCCGGCAGGACACGCAAGATCTCGTCCAGAAGGTCGCCGGTGCCGCTTCCGTTCGCCGCTGAGATGCCCCAGATCTCTCCGAGGCCAAGCCCGTAGAACTGGTAGGTGTCGAACACCTTCTCCACGTTGTCTACCTTGTTGACGCAAAGCACCACTGGCTTCCCGCTTTTGCGCAGCAAGTCGGCGATCTGCGAATCATAGTCGGTGATGCTGTTGGAGGCTTCCACCATGAAGAGTATCACGTCGGCCTCCTCAATCGCGATAGCTACTTGTTTACGAATGGCTTCCTCAAACACGTCGTCTGAGTTGCTGGTCCATCCTCCGGTGTCGACCACGGAGAATTCCTTCCCGTTCCAATCGCATTTGCCGTAGTGACGGTCCCTTGTCACGCCGGCGGTCTCATCCACTATCGCCTGACGTGTGCCCACGAGGCGGTTGAAAAGGGTTGATTTGCCGACATTCGGCCGTCCCACTATCGCTACCAAGCTCATATTGTTCAGTTTTTGTAAAATCCGCAGCCCTCGCAGGCGTCAGTACGGACACCGGCGCAGTTCCCCCGAAGCTCTTTCTCCTGCTCGCGCATGCATTTGACGCCTATCTTGCGCATGTTCTCATTCTTGCTCACCTCTGTCTCCGGAAACCTTCCTTTCACGATGATCCCCACGCACATCAGGGCGATGGCGATGGCCAGGATGAGTATGGCGGCGAGAAGCGTGCGCATGTGGGGTTGTGTCAGAAGATGAACTCCGTGCTGATCGGCTCGTAATTGTATACTTTATGGATGATCGAGGCGAAGGTCGAGGTCATCGAGACCACCTTGATCTTGGAGGTGTCGGCGTCGCCCCTGAGGGGAATCGTGTCGGTCACGTACACTTCCTTGAGGGAGGATTTGTTGATCCTGTCGTAGGCGGGGCCGGACAGGACCGGGTGGGTCGCGCAGGCGCGGACGCTCGCGGCGCCTTTCTCCATAAGGAGGTCGGCCGCCTTTGTGAGGGTGCCGGCTGTGTCGATCATGTCATCCACTATGACGATATTCTTTCCCTCGACCTCGCCGATGGCTGTCATGGAGCCCACGACATTCGCCCTCTCGCGTGTCTTGTGGCAGATGATGACCGGGCAGGCGAGATCTTTCGCGTAGGCGTTGGCCCTCTTGGCTCCACCCATGTCAGGGGCGGCTATGGCGAGGTTCTCGATGTTGAGGGATTTCAGGTGGGGGATGAAGACCTTGCTGGCGTAGATGTGGTCCACCGGTATGTCGAAAAAGCCTTGGATCTGGTCGGCGTGGAGGTCACAAGTCATTATCCTGTCCACTCCGGCGGCCGCGAGAAGGTTCGCGACAAGCTTGGCCCCGATCGAGACTCTCGGCTTGTCCTTGCGGTCCTGGCGTGCCCATCCGAAATAAGGCATGACGGCGATCACTTTGTCGGCGGAGGCCCGCTTCGCCGCATCGATGGTCAGAAGGAGCTCCATAAGGTTGTCTGTGGGAGGGAAAGTGGACTGGACCACGAATACGGTGGCGCCCCTGACACTGTCGGTGAACGAGGGAACGAACTCCCCGTCACTGAAATGTGTCACCTCGGAGTCGCCCAGGTGATATTTCTCCCCATAGCGCTCTCCGATTTTGTTCAAGCCTGCGACAACCTTGCACGCGAAGTCTCTGGAGGCCTTGCATGCGAATAATTCCATTCTGTGTTCGATGTACATGGTCAGATCGATTATATATATTGTCCGATAAAATCGAGTATCTCCTCTTTGCCGGCTCCTGTCTCGGCGCTTGAGGCGAACATCGGCGGCAGCTCCTCCCACTGCTCGGAGAGGATGGCCTTGTCTCTCTCAATCTGCGCCTTCAGCGCGTTGGGGCCGAGTTTGTCTCCCTTTGTGAATATGATGGCGAAAGGGATGCCGTTCTCGCCGAGACCGGTTATGAACTCAAGATCTATTTTCTGGATGTCGTGCCGGGAGTCCACCAGGACGAACAGGAGGACCATCTCGTCGGAATTCTGGATGTAGTCATTGATCATCATCCTCAGTTCCTCGCGTTCTTTCTTTGAGATTTTGGCGAACCCGTAGCCCGGCAGGTCGACCAGATACCAGCGGTCGTTGATGATGAAATGGTTGATCAGCTTGGTCTTCCCGGGAGTGGAGGAAGTCTTCGCCAGGCGGGAATTGCCGCAAAGCATGTTGATCAGTGATGACTTGCCGACATTCGAGCGTCCGATAAACGCGAATTCCGGCAGCTTGCGGCTTGGCTTTGAAGCCGCCCTCACGCTGCTGCCGGCGAATTTTGCCTCGGTGATCCTCATAGTGCAAAGATAGTGGATTTTTGTTAATTTTGTAAAAGACTAACGATAGAGTTTGACGATGGATTCGGAATACTTGGATTTGGTGGATCTGACTGCCCTCCTGAAGGATGGGATAGAGTCGGTGGTTCCGGGACTCGTTTGGGTGAAGGCGGAGATTTCGGAGCTTAACCTGAGGAGGAACGGACATTGCTATCTTGAGCTTTCCCAGAGCGGGGCTGGTGTGGTCCTGGCAAAGGTCAGGGCCACTATCTGGGCATCGAGATGGAACTACATAGACCAGTGTTTCAAGGGTGTCACAGGCTCCTCTCTGGGCGTGGGGATGGAAGTCCTTTTCCGCGGCCAGGTCGTTTTCCATCCCGTGTATGGCCTGTCGCTGAATGTGGATGATGTGGATCCGGACTTCACCCTCGGCGCCAATGAGAGGCAGAGACGGTTGACGATAGAGCGTCTGGCCAAGGAGGGGCTGATGGATCTCCAGAGGGAGCTTGCGCTCCCGGAACTGCCATATTCCCTGGCGGTGGTCTCGGCTCCCGGAGCCGCCGGTTTGAGGGACTTTGAGAAACATCTTCTCGAGAATGAATATGGCTTTGTCTTCAAGGTGGACCTGTTCGAGGCGTTGATGCAGGGAGACCAGGCCGCCGACTCGATGATCATCTCGCTGGAGGAGATACAGTCTTCTCCCGTGAGGTATGACGCTGTGCTGATCCTCAGGGGAGGCGGGTCGGAACTCGACCTGGCTTGTTTTGACGACTATGACCTGGCGGTGGCCATCGCGCGTTGTCCCATCCCGGTTTTCACGGCTGTCGGGCATGACAAGGATTATCATGTCGCCGACATGGTGGCAAACACTTTCGTGAAGACCCCGACCGCTCTGGCGGATCTGTTTCTTGACTGCTATATAGCTGAGGACCAGCGTATTTCTTCTCTTGAGTCCAGGATAAGGCTCGCTTTCTCCGGCCGTTTCTCGGCCATGTTGGCCAGGCTTGAGGTATTGGGGAGAAATGTGTCGCACTCGGTTGCCTTGAGGCTGTCAGAGGCTTCGCATAGGCTTGATATGCTTGAGGCCCGCGTGACTGCCGGGGATCCCCGGAGGATCCTTGAGAAGGGGTATGCTTTGGCGTTGGACTCGAATGGGGTCAGGGTGGCCTCTGCCGCCGGAGTCAGACCCGGTGACGGTTTCCAGGTGATGTTCCCTGACGGCACTGTAAAAGGCACCGTCACCTCGGTTGAGCCGGTGCCAGATGGCAGGTCCCCTCAGGAACCACAGCCACCCTCGGCACGTTAAGAGGGGGAACCGGAGCGAAGCGAGCGGTGGGGGCGAGCGGAGCGAGACGGTTCCTGAGGGGACATGCCATCTGGCACCGGCTCAACCGAGGTGACGGTGCCTTTTACAGTGCCGTCAGGGAACATCACCTGGAAACCGTCACCGGGTCTGACTCCGGCGGCAGAGGCCACCCTGACCCCATTCGAGTCC
>JAFVED010000060.1 GCA_017478125.1 Bacteroidales bacterium | reverse complement strand
TGTAGCCTTGAAAGTGTCTTGATCCAGCTTCTTGATTCTCACTTTATGGGAGATTCCTTCCGTATTCGGGATGTCCAGGATTCCTATCTGTTCCCCAGCCTTGGTCAGAGCCGGTCCTTCCGGCAGATTCTTCCATCTGAATATGTCATTTTTCCCACAGGAGACGGCCAAGCAGAGAACTCCAGCCAGCACCAACACAGTGAACCGCTTCATAAATATCGTGACTTGAATTCTCGGCAAAGGTACTAAATATGACCCGAAAAAGCTATATTTGTATATCAAGCCATTGATCACTCAATAACCAGTCAGAAGTATATGAAAAGGAGAGAATTTATCAAGACAAGCGTCACCGCGGCCGCCGGAGCGGCGGCTTTCACCATCGTGCCGAGCCATGTTCTCGGCAGGACGCTCGGCCATGTCGCGCCGAGTGACAAGCTGAACATCGCCGGGATAGGAATCGGCGGCGTCGGCCGCAGGAACTTGAAGAATATGTCGACCGAGAACATTGTGGCCCTTTGCGATGTCGACTGGTCCTACGCGCTCAAGACTTTCAATGACTATCCTTCCGCCAAGAGGTTCAAGGACTGGAGGGTGATGTTCGACCAGATGGGGAAGGACATCGACGCTGTCGTCGTCGCGACTCCGGACCACACCCATGCCGTGATCGCGGCCCACGCCATGACCCTCGGCAAGCATGTCTATGTCCAGAAGCCCCTGACCCACTCTGTGTATGAGGCGCGTCTGCTCACCAAACTGGCCAAGAAATACAGAGTCGCGACCCAGATGGGCAACCAGGGCAACTCCTTCGACGATTGCCGCCAGCTCGCCGAATGGATCTGGTCTGGTGTGATCGGCGATGTCACTGAGGTCCATTGCTGGACTGACCGTCCGATCTGGCCACAGGGCCTGATGCGTCCGGCGGGTGGAGTCAAGATCCCCAAGACACTCGACTGGGACCTTTTCATCGGCCCCGCCGAGATGAGGCCTTATGATCCCGCCTACACTCCCTGGAACTGGAGAGGTTTCTACGATTTCGGGACAGGGGCTCTCGGCGACATGGCCTGCCATATCATGGATCCCATCGTGATGGCGCTCGGTATCAAGTATCCCACAAGCGTCCAGGCCAGCTCGACCCTCAGCAACCTCTATTCCCCGCCCCACGCCGAGATGATAACCTACAATTTCCCGGCACGCGAGCCGAAGGGTAATGTCAAGATGCCCGAGCTGAAGGTGGTTTGGTACGACGGTGGCCTGTTACCTCCTCGCCCTGAGGAACTTCCGGACGGGGAGATGATGGGGGACCCGAACGGCGGACTCATATTCATAGGCACCAAAGGCAAGATCATGGCCGGTTGTTACGGCCTCAAGCCGACCCTCCTTCCCAAGTCCTTGATGGACTACTACAAGGAGCCGGAGCCTGTGATCAGGAGAGTTCCCGGAGGCGGCACAGGCGACATCTGGGTCAATGCCCACGAGCAGGACTGGATCAGGGCTTGCAAGGAATCTCCCGAGAACCGTGTCGAGACCTCGTCCAACTTCCAGGTGTCAGGACCTTTCACCGAGATGGTGGACATGGGTGTCCTTGCCGTTCGTCTCTCTGGTCCAACAGGTCTGCACCGTGAGCTGAAATGGGACGGAGAGTCCATGCGATTCACGAATATCTCCGAATCCGACAGGATCAAGATCGTGAACTACGACGACTTCAAGATCATCGACGGAGACCCGCGTTTCGACCGGCGTTACGCCGAGTTCGGGGCCAAGGCCCTTGCTGAGGAGTGGATACGCCACACCTACCACAACGGCTATTCCCTGCCGGATATGCCTATGGGTTAGAGGAAATCGTCTGCGCCAGCTTCTCGATGTTGAGGCTGCGCGCGGACGCGTCCATGATGTCTTTGTAGACCCCGCCCCGCTTGTACAGCTCGTCAGGAGAGCCGCTCTGTTCCAGATGGCCCTCCTTGAGGGCGTAGACCATCTCACTGTCGATAATCTGGGAAATAGAGTGGGAGATGATGATGACCGTGCGGTCTTTCTTGATCTCGTCGATGGCTGATTTGATCTGCTCGGTGGCTATCGCGTCGAGGGACGCCGTGGGCTCGTCCAGGAAGATAATCGGCGGATTCTTCAGGAACATCCTGGCGATGGCGACTCTTTGCTGCTGGCCTCCGGAGAGATTGGTGGCAGCCGTCTCAAAACCCTTCGGCAGGGCTATGATCTGGTCGTAAAGGCTGGCTTTCCTGGCCGCCTCATGGACTTCCTCGGTCGTGGCCTCAGGCTTTCCGTATCGGATGTTTTCCTCGACTGTCCCTTCGAAGATGTGGTTTTTCTGCAGCACGAGACCGATGTTCTCGCGCAGGAACCTGGTGTCCCATTCTTTCAGATCCACCCCGTCAAGGGTGACGCTTCCGCAATCCGGCTCGTAGAATTTGTCCAAGAGATTGACAATCGTGGATTTCCCGGCCCCGCTAAGTCCCACCAGGGCTGTGATCTTGCCGCTCTCCACTTTCAAGGAGATGCCATGCAGAGCCTTGGTTCCATTCGGGTAGGTGAAATCGACAGCCTTCATCTCAAAGTTGCCGGCTACCTTCTCCGGGTGGTATCCTCCGGTCGGTTCCACTTCCTCCTCAGCGTCAACTATGTCGAAATATCCCTCGGCGTAGATCACGGCGTCGTTGAGATCGTCGAATATCCGTTGCAGCTGGCTGATCGGGGCGGTGACGTTCCCAAAGAGCATTATATGGTACATTATCTTTCCGATGGTCATGCCCGGGTAGCCTATGAGCACAAGGTATGAGGTCAGGATGATGATCAGGACAGTGCCGGTCTGGCTGACGAAACTCTTGAGGGAGTCGTAGCCGAATCCCGCTTTGCGGATCTTCATCTGGTTGCCATAGAATCCTGTCTGGAGCTCGGTCTGCTTGCCCATCTCGATTTCTTCCCTGTTGAAGGACTTGATGACATTCATGCTCTCGAGGATGTTCATTATGCTTCCGTTGCGCTTCTCGTTGAAGCCCCTCATGTTCCTTCTGGAACTTTTGAGACGCTTGGCCTGGGCTGATGTGATCCAGAAATAGATCGGGACTATCGCCAGGGCGGTGAGTCCGACGTATAGATTGGCGGCGAAGATCAGGATCAAGGCCAGCACCGAGCTGACGATCATCGGCAACAGGTCTATGAAGAAACTCTGGATGGTCCGGGATATGCTGCTCGCGCCTTGGTCAATCCTTGCCTGGAGCATACCGGGAGCGTTCTCGCTTCTGGCGAAAAACGCCATCCTGTACTTGAGTATCCTCTCGACGACCCCAAGGGAAAGGCTTTGGGATATATTTATCCTGAGCCTCTCTCCGAAGTTCCTCTGGGCAAAGGTGATCCCGGCCCTGAGTACATCTTTGCCGAGCAGGACAACGCTCACGATCGTGAGTATCTTAACCGCTTTGCCCCAGGAGAAGTCGACCGAGCCGATCAGGTCGTTGATCGAGTCGACTGTCCAGTCCAGGACGACAGCGTTGACCTGAGCCAAAAGGGAACCTATGAGTGTCAGGGACAGAGTGATGGCCACCAGGAAGCGGTAAGGCTTCACATAGGGCAGGATTTTCTTGAAAAGACTGATCAGATTCATCTTGGGGAATATTCGTTTTCGCGAATATATTGTAAGATTACGATTTTTTTGTGTAATATGGCCAAATATGAATATCTTTGCGGGCTAGACAAACCTTTTTTATGAGGATTAATCTCAACAAGGCTTTTTTGTGGCGGGTGCTCATGGCGTCTGCCATTGCTTTGTCCTTCAATCACAGAGCAGCCGCCCAGGCGTTTGTAAACCAAAGAGTGTCTGAGAATTCGGCCTCTCTTTTCCGCGGCAGCCTGCCACGGTCTTATCCGTTCAGGTACAACGGCACATTCTATTGGTCCGAAAAGGAGTTCCGTGAAGGCTCTGTTTTTTATAACGGCAAGCTGTACGAGGGTGTCTTCTTGAACATTGACGCTTATCAAGGCCAGCTGCTGGTCGCCAGGGAGTCAACAGGCACACCTGTCGCCGTGTTCCGGAATCAGGTGGCCTGGTTCACCATGGGCGGCAGGACATTCGTTAACCTACGTTATCTTGGTTACACCGAGGCGGAGGAAGGATTCTTCGAGGTAATCCGGGACGGGGAGATCCCTCTGTTCAGCCAGGTCAGGAAGACTCTCGGTTCGGACAGCGTCAACCATAATGGCGGAGTCATAGGCTATTATGACCCTGAATACGACAGGTCGGTTTTCGCCTTCTTCAAGAAAGTCGAGAAGTTTTACGCTTTGGAGAACGGCAAGGTTGTCAAGGTGTCCCGCGGAAACTTGAGGCAGAGATTGAGGAAGGATGCGGGAGAACCTCTTCTGGGGTCCCTGGATGTGGCCTGGCACCCGGCAGGAGAAGCCTCCGTGCCAGGAACTTTTGCCGCCGCGGCGCTTCCCGGGACAGGGATAGGCTTGCCGTCAGGCTATTTCGATGAGGAAAAAACAGACACGGTCACTGTCCATTATGCCGGTGACGCTGTCACGGCCACATATAAGAATAAGATATATCCGATCGGATCTTCCGCGCGGGCTCACTCCGGGAAGAGCTCGGTCAGCGGTATCGTCCTTGAATATGAGACCGGCGATCCGATGATCGGAGTCGTGGTGTACGACACCAAGACTTCGACATATTCGAGAACCGACGCCTCCGGCCGGTACAAGATACAGCTTCCACTTGGGGAGAACACCCTGGTTTTCAGTTATGAGTCAAAAGAACAGCTTGAGCTTCAAATCGATGTGATCTCTGACGGAAACCTCGACGTGGTGATGACCGAGAAGGTGACGATGCTCAAGGGCGCCGTGGTTTCCGCCGAGAGTATGGCGAATCACAGGACAACCTCGATGGGTATCGAGAGGATCGGAGCCAAGACCTTGGGCAAGATACCCACGGCTTTTGGCGAGGGGGATGTCCTGAAGGCGGTACTGACCCTTCCGGGAGTCAAAAGCGTTGGAGAGGCTTCCTCCGGTTTCAATGTCCGCGGCGGCTCGGTCGACCAGAACCTTATCCTGTTCAACGGAAGCACTATCTACAATCCCACCCACATGTTCGGGGTGTTCTCGTCTTTCAATCCTGATGTGGTGGACAATGTCGAGCTGTTCAAAAGCTCGATACCTGTGGAATACGGAGGAAGGGTCTCTTCGGTCCTCAATGTCAAGTCCAAGGACGGGGATTTCAATAATTGGAAAGGCTCCGCCGGAATTGGTGTCCTGACCAGCCGCGTCCACATCGAGGGACCGCTCAGCAAAGGGAAGACCTCATTGATCGCCGGAGCCAGGACCACATACTCGGACTGGATCCTTGGAATGCTCCCGAAGGACAGTGAATACGCCGGAGGCAAGGCCGGTTTCTCCGACGCCAACATCGGTCTGACCCACCGTTTCGACGCTGAGAACACTCTCCAGTTTTCCGGTTATCTGGCGAGGGACAAGTTCGCGTTCGGTGGCGACACCACCTTCAATTACTCCAACTACAACGCTTCTCTGGCATTCAGGCACAAGTCCCGTGACGGAGGCTCTCTCAATCTCAGCGCGGGTTACGACCATTTTGACAATCTGGTGGCGGTATATTCCTGGCCTACAGGAGCTTATGATATAAGCACATACATCAGGCAGGCTTTCCTGAAGGGGAACAGGACGCGTCCTCTCTCCGACGCTCATACCCTTAACTACGGAGCCAATGTCATCGGTTACAGCCTTGATCCCGGCATCCAGAGACCTTACGGGGCATCCTCGACTATCCGCTACAGAAGCCTTGACCGGGAATATGCCTTGGAGCCCTCAGTTTTCGCCTCGGATAACTGGTCTGTCACGGACCGTCTGTCCTTCGAGGGAGGAATCCGCCTTTCCGGATTCACGGCGCTCAGCCCGGACTCGTTCTATCTCGGCCCCGAGTTCCGCCTCTCAGGGAAATACGCCATCCGGGACAATTTCTCCGTCAAGGGAGGATTCAACACTATGCGCCAATATATCCACCTGATTTCCAACACCTCCTCGATCTCCCCTATGGACACGTGGAAACTCTCCGACGCGGACATCAAACCGACGACAGGGTGGCAGGGGGCCGCCGGATTGTATTGGACACACCTCTCAACGGGGATAGACCTTTCGGCTGAGGTTTATTACAAGAGGACTTCGAACCATCTTGACTACAAGGCGGGAGCGGTATTGTCCATGAATGAGAATCTTGCCGAGGATCTCGCCCCGGTCTTCTCGAGATCGTATGGACTTGAGCTGATGGTCAAGAAGACAACCGGTAATCTGACCGGGTGGCTGTCCTACAGCTATTCCCGCGCGATGTTCCGGGAGATGGAGGACAGGGGGAATGAGACCATCGCTTTCGGGAACTGGTATAACGCTCCTTACGACAAGCCTCATGAGGTCAAGCTGGTGGGCAATTACGCGTTCACCCACCGCTACAGTCTTTCCGTCAATGTCGACTATTCGACCGGTCGGCCGGTGACTATCCCTGTCGGCACTTATCTTTATGGAGATGCCTGGCGTCTGGCGTATTCCGAGCGCAACTCCTATCGTATTCCGGATTATTTCCGTACTGATGTGGCGCTGAACATCGACCCTGGCCACAGTCTCCTCGCCTTCGCCCACGCCACGTTCACCCTCGGGGTGTACAATGTGACAGGCCGCAAGAACCCATATTCTGTTTTCTTCGACACGACCTCCGGAGGAAAAGTTGAGGGGCATATGCTGTCTGTGTTCGCCGTCCCGGTTCCTTATGTCAATCTTAACCTGCTGTTCTGATGAGAAAGTTATTGATATTCATTATATTTCTGGCAGGGATAACCTCGTGTGTCTATCCTTTTGACCCGGCTCTTGAGGGAACCTCAGAGGATATTTTGGTGTTCGAGGGAAGAATTATCGCGGGCGGAGCCTCGACTGTCCGGGTCTCAAGGGTCCGGTCTTTCTCCGGTGATTCCAGCCCGATCTCCTCGGGTGTGGTCTGGGTTGAGGATGACGGTGGCGGGAAGTACAACGCTTCTGAAGGTTCGACTCCGGGTCAGGGAGTCACCATCCCCACAGAAGCCGCGCCTGGGGACAGGCGCTACCGGATGGTCGCGGAAGTGGAGGGCAGGACATATTCAAGCGACTGGATCAAGCCTCTGGCGCCTCCGGTGCTCGAGAGTGTGGAGTTTGTGCCTTCCGCGATAGGGAATGATCTCGAGGTGTTTGTCACGATGAGCGGGGGAGATGAGTCCACCGGGTATCTTGGCATTTATTTCGATGAGACTTGGGAGTTCCACTCGGATTATATGTGCGGCTATGTGCTTGACACCTCAAATTGGGAGATAATTCCAAGGTCTGAGCCTTATCCCAACTATTGGTGCTGGAGATCCGCTTCCTCGACAATGACGATCTTGGATCATTCCGAGTACGATGGTGGCAGGGTCGTCTCGTTCCCTATCCACTCTTTCTCCAGATCCAACGAGAGGAACCACCGGAGATATTCCATCAACGTGAGGGCTGTCACATTGCCTAAAGAGACCTACCGTTACATGAAGAACCTGGATGATATCTCTAACGGGACAGGCACCTTGTTCTCTCCGAATCCCGGGGAAATGGCGAGCAACGTGTCCTGCGAGTCGGATCCGTCCGTCCGTGTTATGGGTTATGTGACCGCTTCCATGGAGGCTTCCAAGAGGGAGTTCATCGATGATCGCTATTATGTGTCGACCCAACCTCCCCAGGGGTATCTTTTCGTGCCGGCCAGCAAGTTTGATTACATGTATTACTACTCGAACGGTTATTATCCTGTGAATTTTATGGTCATTAATATTGACGGCGAGGATGTCCAGGATATTTTCTGGGGCCCTATGCGCTGCATCGATTGTGTCATCGATGGAGGTACCAAGCAAAAACCGGATTTCTGGCAAGATGAATAAAGTTCTTTCCATATTGCTCACATTGTCCGCCTCTTTCACGCTTTTGGGTGCGGAAATGCCTGTCGAGAGGATATACGTGTCCACTGACAGGGAAGTTTATATAGCTGGGGACGTGGTCTGGTGCTCATTGTTTTGTGTCGACCCTCAAGGTCGGCTGTCTTCTCAGAGCGCTGTCTCGTATTTGGAGCTTATATCCACGGAAGGTACTGTGGCTGAGGCGAAAGTGGGTCTGCTCGCAGGCCGTGGGGCCGGGAGTTTCCGTATTCCGGTAACTGTGCCCACCGGTGTTTATCGCCTGGTTTCCTACACTGCCGTCAACACCAATGAGGAGGGGACCCCCTGGATCGCCGGATCCCGTATCCTGACGATTTTCAACACATTGTCCGCGGCGAGGGTTAAAGACGGTGTGGAGATTCTTGACGAGGGCTCCTATTCCAGGCTTCAGAGAACTTCATCTCCCACCTGCGGATCTGTCGAGTTCAGCTCGTCAGCGAGAGTGAGGAAGGGATCTGATGTGGGTGTGTTCATCCGAAACAATGGGCCGGTGGCCGAGATGTCTTTCTCTGTTTATCATGAGGATGATATCATTCCTGCCGCCCAGGATAATTCTGTGGGTGGTTTTTTGGCGTCACTTTCTTCCTCGGCCAACCCGGATTTCATCGGGGACAGGCCGCTGGAATACGATGGGGAGATCATCACGGCTCATGTCAAGGGCAGGATGACCGGGAACTCGCTCACGACCCTCTCCTCCGCGGGCGCGCCTTCGAATCTGTACGTGGGGTTGACTGACAACGGGCGTGTCTCTTTTATGACAAACAACATTTACGGTGAGAGGGATATTGTCTGTGAGGTATCGGGGCTTGACGGGGAAGGCGGCGCTATCGAGATCGACAATCCTTTCATTTATCCCTCCTCAGGCCCGATGCCCAAGCTTCAGTTGAGCAAGGTCTCGCAAAGCGACCTGGTGGCGAGAAAGGTCGCCTTAAGGGGAGAGAGGACCCTGAGGCTGGACACACTCTCCACTTTGACGCGTCACAGGGAGGATCTGTTTCTGGAGAGCGCTCCCCTCAAGCGTTTCCATCTGGATAACTACACCCGCTTCCCGAGTGTGAAGGAAGTGCTGGTCGAGATCATCCCCATGCTTAGTCTTCATCGGGAGAAAGGGAAGAACATCATCCGCATAACGGTCATCGATGGCGCTGACGTCTACAAGACAAGGGTCGGAAACCTGCTTGTGATGATGGATGGAGTCGTTATCACCGACATAGACAAGTTGCTGGAGTTTGACGCCATGTTGATTGAGGATGTGGACGTGTACCAGCAAGCCGTGACATGCGGCCCGGTTTCCTTCTCCGGGGTGGCCAATTTCATCACCAAGAGAAATTATGTCACGGCCCTGTCTTTCCCATCCAATGTGCGGGTCTTGGATTTCAAGGGAGTCTCATACCCTGTCGCTTACTATGGGACGCCTCCGGAAGGAGACGGTGAGGATCTTCGCCAGGTGCTCTACTGGGATCCTGCTTTGAGGGTTGGCGCCGGGGCGCAGGAGCGGATCACTTTCCGGGCTCCAGGCTACCAGGGACGCTTCCGCGCCGTCGCGGACGGAATCGCCGGGGACGGCTCGCCGATCCACCACGAATGGACTTTTGAGGTGGAATAGTCCTGAAACTATTGCTTTTTTCTTTTTTGTTAGTATCTTTGCGGTGTATTACTGAACTAATACACCGTAAAAATATATGGTTATGAAAACAAGATTTGTGTTTATTTCTGTCATGGTTGCCGCTGTGGTGTTTTCCGCCTGCGGCCCCAAGGCTCGTCTTGGCAAGACCAAGGTGGCTGATGAGATGCCAGACGGCGGATCCTACACCGAGAAGACTTTCCCTGTGGTTTACAAGGTGATTCCTGACGCTCAGGTCACTCTCCGCTTTTATGACTCACTTCCCGATGTGCCTTACATATCAGTCGCTGATTTCCAGTCGATTGTGCTTCCAGGCTCCATTATGGCCGTGACACATACCGGTGTCGGGGAATATACCCTGGCCAACGCTGACGCGTCCGCTGTTGTCAACATCAACAATGACGTGTTTGTCTCGGAAGACTTCGAGGCTTTCGCCAACCAGATGGGCCTACTGCAGCCCGGCATGGCTAACGTTTATTATGACGGTATGCCCTTCGTCCGCTACAAGAGTGTCGCCTACACTCCCTCGTCCGTGGCCACGACACTGGACATGGGCAAGTATGGGATTGACATCCACGCTGACGGAAAAGGCTCCGTGTATTTCCCTTTCGCCACCCTCGCCGACATGTACACGGACCTCTTCTATCACCATGCCGGTTTCAACGGGGAGAAGGTGGTCGTCAACACTTCCGTCAACGAGGTGAGTCTCGCCGAGATCGACTCGACATATAACGAACCGCTTCTCTCGCGGAATACCCGCTCCGAGTCCCTCGCCGATTTCAATTATAAGGAACTCTGCTTCGCCATGGACCATTTCTACGGTTACCCGGGCAGGGTCAAGTACAACGCCCAGCTGAAGGCCAAGGGACTCGACAGGACCCTTGAGGAAGATGTGGAGGCCGGTCCGGAGATCAAGAAGCTTCTCCTCTCGACCTCCATGGGTGAGTACTTCACCGGGATGATGGGTCTTATGGCGATCTATTTCGACGGACACACCTCGACTGAGATATTCTCCTCCGCTGTCGGCAATGACCGGGAGAAATACAAGGATATCATCGCCGAGTACACCAGGACCCAGATGGCGCACATGAGTTTCCAGGGGCTGATTATGGAGGCTGTGGCGCCGATGATGAGCATGATGAGCTCCAGCATGGCTGTCGCCCAGCTTCGTCCGCAGGCTTATGGCCAGGGAGTGACCTATTTCAAGAAGGGCGACACGGCGGTCTGCGTTTTCGACTCTTTCAATAGCCGCAATGAGAAGGCCTGGAAGGACTATTATGCCGGCACAGGTCCGATGCCTACCATAGAGAACGCTCCCGGCGATGACATGGTGATATTCCTTGACGCGCTCAAGAAGGCGGACGCCGATCCCGAGGTGAAGAATCTCATTATCGACATCACGGCCAATGGAGGCGGCTCGGCCGACATCGTCATGGCTATGACTTCACTCATAATGGACAAAAGTTACATCTCGCAGGACAATTCCCTGACAGGCCAGAGAGCCATCGTGGAATATGAGGTGGACCGCAACTTCGACGGGGTGTTCGACGAGAAGGACAGGGATGTCCATTATGACCTCAATTTCGCCGTGCTGACCTCCGGAATGTCATTCTCATGCGGCAACCTGTTCCCCTCGATGCTCAAGGACAACGGGATTCCTGTGATGGGAGAGACATCCGGTGGAGGATCCTGCGCCATCCAGGCAATGTGTACCGCCGACGGGTTCTGTTTCCAGATCTCTTCGTTCAGGGCGAGGCTCAACACTCTCGCCGGAGAGAATATCGATGGGGGCGTGGTGCCGGTCCTCCCTATCTCAACGGAGAGGATGACTCAGGTGGAAGTATCTGAAGAAGAAGCGGTTCCGGCAAAGGACTACTCCAAGTACTTCGACATTGACTATCTTGCCAAACTGCTCTCTGAGTATAAAAAATAGCTGATAAAGTCTTATATTTGTCGAAAAGCGTTTTCGACATGAGTATCAAGAGACTTTTCGCCGTCGTGGCGGCCATGGCTCTGGCCGCCACGTCACTTCTTTCCCGGGAAGGGAGTAATCCGATCACCGCGTCCACTCTCTCCGGATTCACTTTCGGCCATCGTGACGCTCCTAAGGGTGACGAGTGGCAGTCCCCCGGACAATTGTCTCTCAACAAAGAGCTTCCGCACGCCTGGTTCTTCTCGTTTGGCGACATCGAGTCCGCCAGGAGGGTGCTCCCAGAGAACAGCTCGCTCTGGAAGAGCCTTGACGGGGACTGGAAGTTCAACTGGGCACCGGATCCTGACAGCCGTCCGGAGGATTTCTTCAAGGCTGACTACGATGACTCGTCCTGGGACACGATCCATGTTCCTTCCAACTGGAACATCGTCGGGATCGGCAAAGACGGTAGCCAGAAATACGGCACTCCGATCTATGTCAATGTCAATGTGCCGTGGTGGAAAGAGGTCAAGCCCGGCGACTGGAGGCTCGGAGTCATGAGGACTCCTCCCGAGGACTGGACGGTCTACAAGACCCGCGACGAGGTCGGTTCCTACCGCAGGACCTTCGAGGTCCCGGAGGAGTGGGACGGCAAGCGGGTATTCATAAATTTCGACGGGGTTGACTCGTTCTTCTACCTTTGGGTCAACGGGAAATATGTCGGATTCTCAAAGAACTCCCGTAACCTCGCCCAGTTCGACATCACCGGATATCTGGTTCAGGGACCAAATTCTCTCGCCGTGGAGGTCTACCGTTTCTCCGACGCCGCCAACCTTGAGGCGCAGGACATGTTCCGTCTTCCGGGAATATTCCGTAGCGTCTCATTGGAGGCCAAGCCCCAGGTGTCTGTCCGGGACATAAAGGTCACGCCCACAATGACTTCCCTTAAGGTAGATGCCGAGATTGCAGGTCAGGAGGGCAACGTCCCGCCAGGCCTCTCCGTCTCTTATGGCCTCTACGAGAACAAACTGTATTCCGACGAGAACGACCTTGTGGCGGAGTTCCCTGGCCAGAGCGTCAGCGGTGTGCTGGAATATCCAGACGCGAAGCCGTGGTCCGCGGAGGCTCCTCATCGCTACACCCTCGTGGGTGAGCTCAAAGACGCTTCCGGCAGGACTCTCGACATATTCTCCACTATCGTTGGGTTCCGGGAGGTTTGTATTAAGGACACCCCTTCCGAGGAGGATGAGTTCAACC
>JAFVED010000006.1 GCA_017478125.1 Bacteroidales bacterium | reverse complement strand
CTCCGAGGTGAGCCACTACACGAAGCCCGAGGAGGTCATCGACTTTGCTACCCGCACAGGCTGCGACTCGCTGGCTATCTCCATCGGCACATCTCAAGGTGCTTACAAGTTCAAGCCCGAGCAGTGCGAGAGGGATCCCGAGACCGGTCGTCTCGTTCCTCCGCCGCTCGCGTTCGACGTGCTTCACGAGATTGAGACGAAGCTTCCCGGCTTCCCGATCGTTCTCCACGGATCATCTTCCGTCCCTCAGGAGTATGTTGACATCATCAACGCCCATGGTGGAAAGCTTCCTGACGCTGTCGGTATCCCCGAGGAGCAGCTCAGGGAGGCCAGCAAGAGCGCTGTATGCAAGATCAACATCGACTCCGACAGCCGTCTCGCCATGACCGCGGCCGTCCGCCAGGTCTTCGACGAGAAGCCCGGTGAGTTCGACCCCAGGAAGTACTTGGGACCTGCCCGCGACGAGATGAAGAAGCTCTACAAGCACAAGATCATCAACGTCCTCGGTTCCGACGGAAAGGCCGAGTAATAAAGGACTTATAGATTTTTTGCCTTCTCCAGGAACGCGCTCACGCGCTGGGTGTATTCCTGGGGATGGTCTTTATATGCCATGGCGTGTCCGGATCCCGGGGCGAGCCAGATGTCCTTGTACCCTTTGGCCTTTGCCTCGTAGTTCTTGTAGACATGAGCCGTCGGAACGAAATCGTCCTTGTCCCCGTGGATGAACAGCACGGGCAACTCACACTTGGCCAGTTGCCTCACTGAGGAGGCCTCCTTGAAGTCCCAGCCGTAGCGCTTGCGACAGACTATGTTGGCGCTTGTCAGCACCGGGAAAGGAGGCAGGTGGAACATATCCTTGAGGTTGTGGGCGAACTGGTCCCAGACCGAGGAGTAGCCGCAGTCGTCGACAAAGGCTCTTATGTAGCCGGGGAGATCCTCCTCTCCACTGAGCATCATCGTCGTGGCGCCACCCATCGAGACTCCGTGCACGACCATGAAACTGACACCCCAGATGTCGTGGGCCATCTCGGCGAACCTCTTGACATCCAGGCGGTCAAACCACCCCATCTGCACAGCGCGTCCTTCGGAATAGCCGTGGTAGTGGAGGTCAGGGACCATGACGTTGTAGTTCAGGTCATCCCTGTACATCCTGACGAGGTTCAAGAAACAGATGTGGTTGTCGGTGTAGCCGTGGACGACGATCGCGGTACCGTTGGCTTTCTCCGGATCCGAAGCGGAGGCGAAAACCCCGTGGAGTCTGTAACCGTTCTCTCCGATGAGGGTTGTGTCTCTGAACACTCCCTTGTCGCGGAGGCTGTCATACCAGGACAGGATGCCTGGATAGCGCGACTCCGCTTTCGCCCTGTCGCCCTCAATGTCATTCCCGTGTTCCTCCGGCAGGAGGGCGAAATCGCACATGTATTTTCCCGCGAGGCAGCCGTTCAAGGCGATCATCGCGAGTGTTATCGCGATGAGTCTGAGTGTTTTTCTCATATTGGCAAAGGTAAACCGATTCAGCTCTTTCGCGAAAATAGAGAATTATTCTGATTTTTTATATATTCGCGTCATAAACTATTCAATATCTTATCATCATGGCAGTACAAGTAACAACCAAAACTTCCTACGGGCAGAGGCTCGGGAATTCTTTCAAGGGCATCGGTTCGGGGTTCCTTCTTCTGATTATCGGCACGGTGCTCCTCTGGTGGAATGAGGGGAGGGCTGTCAAGACAGCTAAAATGCTCAACAGGGCTGAGAAAGTGGCTGTGGAGATGCCTGACGTCAGGACAGTAGACCCCCAGTTCGACGGTAAGCTTGTCCACGCCTCCGGAATGACAGCCACCAACGATGTGCTGATCGACAACATCTTCGGAATCAAGGAGAATGCTGTCAAACTCGAGAGGAAAGTGGAGTATTACCAGGTCCGGGAGACTTCCACCTCCACCACTAAAGACAAGATCGGCGGCGGGCAGGAGACTGTCACGACTTACGACTACAAAGAGGGCTGGAGCTCGACCAGGATCAACTCTTCCGAGTTCAAGGACGAGGCCTACAGGGGAGTGAACTTTGTCCTCTGCGACGCCGGATCTGACCGATGGACCGCCGAGAATGTCACCTTCGGTGCCTATCGTCTCCCGAAAGAACTCATCAGTTCGATCAGTGGCGACAGGCCTGTCGACCTGAATATCTCCGAAGATATCCTCAAGAGACTGAACAGGGCGGCGGTTACCGCGAAGAGGGACACCAGCAAGGCTGTCCAGGCTGTGGCAGGTGAGCTGAAGTACATACACATCAATGAAAATGTCCTCTACATCGGTGCTGACAACATGAATCCTCAAGTTGGAGATGTCAGGATCACCTTCACCAAGGTCCTTCCCGCGGAGGTCTCGGTGCTGGCCAAGGTCAGCGGAGACACTTTCCAGAGGCACACGGACAAGAACGGCAAGAATCTCGAGACTCTTTCGATGGGTGTGAAGAGCATGGACGAGATGTTCTCCTCCGAGCGCTCCTCCAACAAGATGTGGACCTGGATTCTCCGTATACTCGGGTTCTTCCTCATTGCGGGTGGCTTGAAGGGAATCTTCGAGATTCTCGTGACCATCCTCAAGGTCATACCTTTCATCGCCAATATCGTCAATCTCGCGATGAACGTTGTCCTCAATGTGGTTGCGTTCGCATGGACTTTCATAGTGATAGCCCTCGCCTGGGTCTATTACAGGCCGGTGCTTGGCATCCTGTTGTTGGCGATTGGCGTCGGCGCGTTGGTTTTCTTCGCGGGAAAGGGCAAGGACCAAGGCCCTCAGGTGCCGCGGACCCCTGACACTACGACCCCTTCCGCCGAGTAGTTTCGCGGTAAGATAGTTTGATAATCTCCGGCTAAGTCTTATCTTTGCCGGAGATTTTTTAGTTCTTTCAAATATGAGAAAAAGTGCACTGCTGGTTTTCAGCGCGGTGGCCATGGCCTTGGCGGCCGGCTGCCAAAAAGATGAAACCACCTCCAAGGACGCGGATCTTGCGGGTGTCAATGTCGCAGTAGGTGAAAAGAAGAGTGTCTTCTCGAAGCTTTTCGTACTCAACGAAGGGAATTTCCAGAAGAACAACTCAACTCTTGATTTCTTCAGGTTCTCTGACGGAAATTATGTGTCCGATGCTTTCGGATCCATGAATCCTGCTGTGGTTCAAGGTCTTGGGGACACAGGTAACGACCTGGCTCTCAACGACGGTAAAATCTGGCTCGTGATGAACGGGTCGGGATATGTCCATGTGCTCGACGCTCGCGACGAGACTTTGATAGCCTCTGTCCCGGTGCCGGATCCCCGTTTTATCGCTTTCGACCAGTCTCATGCTTATGTGAGCTCCTATGCCGGAGCCATTTACGGCGGAGATGAGGTCAAAGGGAAGGTCTACAGGATCTCGCTGTCTTCCTACAAGGTCGATGGTGAGGTCGAGGTCGGCTGCCAGCCGGAGGGCGTGGCTGTCGCTGGAGGGAAACTATATGTCGCCAACAGCGGAGGCTACAACTATGTCCATGAGAACACCGTGAGTGTGATCGATCTGTCGTCTTTCAAGGTTACAGGTTCAGTCTCAACTGCTTCCAACCTCCATTACATGGCGTCGGACGGGCAGGGAACAGTGTATGTCTCAAGTTATGGCGAGAGCGACTGGAGCCAGGATGCCGACGGGAACTGGATCCAGAGCATGTCTGAGCCAATGGGACTGTACAAGATCAGTGGGACTTCCAGCGCTCAGGTCGAAGATGTGCATGTCAGCTGCATGACTGGTAGCGTGGGTGGTAATATCTATGCGATCGGGAACGCCGGGGAGCTTTCCGGAGGCTATTCGAACACTCTCTATATAGTGTCTGTGAAAGACGGCTCCGTTTTCTCAAAGGCTCTTTCCGGGACAGACGCTTCCAGGGTCGGGAACCCTTACGGGATATGTGTCAATCCTGACAACGGTGACATCTATATCGCCGACGCCGATTACACCGGACCGGGGAAGGTCTGGTGCTTCACCGGGGACTTGACTCTCAAGTGGTCCGCCGTGGCCGGGATGCTACCTGCCCACATGACCCTTTACTAAATACAAGATGAGAGTACTGGCCTCGGTGGCGTTCGGGCTGCTGGGCGCCGTCATGGCCGCCCAGCAGCCGGGTAGGGCGGAAGTCCTTCGCCACGTTCAGGATGACACCGTGGCCCACCCGGACACCCTGAGGGCATCGGTTGTCAGCTCGGCGGCCGGGAGTCTGGTTGTGCCGCAAAGGATCAGTGCTGAGCGGCTCCAATCGGTTAGCGGCCTGTCCGAGGCCGTCAGGCGGTTTACCGGGGTCCAGATCAGGGACTACGGAGGGGTCGGTGGCCTCAAGACCGTGAATGTCAGGAGCTTGGGTAGCGAGCATACCGGTGTCTATGTAGATGGGATCCAGATTGACAACGCCCAGAACATGCAGGTGGATCTGGGGCGCCTGGGTCTTGACGGACTCGCCTCCGTCACCCTGTTCTCCGGCCAGAAAGTCTCCCCGCTCCAAAGCGCCAAGGAATATTCATCGGCGAGCGCCCTGTACCTGGAGAGCGACGGGCATGTGTTCAGGGACGACAAGAGAGACAATCTCAAGGCCGGTCTTGGAGGAGGCTCTTTCTTGACAGCCGCCCCAAGCCTGACTTGGGAGCACCTTCTCAGGTCCGGGACATCTGTCCGGCTCTCCACCGACGCGGTGTCCTCGAAAGGGGAGTATCGTTTTCATGTCAAGGATTTTCGGCAGTACCCTGACGGGACGGTCGCCGGGTACGACACGACCATGACCAGGGTCAATTGTGATCTCGCGAGTGTCAGGGCGGAGGCCATGTTGTTCAGTCCCGCGGGCGGGGACGCGTCCTGGAATGTCAAAGCTTATTTTTACGGGTCGGGACGGGGGCTTCCCGGACCGGTCTATAAGAAAGCCGGTGCTTATCCTCTGAGTCTCGACCGCCAGACCGACAGGGACGCTTTCCTGCAAGGACATTATCAGAGATCCATGGGAAATGTGTGGTCAGTGGCCGGAAGGGCGAAAGTGTCGTTCAATCATCTGGAATACACCGACTTCCCGGAATCCCTGCCAGAGGGCTCTCCGGCCAGTTACAACTACCGCGGCCACTCGGCATATCTGAGCGCCTCGCTGATGGCGAGAGTGAGCTCCTTTCTCAAAGTTAATCTGGCTCAGGACTTCCAGTATGACTATCTTGACGCTGACCTCCGGGGATTTGCCTATCCGGGCAGATTGTCTTCCTGGACCGGTGCTTCAGCCAGGTTCGGCTCGGGGCCTCTCGAGGTCTCGGCCACGATGCTCTATCTCAGAGTCACGGACACCTTCCTCTCAGGCTCAGGGCGCGAGAGAGCCAGGCGGGATGTGGTGATGCCATCCTTGGTCGGACGGTGGAGAGTCAGCGACAGGTTCACTGTCAATGGTTTCGCCAAGCGCTCTTACAGGATGCCCACGTTCAACGACCTTTACTACACAGTCACCGGCTCCAAAACCTTGGATCCGGAGGATGCCGTCCAGTTTGACCTCGGCTCTGACTGGGTGGCTCTGAAAGCGGGTGGACATAACCTTGCGGTTAGGACGGAAATCTATCGGAATCAGTTGATGAACAAGATAATAGCCGTTCCGACTTCCAATCAGTTCCGCTGGTCGATGTACAACCTTGGGAAGGTGGCCGTCCTCGGGGCGGATCTCTCAGCCGATTATTCGCTGAGGGCGGCAGGAGGAGAGTGGGGCGCTATCGCGCGCTATAAATTCCAGCGGGCGAAGGACCGCTCTGACCGGGAGGCCGTGACATGGGGGGGGCCAATAGCGTATATTACGTTTCATATTGGTTGTGTGAACCGGTTCTGGGAGCTCT
>JAFVED010000059.1 GCA_017478125.1 Bacteroidales bacterium | reverse complement strand
TCCCGCCAAATTCTATTTCTCTAAAGATGAGGGGCTCAAGGAGGTAACCCAGGTGGCCGAGGACCTTGACGCCGGGATGCTCGTGGACATCTACCATTCCACTATGCAGGCTCTCTATATGGGAGAAGGCGCCATGGATCCGTCCTATGACCTGGGAGACCGCGATAAGAACGCGGCCTTTCCGGGCGCTCTGAAGACGGTCACGAAAGAATACATATCCTCCTGGCTCAAACGGGGGGAAGACATAAAAAACAGGATCAGAAGCCTTATCATGAAGCAGTTACGCTCGCTTGAGGTGGTAGGGAGAAACCTGGTACTGGAAAATATCCTCCTCCAGTATGTCCTCAAGACCCTGGAAAGGGACAAGGAACTGATGGAAAAACTTGGCGTGGACTCATTCAGGATCGTCGGGCTGGAGAAGAAGTATACAGGTGAGATAGACGGCTTCAAGTTCGTGGGGTATGTGGACAGAATGGACAGTTTCCTTCCCGGTGAGTTGAGGATAGTGGACTACAAGACCGGCAAAGTCGAGGCCAGGGAGATCAACATCAACGACGACAGCGCCGTGCCGACCGCTGAGAAGTTGTTTGGGGACAAGAATGCTGACAGGCCGAAGATCGCGTTCCAGATATTCCTGTACGACATTCTCGTCAGGAAAGATCCGGCCACGAGGGGCTTCGCCTTCGTGAACTCGATCTACCAGCCCGCCGCGTTATTCAAGGAGGGGGTAAGAAACGTGCCGATGTGTGACAAATTCAACGAGGAAGTCATGGAAAGGCTCCACAAGGTCCTGGCGGAACTCGTTGACACCTCGGTTCCTTGGCGGAGGACCGACGATGAGAACACATGTTCCTGGTGTGATCTCAAAATGATATGCGGGAGGTAGGGCCATGATAAAGATACTCAGAGCTTCAGCCGGATCCGGCAAGACATATAACCTGGCCAAGACATACATAAGGCTTCTGCTGGCCGACAGTGACCCCTCAGCCTACAGGCACATCCTGGCGGTCACCTTCACAAACAAGGCCACCGAGGAGATGAAAAGCCGTATACTCAAAGAGTTGCATCTTCTGGCCACCGATCCTGACAGTTCCTCCTACAAAGGGGATTTCGTCCCTTCGCTTTTCCCGTCGGGAGAGGCTCTCAAGAAAAAGGCAGGAGGGATTCTGCTCCGCATCCTCCACGACTACAGCGCGTTCTCAGTGAGCACGATAGACCGGTTTTTCCAGCAGACCCTAAAGGCCTTCTCCAGGGAGATCGGACAGTTCGCGTCCTACCAAGTCGAGATAGACAGCAAGTCTCTTGTCGCCGAGACTGTCGACAGGATACTCGATTCCCTGACCGAGGACGACCATTCCCTGCTCAAATGGCTGAGTGACAACATGATGGAGCAGCTTGAGAAAGGCAGCAGACCGAACCTTGAAAAGAGCCTGAATGAGGCCGCGGCCCGATTGAAGTCAGATGAGCTCAGGGCGGTTATCGAGGAAAATGGGATCGACGAGGAGAAAACCTACTCCAAAGAGAGCCTGACTTCCATGAGGAAATTGTTGAGAAGCGTGACCGCCAGCTATGAGAAAGACCTGAAAGACGCCGCCGACGCTATCCAGAAGGCATTCTCTGACAATGGTTTATCGCCTCACGACACGTCAAGAGGATTCTTGGGCAAAGTTCTGGATAAAATCACCTCCATGGGGACGGGCACGGAGGCTCCAGAGCTGACCGCGGCATTCAGGACACAGGCCTCCGACTTCAACGCATGGTTCAGGAAAAACGAGCGACCCCGATATGCCGCGCTGGAGAGAGAGCTTTCCGCCCCAGTCGCCAGGCTCTTGTCCATATACGACAGCGGCTCAAGGACATACAAGACAGCAAGGATACTTATAAAACGGATAGGCGGGCTCGGTATAGCCTCGGAACTGCGCACTGAGTTCCAGAACCTTCTGAAAGAGAAGAACGTGCTGGGGATTGACGACTCGAATGTACTCCTGAAAAACATTATCGACGGAGCCGACGCCCCTTTCATCTACGAGAAACTCGGGACACGTTTCGAGCATTTCCTCCTCGATGAGTTCCAGGACACATCCAGGGTACAATGGGACAATTTCAGGCCCCTTATCGCCAACAGCGACTCCCAAGGTTTTGAGAACCTTCTTGTAGGAGACGTCAAGCAGAGCATATACCGCTGGAGAGGATCCGACTGGAAACTGATGGCAAAAGACGTGGCTGAGCAGTTCCCTGGAGCCGCGCGGGAAAGCCTGGACGGCAACTGGAGAAGCCTGCGGGGCATTGTCGGCTTCATCAACGACTTTTTCTCCTATGCCGCCGGACGCCTCGACACCAAATACGGGATCAGCGACGGAGGACTTTCCATATCCGAGATTTACGGCCAGAGGGAAGACGGCGCGTTCGACAACCAGATAGCGATGTCCAAGGACAAGGCAGAGGGGCTTGTCGAGGCGATATTCTGCGCCAAAGAGGACCAGGAACAGCACATCCTCCAGACAATCAACAGAGTCTTGGGGGCGGGAGCCCTCCCCGGAGACATCACTGTTCTTGTCAGGAACAACACGGAGGGATCCAAAGTCGCTTCTTTTCTTATGGAGAACGGATTGGATGTCATCTCCGATGATTCCCTCCGCCTGAAATCATCCCCGGCCGTCAGGAAACTTGTCTCGCTCCTGGCCACTGTAAGGAACCCCGAGGACACCATCGGATCCTTCCTCGCCAAAGAGACCGGTTTTGACCCGGAAGGACTCTCTTACCACTCGCTTACCGACCTGTGCGAGAGGTTGATCAGGATCCTCAAGAAAGGTGACGCGCGAGAGTCTCCAGACAAAGAGACCCTGTACATCCAGGCTTTCATGGACTATGTACAAGACCATGTGGCCACGAACGGCAACTCCCTGGACTCGTTAATCAAGACCTGGGAGCAAGGCGATGATCCTAAGATCAGCTCTCCGGCCGACACCAGGGCTGTGCGGGTGATGACCATACACAAGTCCAAAGGCCTGGAGTTCCCATACGTGATCCTGCCATATTCAGAGAACGTCGGCCTGTACAGGCAAGGCTATTCATGGACGGTCCCGGAGGTGGATGGAACGCCTTTGGAGAAGATGGGAAAAGCCGCTTTCGACGTGATGCTGTCCTCCACAAGTGTCGGGACCCTCTTTGAGGAGAGTTATCAAAAAGAACGCCTCTTCCAATACATTGACAACATCAACCTCTACTACGTGGCCCTCACCAGAGCCTCGAAAGGAATGACAATCATCTCCGACATCGGATGTTCCCCGGAGAGCACCATGTCGGGGATCCTCAAGGAATATCTTGACGGCCAAGATCTTATGTCCGGTTTCTCGCGGGAGGTCGGCGATTCGGGCTGCCCTGTGACATTCCGCAAGGGAGAGATGTACGATTTCTCAGGGATGGACAGGAAAGAGTCACTCATCAACTCCAGGACCACAGGATACCCATCATTCCCTCTCAATCCCCAGACATCCTCATGCGAGGACGGCTACAGAGGACGCCTCAGGGTTTCTCCCGAGGCGCTGGACTTTTTCACCGGGGAAGGAGCCGCGGCGGCAGCGGCAAGACAGAACGGCACCGTCCTACACGACATCCTGTCAAGAGTACGGGTCCCGTCTGACTTGAGGGGCTCTGTACACCAGGCCGTCATCGCGGGAGACCTCGAAGGGTCAAAAGAGAAAGAGGTCGAGGCCTTGCTTTCCGACAGGATCGCCTCCCATCCGGCGTGGTTTCCCGAATACGGGGCCGATATCCTTAACGAGACATCCCTGATAGATTCCGACGGACGGGAGTGGAGGCCCGACAGGGTGGTGATCAAAGACGGCATGGTGACTATCATCGACTATAAGTTCGGGCAGAAAAACCCAAGATACCGCTCCCAGGTGGCGAGATACGCCTCCATCTACCGGAGTCTGGGCTACAATAATGTCATCACGGCACTTTGGTACGTCCCTTCCGATGAAGTTGAATGACTTTTTGTATATTTGAGACACATATTGACAGACATGAATGAGAAAGAGAAAAAATTATATCCGATAAGATTCCTTGAGGACAGTGTCCAGGAGCCCTTGGGAGAGGTCAGCTACCAGATCGCCGATCTCGGCTCCGTCGACTCCATGGTCTCCGAAGGCTGGTTCGGAGGCAACTCTCTGAGCGAGCTGATGGGAACTTACCTGGAAAGGGTGGTAGGGGACGATTCCTTCGAGTACTATGGCCTCCAGTTCCCCCTGATGGTGAAGGTCATAAAGACCACAGGATGGCAGCCCCTGCAGGTGAATGTCCCTGACGAGATCGCCGCGGAACGTTATGACTCCCTCGGGAAGACTGCTCTCTGGTATGTCCGGGAAGCCTCCCCGGAGGCCGCCTTATTTCTCGGCCTGAAACGGGATGTGGATGCCGGCGACTTTTACCGCAGGTGCCAGGATAGCACTCTCAAGGATATCCTCAACCAGACGCGTCCGCGAGTCGGCGACCTGATTCCTATCAGGCCGGGAACAGTGTACGCGGCCGGTCCCGGACTTACCATCGTGGAGATCGGGGAGTGCTCTGAGCTCACCTTGAATATCCATAACTGGGGGATAGGGCTTCCGGACGGCGAGGATCTCCTCCTTGAGGAGGCGTTTGACCTGATCGATTTCAGGCGCTTCTCCCCCGCCCCTCCGTCAGGAGAC
>JAFVED010000058.1 GCA_017478125.1 Bacteroidales bacterium | reverse complement strand
GATCAGGTCCAGCTCGACGAGCTCGGCATCGATATCCGCCCTGTGTCTAAATAGAATCGATTTAGAAGTAATTGATTAATAGTACTTTATAAAAAACGCGTAGCTTATTTGGCTACGCGTTTTTTATAACTTAATGGGGATCAGCTATTTACGAAATACGGCGAGGCGGCGGATGACGGGCTCTGCCTTGAAACTGTCTATGACAAATCGCAAGGAAGAGACTTCGACTGGGTCGAAACGAGCGATACGCTTGTGGCCGATGTTTGTGCCGTCGCACAACTTGACTATTGATCCATCGGTGAGGACTCCTTCCAGATGCCAGGTCAGAACCCTCTCACCTTCAGCGATTTCCTCCTGAATGATTACCCTGTCCACCACAGTGGGTGTCTTGAGGTTCAACTCTAACTGAGAGCCTTTGCCGGAGGTCTCGGCACAAGGAGTTCCGTAGCGCTGGCGAATCGCCTCGCCATATTTCTCAGCTTGTTTGACATCAGCGTCAGGAATCAGGCCCCTGTTGTCAATCACAAGTCCCAGGAGCATGTTTGTGTTGCGCCCGACGCTGGTCTCGTATTTATCCATCAGTTCTTCACTGGAATACAACATGTCGTCCTGTCCCTCGTGCCACATCCAGCCACCACCGAAGGCACTCTGCTTCCTGAGGGTGAAATCGGATTCTCCCGGGCACCAGAACGGGGCGTCCGGCCGACCGTAAAGACCGGTCACGACCGTTACTCCGTCGGAGTTGGTCGTGGAGTCAGCCGTTGCCCAGCAAGGGTCAGGAGCCGTTCCGACTTCATTGCCGACCCAGCGGATCAGGTTGTCATAACCGTATGGGCCCTGGAAGGCGATCGCCTCGGGCTGCAGTTTCTTTATAAGGGACAGCACATCCGCTCCTCCTTGGGCGGGAGATAGGATACCCCCGTCAAACCAGACCTCGAACAATGGCCCGTAATTGCCCCAGAGCTCGGTCAGTTGCCTCATGATGATGTCGCTATATTGCTTCTGGGTGATAGGCGATCCGGGCTGCACCAGTCCGGGATTATCCACCCATAGATACCCGTTGGTGGCCATATTGGCATATATTCCAGGCTTGATGCCGTATTTATGGCATGAGTTGACAAAGTCCTTGACGATGTCTCCTTTCCCGTCTTTCCAAGGGGACCTGCTGATGTTGTAATCGTGTGTGGAAGTCGGCCAAAGGGTGAAACCGCTGCCGTGTTTGGCTGTGAGGACGGCATATTTCGCACCCAGTTTGGCGGCTGTCTCGAGCCATTGGTCCGTGTTGAGTTCGGTAGGATTGAACGTGGCCGGATCCGGATGGGTGCCATATTCCCTGTGGTTATATTCAGGATGGAACACCGGCATGTCGAGGTGGAGCAGCACTCCGATCTCCGCCTCAGCCCAATCTTGCTGGACCTTGTTTGGCTTGACGATGTTGGCGAAAGGCACACCAGCAGTCATAAGAGCCTTGAGTTCAGGAAGATGCTTCTGCTACACCGCTCTGGGAGAGCACCTGTGATCCTTGCAGATCGAGGCGGCCATGCCGATGACCTCACCCATCATCCCTCCGGTGCGCATGACCCTGATCGTGCCGAGGGCAGCGTGGGTCACGGAGATATCGCGTCCTGCCATCAGAAGGTTGTCTATATTCCTGGAATACAGGCACCTGTAAGGAATGGCGTAGTCTTTATGGCGCTTGGTGACGCTGGTAGCCCTGAACGGTTCCTCAGCCTCCATCCCAGGCTCAGGCTTCGGGTAGTGGAGATCCATTCCCCAGGTCGCCGTGAAACTGGCGTCGTCGTACTGGACATTCTCCGTGAAGTCCTGCTCTTTGAGGATCACATCGCCCATCAGGCGGCGGGACTCCCGCTTGCCCCCGATCGCTGCGACCCATTCAAGCCGCTTATCCTCAAATTGTTTCCTGTATTTGGGACTGTTCTTGAGGTACGCCCAGTTGCCATAGACGGCCCGCAGGCCATGGTCCCTGATACGCTCGATCTCTTCAACCTGGTCCCTTCCGAGGCCGGTCTCCCAGTCCCATTCTCCGTGGACTGTCGGGATGCAGGTAGAATCGCTGAACTGGATTGCCCAAGGACAGTCCGGGAATGTGGTTGGGCCGGTCTCAGACGCGAACCACTGCACCGAAGTGCCCATGGTGAGGGAGTCAGCCTTTTCCGGGGCTTGCGTCTCACCGGTCTCGGCCCTGCTCTCACGGCCCATCCGGTAGTCGGCCCCGGCCATGAAACCCAGGTTGGCGTCACCGGTGCAGTCGGCGAACAAGCGTCCCTTGATAATAATCTCCTCGCTCGTGAATATGTCCTTTGCCACAATCGAGCGGATCTTTCCTCCGCGGGTCTTGGCAGAGATGGCCTGCTTGTTCAGGAGAAGAGTGATATTTGGCTCATTCAGAGCAGTTTCCAGTTTTTTGCCGTCTTCGTAGTTCGAAGCCGGTCCGGCGTTGTGGATATGTTTTTCAGGATGCTTTTCCAGAACTTCGAGGATGTGCTTGCTTCTCGGGGAGTCAGGGTTTTGCTGGGCTTCGACATTTGTCCAGTAGCCAATCCCGCCGATCTCGTCCATAAGGCGCCCCAGTTGTGGGTATGGTTCCTTATAGATTAGGCCGGAGAGGCCGACCCTGATCTCGGAGGAGTTGTTGCCTCCCAGCACGGGACGGTTCTGGATGAGGGCCACGGTGCAGCCCAGACGGGCCGCCGTGATCGCGGCGCAGATCCCGGCTATTCCGCCCCCGACCACCACGAAATCAAATTTCCCTATCTTCTTCCCGGTCCCTGAGCGATACAGACCGGTCCCTGAGCGGAGTCGAAGGGCCGAGGCCTTGATCCCCAGCGCCTTACGCCTGAAATCGGCCGTCGGCTCCGGTGCGTCTGATTCAAAGTCCTTGGTCATGAATATGGCATCGCACCTTCCGTCGAACCCGGTCAGGTCGTGGAGCGCGATCTTGTTCTCACCCTTATTCAGGATGACTGAGCCACCGTCCTGCCACGCCCACTCCTCGGTCTTTGTGCCGAATGTCTCTTCCGAGGGCTTCCCGTTGATGATCATCTGGAAGCGTCCAGGACTCTCGGTCCTGCCCCATGTCCTGGTCCAGTCCCTGGTGCGTACCCAAAGTCGGTACTCTCCGGCCTCCGGTGCCTCGAAGTCTGTCTCGGCATCAGCGACAGGGCGCCCGAGCCCGTGGGCGATCAGATAGGGCGACCCCATCCGCGTCATGCTCTGGTTGTCATTCGTCCATCCGCCTATGTCAGCGAAGCCCTCGGCCTCAAGGAATATTGACTGGGCTTTAGCCTGTGGCTGAACCGCTAGGACCGCTATCAGAAAGATTAAAAGGCGATTCATGACTATTTAATGATAAGCCACTTGTAACCATTGGCCGGGATGGTGACAGTCAGGGTTATGTTGTAATTGCGGTCGAGTTTGAATCTCCGAGGTTTGCCACCCTGCTCGCTGACAGAGGCTTTGCCTGTCAGGCCAGTGTAGTAGAGGGGAAGGGTGATCTCACGGGTTATCTCCTCTCCAGTCGGGTTGTACAGCATCGCGAATCCTTTCTCTTCAAGGTCGGGATTGACATGCATGATTCCGTCCCAATCCCTTCCGTCAGGACGGCGAAGGTGGATGATGTCGCTGTTGAGGATGTCCCGATGCTCTTTGTACCAGGCGATTATCTCTTTGACCGCTTCTTTGGTCCTGTCTGTGTCGTAAAGGCGGAAACCCCTGTAGCAAGACTGGACTCCTGAGCCGTAGTTTTGGATCATGTGGGCCTTGTAAGCGTCCAGATGCTCGTCAAGAGGCTCCAAAGTCGCCGCAGCGCCACCTCCGTGGTACTGCACGAGGGGAGTGAATGTCCAGCCGTCGCCCGGGTTTCTCTTCCATGTGCCGTCGAAGATGTTCTGCCGTCCCAGGATTATCTGCCTGTCTCTCGGAAGCGACCAGTTGACCTCACGGTAACCGACACCGCATTTGCTGGAGCCGATGAGCATCGTCCCCATGTCCGGGACATTCATGTATATCCCAGTGGCTCTCATCCATTTGTACAGATCCTCCAGCATCTTTCGCTGGGTCCATTGGGAGTCCTCCAGGCCCTTGTGGAAGGCGTGGGAGGTTGAGGCGCAAGGGTCTCCTGAATATGATCCGTCGTGCTCGAACACATCCATTCCGGTCTTCTCGAAGAGGGATTGGATCTTGCGGAAATATTCATGGCCCCACTCGCTGGAAAGGCAGGGTGAGCTGCCGAATGTCATTCCTCCGCGCTTGCCGGTCGTGGGGTTGATGATGTCCACATCGTCGCTGATCCAGCGGCTGGCGAGAAGGGAATATCCTCCGATCTCAATCCCTTTCGAGTGTGCCAGGTCAACATATTCCTTGAACTTGGCTATGTTCTCTGGAGATTCGTCCTCCATGTCGAGCCCCGAGCCGAAACTCAGGATTATCATCTCGTAGCCGGTCTCGACGCACTGGTCTATGGCGGTCTTGACATCCTCGGGATCGGTCGAGGTGAG
>JAFVED010000057.1 GCA_017478125.1 Bacteroidales bacterium | reverse complement strand
TTGGCGGTAGTCTCACCCACATAACGTATCCCGAGAGCGAAAAGGACCCGCTCAAAAGGAACGCCCTTTGAGTCAGCGAGGCTCGACATGAAACGCTCGGCACTCTTATCCTTCCAGCCCTCCAAGGTGAGCAACTGCCTCTTGCCGAGGGAGTAAAAATCAGCGGGAGTCCTGACCAGTCCAAGGTTGTACATTTGCTCCACAGTGGCCTCTCCCGCCAAAATATTCATAGCCTTCCTGCCGAGGAAATGCTCAAGCTTACCTTTGATCTGCGTGGGGCATCCATCAGTGTTGGGGCAGAACCACCTGGCCTCGTTGTCGTCTTTGACAAGGGGAGTGCCGCAGTCCGGACACACAGCCGGGAACGAAGGCTTGACCGCATCCGCCGGACGGCGGGAAGTGTCCACATCAATGATCTTCGGGATAATCTCCCCGCCTTTTATCACCTTAACCCAGTCTCCGACCCGGATATCGAGCTGGGATATGAAATCCTCGTTGTTCAGCGTGGCCCTTTTCACCACGGTTCCGGCCAGCTGGACAGGGGAAAGGTTGGCCACTGGGGTAACGGCTCCAGTCCTGCCGACCTGGTAATCGATGGAGACAAGTTTAGTGAGGGCCTCCTCAGCCTGGAACTTGAAAGCCACCGCCCATCTCGGAGACTTGGCCGTGTACCCGAGGGTATTCTGGTAGTCGAGCTCGTTTATCTTGATCACTATCCCGTCCGTGGCGAAAGGGAGAAAACGACGCTGCTTGTCCCAGTAGGAAATATAATCCTCAATCTCATCGATCCCCCGCACCTCCCGACGTTCCCCGGAGACCGGAAGACCCCAGGAGGCGGCGGCGTCAAGTGCCTCGGAATGGGTGGCGAAGGCTACGCTCTGGGCCGGGATATGGTATAGAGTGCAAATCAGTCCGCGCTTCGCGACCTCCTTCGGATCCTGAAGCTTCAAGGAACCGGACGCGGCGTTCCTGGGGTTGGCGAAAGGCTGGTCCTCATTTTCCAAACGCTCACGGTTCAGTCGCTCGAAGGACTCGTAAGGCATGAGGATCTCGCCACGGATCTCGAACTCATCCGGCCATCCGGTTCCTTCCAAGGAAAGCGGGACATTCCGGATCATCCTGACATTCGCCGTCACGTCATCACCGACCACCCCGTCACCTCTGGTCAGGGCCCTGAAAAGCTTCCCGCGCCTATAAGTCAGGCAGATGGCGGTACCGTCGAATTTCAACTCGCAAGAATATGTGAAGCCTACCTCGCCAAGCTCTTTTCCGGCCCTTTTGACAAAGTCCTCGATCTCACCGATGTTGTAGGTGTTTCCCAGAGAGAGCATAGGATACTTATGAGGGTATTGGGCGAACCCTTTCTCAAGATCGCTTCCAACCCTCTGGGTAGGGGAGTCTGGGGTCTTGAGATCGGGGAAAGCGTCCTCCAGATCCTCCAGCTCACGCATCAGGTGGTCATACTCGAAATCGCTCATCGTGGGAGCGTTATCGACATAGTACCTCCTGCTGTTGACCCAAAGGGTCTCCCTCAATTCGAGAACTCTCTTTTCCGCCTGGTTTCTATCCATTTCAGATGGTGACCTTAAAGAATACAAATTTAACGAAAAATGCCGATAATTTCCAGAAATGGATTAAATTTGTCTCCCCGGCAACGGACAGATTATTTATCCAACATCAATTGATATTATGAAAGATTCAATCATTATCCTCTGCGGCGGCGGTCCCGCCCCAGGAATGAACACTGTCGTGTTCTCGGTCGCCAAGACATTCCTTTCCAATGGCTACAGGGTTATCGGACTCCACGAGGGCTACAGCGGCCTCTTCAACAAGAACCCACGGACCGAGGACATCGACTTCTTCAAGGCTGACGCTTATTTCAACAGGGGAGGATCCTACCTCCAGATGAGCCGTTTAAAGCCTACCGATGAGGATTTTGAGAAGAACTTCAACCTGCCTCTGTTCCAGGACAACAACGTCAAGCTGCTCGTTACCGTGGGCGGCGACGACACCGCCTCCACCGCCAACAGGATCGCCAAGTTCCTCCAGGCGAAGAATTACCCGATCCACAACATCCACGTTCCCAAGACTATAGACAATGACCTTCCTCTTCCGGACAATGCCCCGACCTTCGGGTTCAACTCAGCGAAAGACGAGGGAGCGCGCATCGCCCGCACCGTCTATGAGGCCGCGCGTACATCCGGCACCTGGCTTCGTATCTCCGCCATGGGCCGTTCGGCCGGACACCTCGCCCTCGGGATCGGCGAGGCCACACATTGCTCCATGACCATCATCCCCGAGATGTTCAACAAGACAGCGATCAGCCTCGACAAGATAGTCAGGCTCGCTGTCTCCACCATCATCAAGAGGAAACTCCTCGGCATCCGCTACGGTACCGTGGTGGTCGCTGAAGGCGTGTTCCACGACCTTGATCCCCAGGAGATCAAGAACGCCGGCGTGACCATGACCTACGACGAGCACGGCCATCCCGAGCTCGGCAAGATCAGCAAGGCCGTCCTCTTCAACGACATCCTCGAGAAGGAGTTCAAGAAGATAGGCCTCAAACTCAAGACCCGTCCCGTCGAGATCGGCTACGATGTGCGTTGCCAGGATCCTGTCGCGTACGATCTCTCGTACTGCACCGAGCTAGCTATGGGAGTGTATGAGCTCTACAAGAAGGGAGAGACAGGCTGCATGGTCTATGTCGACAAGGACGGAGACCCGAAGCCCCTCTACCTGAAGGACCTTCAGAACGAGGAAGGCAAGATTCCTCCCCGCAGGGTCAACCTCGAAGGCGGCCTGGCCAGAAATTACTACGGGAATATCTGCCACTATATCACTCCCGACGATTACGAGGCCGCCAAGGCTCTCGTGGCCAACCCCGAGGAGTATGACTTCAAGAAGATCCTAAACTGGTAATACCGAATACCCGTACGCTTTCACGGAGACGCTCACCTCGAGTGTCTCCGTTTTGTTAACGCCAAAGAATCCGAAGGCTTCCTGGGGAATCCTCACAGAGACAATGCTGTCGGTCCCGGAAAAGTCGCACACGAGAAGGGACACGCCGTCCGCGCCTCCGCGCAGGAAGGCGAAACACCGGTCGGGATCAAACCCGGCGGATCCGTTGTTGCAGTAGCACAAGTCGTAGGTCTTTCCTCCGGCCATACGGGGGTCGGAAGCGAGCGCGAGGGTCTCCCTGTAAAGGCGCAGCGTGTCTATCTCCCGGTCTGTCAACCCCTCGCAGTCGTGGATGTGCTGATACAGCCGGCGCGATGATCCCGCACTCCACCAGTCGAAGATGGTCGTCCTGCCGTCCAGGCCGCTGAAACCCTCGGCATCCATGCCCCTCTCACCGACTTCCTGCCCGGAATAAAGCATATAGGCCGAGTCATTCAGCATCAGCCCCACACACAGGGAAGAGGCCGCCCGCAAGGGATCCCCGCCGAAGAAATCCGACGCGAACCGCCGCTCATCGTGATTCTCCAGGAAGTTAAGCATCCGGGGCTGGAGATCTCCAAGCGACTGCCAGTTCCATGTGATTCCCCTGGCCGTGGAGCCATCAACGACAACCGACCGTAGCGTGTCATAAAGTCCAGTTTTGTCATACAGGAAGTCGAATCCCACCTCCTCTATGTACATCCTGTACAGGTCTTTCCGGTAGACCTCGGCGATGAATATGACCTCCGGGAACTCATCCTTGATCTTACTTATAAGCCATTTCATGAATTGCCACGGAACCATCTCCACCATGTCGCACCTGAAACCGTCGACACCCTTCAGGCACCAGTAGCGCGCTATCTGAAGCATCTTGTCCCAGGTGCCGGTGTGGAAGTCGCAGTAGTTGAGCCTGACAGTCTCGTACCAGTCATTCTCGCCTGGGGAAGGGGAGAAACAGTTTCCCGAAGCCTTCGCGGGATTCTCATAGTACCTTCCGCCCGAAGGAAGGACAAGAGACTGGCCTGGATAGTAGTAGAAATCATTGTCAGGAGACCTATGGCAAGAGACGTCGTCATTTCTTCCGAGTGTTCCGCCCGCCGCATCGCGAACAAGTCCGCCCTTGCCGTAATCCCGTGACACATGGTTAGGCACAAATTCGATCACTGCTT
>JAFVED010000056.1 GCA_017478125.1 Bacteroidales bacterium | reverse complement strand
TGGCGAGATGGGAGGACAGGTCGGTGACACCGGAGTCGCCGTCTCCGCTTCCGGAGAGACAATCCGCATCCTCAACACAGTCAAGGAGAACAACTTGACCATCCACATCGCCGAGCGCGTACCCGAGGATCTTGAAGGTGGATTCACCCTCAAGGTCGACGCGGACCGCCGCCTAAGGATAGCGGCCAACCACACAGCCACCCACCTGCTGGACAACGCCTTGAGGACTGTGCTCGGAACCCATGTCGAGCAGAAGGGATCGTTTGTCGGTCCCGACTATTTCCGGTTCGACTTCTCCCATTTCTCCAAAGTCACCGACGGCGAGCTGCGCGAGGTGGAACATCTTGTCAACTCAATGATCCGCAGTGATTTCCGCCTTGAGGAGAAGAGAGACGCAACGATGGACGAGGCGCTCGGGATGGGAGCCATCGCCCTGTTCGGCGAGAAATACGGCGACCGCGTGAGGGTCGTCAAGTTCGGCCCCTCGGTTGAGCTTTGCGGAGGCACCCACGCCGCCTCCACCGGAAGGATCGGATTCTTCAAGATAGTGTCCGAATCAGCGATCGCGGCCGGTGTCCGCAGGATAGAGGCCTTGACAGGTGAGGCGGCCGAGAGTTTCCTGGACACTGTTTCCGACACCCTGAAAGGAATCCGGGAGATGTTCAACAACGTCCCCGACGTGACAGCCGCGGTGACGAAGATGATAAGCGAGAACAGCGACGCCCGCAAGCGGCTCGAGGAATATGCCCGGGAGAAAGCGGCCTCTTTCGCGAGAAAACTCTCCGAGAACACAGAGGTCGTCAATGGTATAAATATTGCGACTTTCAGCCGTGATGTCGACCCCGCCTTGTTCCGCGAGGCGGCCGCCATATTGCAGAAAGAGGTGAACTCTTTCGCTCTTGCGGCGGCCTACGCCCATGAAGGCAAACCGCAGCTTCTGCTGATGTACTCCGCTGACCTTGTGGCGGGCGGACGGAATGCGTCCGCCGACATCAAGGAAGCCGCGAGGCTCATCCAGGGCGGAGGCGGAGGGCAGCCGTTCCTCGCCACGGCCGGGGGGCGTAACGTCGACGGACTGAAAGAAGCGCTTGACAAGATGGTGGAGATTATCTCCAGATAAATGAAAAAGATCGACAAGTTCATACTGACCTCTTTCGTGGGACCATTTTTCATGATCCTGCTCGTCGTCATCTTTATCTTGATGATGCAGACCCTTTGGGTCTATATAGACGAACTGGTCGGTAAGGGCTTGGATTTCAAGGTTATAGCCGAATTCCTCTTCTGGGGAAGCTGCACGATCTTGCCTCTCGCCCTGCCTTTGGCCACACTGCTCGCGTCGATGATGACCATAGGCAATATGGGCGAGAACAACGAGCTCATCGCCCTGAAGGCCGCCGGAGTCTCCGTGTCCAGGGTCATGGCTCCGGTAATGATCGCCTCGGTATTCATCAGCATCGGCACCTATTACGCCATAAATGAGCTGGTTCCGGTCGCCTTCAACCAAATCTACACCTTGAGGGACGACATCAAACGCACCAAGAACGAGATCAAGATACCCGACGGCGTTTTCTACGATGGAGTCGACGGATTTGTCCTGCGGGTCGAGAATACGAACCAGAGAGGGGTCATGAACGGTGTCATGCTGTACGACCACCACGGCAAAGGCAACACAAGGCTTACCATCGCGGACTCGGCCGAGATCAGGATGTCAAAAGACAAGTCCTACCTGACCATAAAGATGTACGACGGCACCAACTATCAGGAGACCAACGAGAAAGAGGGAAGGAAGGAGTCACACCAGCTCCAGAGGATCAATTTCTCCAAACAGGAGATGGTCGTCACACTGGAGAATTACGCGTTCCAGAAGTCTGACAGCGCCCGCTTCGGAGACCAGGTCAGGACCCTCCCGCAATGGAAACTGAAAGAGGACAAGGTCCGTCTGGAGAATGAGAGGGACAGCGTCAAGGCCATGCAGCTGATGTCCACCGCCGCTTCTTACCTTTTCACCTTGAGAAGCCAGCTCGACACGACCTCTTCCGGAATATCCAGGAACTTCGAGGACGACGGCTTCCTTGATTTCAAAGACGACCAGACCACGTCACAGGCTTATGAGAGAGCCGCGAGCACAGCCAGGCAGTTCCAGTCCAACATCGAGAGCTATGAGTTCGGAGCTTTCGACTACACCGTCAAACTCCGCTTGACTTTCCTTGAGCTCCTGAGGCGCTACGGCCAGGCCATAGCCTGCTTCATAATGTTCTTCATCGGAGCTCCCCTGGGGGCGTTGATCCGGAAAGGAGGCCTGGGAGTGTCGGCTATTGTGGCGATCCTGTTCTTCGTGCTCTACTACATTGTCGACATCACCGGGGTTAAACTGGCCAGGGATGGAAGCGTCAGCGCCTGGGTGGGAGCGTTCGCTTCCTCCGTCGTGATGTTGGTGATAGGAATATACCTCACTACCAAGGCCATACACGACACCGACATGTCCAATTTCGACTCCATGAAGAACTGGTGGAGAAAATTCAAGTCAACCGCCTCGGGATTCTTCAGGAAGACAAGGATCGTCTACATGGGCACCCCTGAGTTCGCCGTTGCCCCTCTCAAGGAACTGCTTGACAAGAAGTACAATGTCGTAGCGGTAGTGACGGTGGCCGACAAGCCAAGCGGACGAGGCCAGAAGGTGAACGAGAGCGCTGTCAAAAAATTCGCCTCGGAGCGCGGCATCCCTGTTCTCCAGCCTGTCAAGCTCAAGGATCCCGACTTCCTGGCGAGACTCAAAGCGCTGAAGGCAGACCTGTTCATCGTGGTGGCTTTCAGGATGCTGCCGGAAGAGGTCTGGAGCATGCCAAGGCTTGGGACCTTCAACCTCCACGCCTCGCTTCTGCCGCAATACCGCGGAGCTGCCCCGATCAACTGGGCTGTAATAAACGGTGAGAGCCGGACGGGGGCGACGACCTTCATGATCGACAAACAGATCGACACCGGCGGGATCATCCTGCGGCAGGATATCCTCATTGGGAAGGATGACACCGCCGGGGACATCCATGACAAGCTGATGGAGATCGGCGCCGAGATGGTCGCGCAGACAGCCCAGGGACTCATCGAGAAGAATGTCGAGACAAGGGTGCAAAGGAGTTTCATCCAGGGCTCGGAGGTCTTGAAACCCGCCCCGAAACTCACCAGGGAGCTATGCCATATCGACTGGAACGACTCTACCAGGCAGATCCACAACCTCATCCGCGGTCTGAGCCCCTACCCCGCCGCCTTCACCGAGCTCACCCGCGACGGCTCAGCTCCCGTCCAGCTCAAGATCTACTCCGCCGAGCCGGTGACTCCCGGAGCGGAGGGTATGGTGAGTGAAGACCATGCCACCCTCGGCACTGTAAGAGGGGGGACCGGAGCGAAGCGGAGCGGAGCGAGCGGTGGGGCCGAGCGAAGCGAGGCGTCTGAACCACCATACCCTCCGCTCCGGGCCAGCCATGGCAAGATTGTCTCTGACGGAAAGACGTATATGTGGATAACGACGGCTGACGGAGCCATATCGCTGAAGGAGGTACAGTTGGCAGGAAAGAAGAGGATGGGCATAGAGGCCTTCCTGCTCGGGTTCCGCGATCCCGGATCTTACTCCACGACCCCTGGCAGCTCCAAGGCCGAGATCGCCAAGACAAAACCCGCCCGATGAGCACCGCCGTCATCATAGGAGGCGGGGACTTCCCGAAAAAAACCTATCCGAGAGAGCTGATCCGGCGGGCGGACGTTATCGTCTGCTGCGACGGCAACGCACTGAAAGCCTTCCTGCGCTGCCGGAAGGCCATTTTCGTAGATGAGTCAAGGCTTCCCGACGCGGTCGTCGGCGACATGGACTCGATGACCCCAAGGCTTATCAATGAATATTCCAGGCTTCTCGTGAGGGTCGAGGAGCAGGACGACAACGACCAGACCAAGGCCCTGAGGTTTGTACTGGGCAACTATCCCGAGGTGGACACGATCCACTTTATCGCCGCCACGGGCAAACGGGAGGACCACACCATCGGCAACCTCGGCCTCCTTATGGAATACGCCCGCACCCTTTCCAAATGTCATCCTGAAACCTGCCCTGAGCTTGCCGAAGGACGTAGCGAAGGATCTTTGTCCATCGACATGGTCTCCGACCATTCCACCGCCTTCGCCGTAACCGACAGCTGTGACCTGTATCTTGGAACTGGCCGGAGAATCTCCCTGTTCAGCCCGGACAACTCTCTGAGAATCACATCTAATGGGCTTAAATGGCAGACTTCCGGGGTCGTATTCGACAACTGGTGGCCGGCGACCCTCAACAAGACCACGGAAGATGTCGTCCATCTCGACCTTTCTCACAAATCCTTGGTATTAATCATTACTGATTAATCATTTTTGACTATCTTTGTCTAAACGGACAAAAAAAATATCTTTAAGATGCTGAAAAAAATTAGAGTCCTTTTGGCGACCCTGGTCTTTGTCGCGGTCACGACGCTTTTCCTGGACTTCTCAGGGACGCTGCACCATTGGCTTGGCTGGCTCGCCAAGATCCAGTTCCTCCCGGCGGTCCTGGCCTTAAACCTCGTGGTCATCATAGTCCTTCTTTTGGTGACAATCCTTTTCGGAAGGATCTACTGCTCAGTGATTTGCCCCCTTGGCGTGTTTCAGGATGGCGTCGCTGCCCTGAGCAAGAAAGGGAAAAAGGGAAAGTACTCATATTCAAAAGAAATCAAATGGCTCCGCTATGGAGTGTGGGTGGTTTTCGTGA
>JAFVED010000055.1 GCA_017478125.1 Bacteroidales bacterium | reverse complement strand
GATCGCTTCCGACCAGACCCACCAGGAGGTCAGCGCTGTCGAGTATGCCAGTGCCGACAACCCCGGATCTGCCGTCCATGCCCTTGACATCGTGATCCTCTCCGCCCTTGAGGTCGACGTGGACTTCAATGTCAACGTTCTCGTGGGCTCTGACGGTATCATCCGCGGCGCGGTGGGAGGCCATCCCGACACCGCCGAGGACAGTGCCCTCTCGATCATCGTCTGTCCGCTTCTCCGCGGCAGGATCCCTTGCGTGGTGCCGAAGGTGACTACGCTCATCACTCCGGGGACCGGTGTTGATGTGGTCGTCACTGAATATGGTATCGCGGTCAATCCCCGCCGTCCGGAGATCGCGGAGCGCCTGAAGGCTGCCGGGCTTAAAGTCGTTGGTATTCATGACTTGGCGGCAAAGGCCACAAGTGTGATCGGAGTGCCGGATCCTTTGCCGTTCGGCGACAAGGTGGTAGGAATCGTCATGGACCGCCACGGGAAGGTCCTCGACAATATCCACAACATCCAGGAATAGTTTTTTTTCTGGAATGGCAATATGTCCACTTCCAGACCACTGCCACCCTCGGCACGTTAAGAGGGGGGACCGGAGCGAAGCGAACGGTGGGGCCGCTAAGCGGCGGTTCTGGAAGTGGAGCATATTGCCATTCCGAAGATAAGAGTTATGACTCTGGAGCAAATATTGAAGAGCCGGGAGGCCAGGGTGGCGAGGCAGCGCGAGCTGCTGGAGGCCGGCTCTGGCCTCACGCTTGTTTGTTTGACTGTGCAGCCTCCGGGACCGGTAAAGAGAAGTGAGGCCTCATTGGTTGTCGCCGAGGCTGGTGTGGAAGCTGTCAGGAAGTCGTTTCGTGTTGAAATAGAGGAACTTCGTGACCTGGAGACTGGCTTTGAGGCGTTCTTTATGGTTGACCTCGCTCCGCTGGAGACTAAACGAATCTCCTGCACGATCGAAGACACCCATCCCCTTGGCCGTTTAATGGATATTGACGCTATTGTTCCCGCCGGAGCAGCCGTCGACTCCGCGCAGTCCCGAGGCGGAGCTAAAGAATCGGATATATCCGATGCCGCCGAAGGCATGGTCCGTCCATTAAGCCGGGAGGAAATCGGGCTGGAGCCGAGGAAATGTCTCTTGTGCGACCGTCCCGCCAGGGAGTGTATGCGGGCAAGGACGCACTCGATCCAGGAGTTGCTTGAAAAATACAAGGAAATTGTCGATGTGTATTTAAAATCGTAAGATTCCCTTTGTTTATCTATAACGATTTGTTACATTTGCGGTGTTGTTCCATAGCAGGCGGAACCGGGAGTATTGGAAAGCTTGCCACGAGGTGCAAACAGAAGGAAACATAGTCGAGATACAGGAGATACCCCTGAATTCTCCAAGATACAGGAGACAGGTCGAGAACTTCCTCGCGGCCAATGGGTTGCGTCTGGAGGTTGTCGATAATTATTTTTGTGTCCTGGAAGAAGACGGGACCATCGTCGCCGGGGCTGGTCTGGCCGGGGATGTTGTCAAATGTGTGGCTGTGGATGCCTCCGCGAGATCCAGCGGGCTGGTCGCTCCTCTGGTCTCCCACATAATCACATTCGCTTCCGGCAGGGAAATATCCAATCTTAAGGTGTTCACCAAACCGGAGAACGAGGCCATATTCGCGAGCCTTGGCTTCCACACTATCGCCAGGGCTCCGCTTGCCATCCTTATGGAGAACGGCCACGGCCTTGAGTACTATCTTTCCTCATTCCCGATAGCGGCAGATCCAGAATGCGTGACCTGTCGTCCTGAGCGTAGTGAAGGATCTACCGGTGTCATAATCATGAACGCCAACCCGTTCACGCTGGGGCATAAGTATTTGATTGAAAAGGCATCAGCTCAGGTTGACCGCTTGTTCGTGATCCCGGTCAAGGAGGATGTGTCCCTGTTCCCGTATTCAGAGAGGCTCGAGATGATACGTTCTGGCTGCGGGGGACATGCCACGGTCTTGGAGGGGAGCGCTTACCAAATTTCCGCCGCGACTTTCCCGACATATTTCCTGAAAGATCTCTCGGAAGCGTCCGAGATCCAGATGAGGCTTGACCTCGACCTGTTCGGACGTCACATCGCCCCTGCCCTCGGAGTCTCGGTCCGTTTTGTCGGCAGTGAGCCCTCCGATCCGTTGACCGCCAGGTACAACGAGTTGATGGAGCAGGTTCTTCCTTCCTACGGCATCCGTGTCGCGGAGATTCCCAGGCTTGCATGTCATCCTGAACGAAGTGAAGGATCTGTCTCCGCGGCCACAGTGCGTAAAGCGCTGGAACAAGGCTCTTTCCTCTCAGCTGCCCGTTTGACTCCACCTACGACTTGGCCATATCTGGTGGCTGAGTTGCTGGCCCGGGCTTTGCGGATGGAGCTTGACACTCCGCTAAAGCCGGGACTTGTTGACAAGGTCAGCATCGGAGCTCATTCTGACATGGACTATGCCCTGATGAGCGGCAGCATCGGTGTGATCCGCCGTTCCTTCATCCGCCATCTCCCAATCTCCTCCGGCTATATGGAATGGAAGAATATTGTGGAATTCGGGAAGGCGGTTGAGGCTGATGTGCTGGAATACACCGGGGGAGTGAACACCCATCGCGGCGCGATCTTCGCCCTCGGGCTCGCCTCACTGGCAGCTCTTGGTTTGATGCCTGTTACGCAAGTTGCTGATAATCATCGAAATGACGAAATAGCTGGTGCTGAAAATGGAACCAGCAAGTCGGCTAATGTGTTGAATGCTAATAATTTCCATAACAGGCTTTTAGCCGGACTGCGGTCAAGTATAAGCGATCTGGCCTCCGGGATCGAGCCGTTGAAGAGCTCTCACGGGACAGAGGCGGTCAAGGAATATGGTGTCAAAGGCGCGCTCCGGCTCGCTCAGGAAGGGTACGAGCCTCTTTTCGAGGATTGGCTGCCGTTTTTCAGTGACTTGGCATGTGCCGGGTCGGGATCCTGCCTTCTGCGGAAGACCCTGCTGAGGATCATGTCCACCCTGGACGACACCTGCGTCATCCACCGGGTCGGTTACGAGCGGGCCCAAGAGGTGAAAATGGAAGCTAAGACCTTGCTGGAGAATTTCAGCGAGGAAGGACTGAAAGAAATGAAAGCGAGATACGACGCCGAGGGCATCTCCCCCGGAGGCGCCGCTGACATGCTCGCCCTCACGATATTGATAGATGCGTTAACTAATTAATATTCTTAAAACCACACGATTATGGTAGAACTCATTCCACACGGAGTTTATCTCCTTGACGGACAGAAGATTGTCGAGAATCCTGAGGGGATGCCCGGCAAAGATGAGGCACGTGAGAACACGATCGCTTACGGGATTTTGCGCTCACATGATGTTCAAAGCTCTTCGACAGGCTCGGGAGCCGGAAGCAAACTCAAGGTCAGGTTCGACGCGATGGCCTCCCATGACATCACTTATGTCGGTATCATCCAGACAGCCCGGGCCAGCGGTCTCGAGAAATTCCCGATTCCTTATGCGATGACCAACTGCCACAACTCCTTGTGCGCTGTCGGAGGCACCATCAATGAGGACGACCACGTGTTCGGACTCTCCGCGGCCAAGAAGTACGGCGGTATATATGTTCCTGCCAACCAGGCGGTTATCCATCAGTATGTCCGCGAGGCGCTCGCCACATGCGGCGGCATGGTCCTGGGTTCTGACTCCCACACCCGTTACGGCTCGCTTGGCTGCATGGGTGTCGGAGAGGGAGGTGGTGAGCTTGTGAAGCAGCTCCTCCACAACACTTGGGACATCAATGCTCCCGAGGTGGTCCTTGTTTGGCTTGAGGGCAAGCCCAAGCGCGGTGTCGGACCCCACGATGTGGCCATCTCCCTTGTCAAGGCCACTTTCGAGAGCGGATTCGTCAAGAACAAGGTGCTCGAGTTCGCCGGTCCCGGAGTCAAGGAGCTTCCAGTCGACTTCCGTAACGGGATCGACGTGATGACCACCGAGACCACCTGCCTCAGCTCCATCTGGATCACCGACGATAAGGTCAAGGAACATTACGAGATCCATCGCCGCCCTGAATGCTTCAAGGAGCTCAAGCCCGGAAAGGTGGCTTGGTACGACGCCATGATCCGCATTGACCTTTCCAGCCAGGAGAGTATGATAGCCCTTCCGTTCCATCCATCCAACGCTTTCACGATCCATGAGCTCCAGGCCGATCCTGAGGGTGTCCTCAAGGCGGTTGAGGAAGATGCCAGGAGGCGTTTTGGCGACAAGGTCCAGATCGACCTCCTCTCCAAGATCAAAGATGGGAAGGTCCGCGCGGACCAGGCTCTTATAGCCGGATGCTCCGGAGGTACTTACGACAATCTTTCCGCCGCCGCGTCTATAATGAAGGGCAAGACCATCGGAAACGACTATTTCACTATGAGCGCCTACCCGCAGTCCACGCCTGTCTATCTGGCCACGACCCGCGAGCATATCGCCGAGGAACTCCTCGAGGCTGGTGTCGTGATCAAGCCCGCTTTCTGCGTACCTTGCTTCGGTGCCGGTGACGTGCCCGCCAACAATGGCTTCTCCATCCGACACAACACTCGTAATTTCCCTAACAGGGAGGGCTCCAAGCCCGGCCAGGGCCAGCAATCGCTGGTATCATTGATGGCCGCGCGTTCGATCGCCGCCACAGCCGCCAACGGGGGTGTCATCACCGCTGCCACAGACATCGAGTATGAGGATACCCACAAGCCATACGAGTTTGACGACAGGATTTACAAGAGCCGTGTCTACAATGGTTTCG
>JAFVED010000054.1 GCA_017478125.1 Bacteroidales bacterium | reverse complement strand
GGGACAACATGGACAAGCATGAGATGTACTGCGCCGGTCACATGATCGAGGCTGGCGTGGCTTACTACAATGTCACGGGCAAGCGTAAGCTGCTGGATGTCTGCATCAAGATGGCTGACCACATGATGACCGTCTTCGGTCCCGACAAACGCCACTGGGTGCCCGGCCATGAGGAGATCGAGCTTGCGCTCGTGAAGCTCTACCAGACAACTGGTGAGAAGAAGTATCTCGACTTCGCCGAGTGGCTTCTCGACCAGCGCGGTCACGGTTATGGCACTTACGGCAAGCTCATCGACAGGCCTTGGCCGCCTGTGTACTACCAGGATGACGTTCCCGTGAGGGATATGTCCGAGATTGCCGGCCACGCCGTGCGCGCCATGTCCCTCTACTGCGGAATGTCCGATGTAGCGGCATATACCAACGATCAGGGCTACAGGGATGCTTTGGACCGCCTGTGGGATGACGTTGTCCTCCGTAATATGTACATTACCGGCGGCATCGGCCAATCCTCCACCAACGAGGGTTTCACGAATGATTATTCCCTCCCGAACCTGACCGCCTATTGCGAGACTTGCGCGTCTGTCGGCATGGTCCTCTGGAACTGGAGGATGAACCAGTTCACCGGTGACAGCAAGTATGTCGATGTCCTTGAGCGCTCGATGTACAATGGCGCTCTGGCGGGGATATCCCTCGCAGGAGACAGGTTCTTCTATGTCAATCCTTTGGAGTCACTCGGCAATCACCACCGCCAGGCCTGGTACGGCTGCGCCTGCTGCCCGAGCCAGATCTGCCGCTTCCTGCCTTCGATCGGGAACTACATCTACGGAGTGTCTGATAACGCCGTCTGGGTCAACCTCTACATCGGCAACACGTCTGAGTTGAAAGTCGGCAAGAAGACCCTTACCCTGACCCAGAAGACTGAATATCCTTGGCAAGGCTACATGAGGCTCGAGATAGGGGCGAAGTCTCCCGTCAAGACCCAGATCCGTCTCCGAGTCCCCGGCTGGTGCAAGAGCTACACTATCGCCGTGAACGACGATGCCATCGAGGTTCCTGTCGAGAAGGGATATGCCGTGATCGACCGCAAGTGGAAGGATGGTGATTTCATCGACCTGAATATGGATATGCCTGTCGAGGTTGTCGCCGCCGACCCCAGGGTCAAGGAGGACGAGGGCATGAGGGCTGTCCAGAGAGGCCCGCTCGTGTATTGCATCGAGGAGGCTGACAACAAGGTTGACTTTGATGCCTTGCGCATCGCTGAGAACGCCAAGTTCGACACCGCCTTCAAGGCTGACAAGCTCCGCGGCATCGTGGAGATCACCGCTCATGTGGGCGACCAGACTCTCAACTACATCCCTTACTACTCCTGGGACAACCGCGAGGCCGGGAAGATGAAAGTCTGGGTTCCCCTTGCCGATTAACTAATTGACCGACAGGAATATGAAAAGAACTCTAATCATATTGTGCGTCCTGATGCTCACCGCCGTTTCCTCACCCGCCCAGGACTATATCTCCAATAGGGCCCCGCTTCTGGAAAGCCGTTATATGGAGCTTCCTCTCGGGGCGATCAAGCCCGAGGGTTGGCTCAAGCTCCAGCTGCAGGCCCAGGTGACAGGTCTCACCGGCCATCTCGACGAGGTCTATCCCAATGTCGTGGGCAAGCGTAACGCTTGGCTCGGCGGGGACGGGGACGCTTGGGAGAGAGGCCCCTACTGGATAGACGGCCTGCTTCCTCTCGCCTATATCCTTGACGACCAGGCCTTGAAAGACAAGGCTCAGGTCTGGGTTGAGGCCATCCTCGGCTCACAGAAAGAGGACGGGTATTTCGGCCCGGACATCGACCGGGATCCGGAGCCTGGTCTCCAAAGGAACAACTCCCACGACTGGTGGCCGAAGATGGTTGCCCTGAAGATCATCAAGCAGTACTATATGGCCATCAGGGACGAGAGGGTTATCCCGTTCTTGGACAAGTACTTCCGTTACCAGTTGAAGATGCTCCCGAAGTATCCTCTCGACAACTGGACCTTCTGGGGCGCCCAGAGGGGAGGGGACAATCTCGAAGTCGTCCTCTGGCTCTACAACCTCACCGGTGAGAAGTACCTTCTCGAGCTTGGCGAGCTGATCCACAACCAGAGTACCAAGTGGAGCGAGATTTTCTATGACGGCACCATGCTACGCACCCAGAACAGCATGCATTGCGTCAATCTGGGACAGGGCTTCAAGGAGCCCGTGGTATATTACCAGCAGAGCAAGGATCCCAAGCTTCTTGAGGCCATGCGCAGGGGAGAGAAGACCATCCATGACTATCTCGGGCTTCCGACAGGTCTCTGGGCAGGGGACGAGCTGATCAATTATGGCGATCCGATCCGAGGCTCGGAGCTTTGCACCGCTGTTGAGATGATGTTCTCCCTTGAGGAAATGCTGCGTATCACAGGCGATCCCCATTGGGCTGACTATCTTGAGAGGGTGGCCTACAACGCCCTCCCGACCCAGGCCAATGACGACTACACTGCCCGCCAGTATTTCCAGCAGACCAACCAGATCGAGTGCTCCCGCAACACGATGCGTAATTTCTCGACCCCTCACGATGACACGGACCAGGTTTTCGGTGTCCTGAACGGATATCCCTGCTGCACCACCAACATGCACCAGGGCTGGCCGAAGTTCACCCAGAACCTCTGGTACGCCACTGACGACGGCGGTCTCGCCGCCCTTGTCTTCGCTCCCTCGACCGTTGAGGCGGTCGTCGCGGACGGTGTCAAGGTCAGTGTCAAGGAGGAGACCTTCTATCCCTTCGACGAGAATATCAAGCTGACAGTCAATTTCCCTGAGAAGAAGGTCAAGGGAGCTTGGTTCCCGATCAAGTTCCGTATCCCCGCATGGTGCGCCGAGCCTGTTGTCAAGGTCAACGGCCAGAAGATAGACCAGGCTGTCGCCGCTGGCGGAACCGTCTCTCTCAGAAGGAATTGGGCCAAGGGTGATGTAGTGACCGTTGAGCTCCCCATGGAGATCAGCTGCGGACAGTGGTTCGACCGCGCCGCCGTGATCGAGAGGGGACCGCTTGTATATGCCCTCAAGCTTCGTGAGAACTGGACCCGCAAGGAGTTCAAGCCCGAGGAGAGGGTCAGGTACGGAGAGTGGTACTATGAGGTGACCACCCCGGACAAGTGGAATTACTGCCTCTCCCGTCAGGACATATCCCCGAAGAACCTCGCCGGAAAGTTCACCCTTGAGCGCAAGACGGTGGACAAGAGCCTCTATCCCTGGAATGTCGAGAACGCTCCTCTTGTGATCAAGTGCACAGGGCGTGAGCTTCTTGACTGGAAGGCCTACAGAGGCTCGGCCGGGCAGATCCCGTTCTTCACCCAGCAGGGTCGAAACGTCGGCTCCGAGGAGACTATCGAGCTAATCCCTTACGGCTGCACTACTCTGAGAATCACTGAGTTCCCTGTAAGGTAACCTCTTATGGCGGAGCAATCCATCTTCAAGTCAAAGCCGCGCTACGAGATCCTTGACGGACTTCGTGGCGTGGCTGCCTTGATGGTGGTCGGCTACCATTTGATGGAGACCTACAGGACGAGTTACGCCACCCAGGCGATCAATCACGGCTACCTCGCCATGGACTTCTTCTTCGTCCTGAGCGGTTTCGTCACGGGTTACGCCTATGACGACCGTTGGGGCAAGATGGGCACCTGGGAGTTCTTCAAAAGGAGGCTCACCAGGCTCCATCCGATGGTGGTCTTCTCAGTGATCATCGGGGCGGCTTTTTACTTTTTCCAGGGGTATTCATCCCCCCTCGCGCGCCAGTCCAACGGGTGGATATTCTTCCTTCTTT
>JAFVED010000005.1 GCA_017478125.1 Bacteroidales bacterium | reverse complement strand
CAAGACGATGGCCGAGAACATCAAGCCTCGGACCTTCAGGAACAAGCTGGTCATGTTCTGCCAGTACAAGGACTATGTCTTCAACCCCAAGTGCCTCCTGAGGACTCCGACCGAGAAGGACAGGAACGAGATCAGGAAGAAGATCCACAACGATGACAAGTACTATTTCTTCATAGACACCACGAAGGAGGAGAGTCTCCCGGTCAATTCCATTCTCGGCCTTTCCGATGGGGACGGAGGGGAGGCGGCGCCCGGTGGGGACATGCCGATATTCTGATGAGAGGAGTGAGACAGGAGGCGTCAAAACTGACGGTCCCGGCGGGAAATGCCGGGGCCTTTTTTTGGATCCGGGAGACCGTTTTTATCATCCGGACAAAAATTTCTTGTTTTTTCATGATAGTTTTGACGCGGTAGAAGGAAGTAATTGAATAAGAAAGAATTAGCAGCGTCAAAACTGCGTCAGAACAGCGTCAAAACCCAAGAGATTTGACCGGGACACCATCAAGAGCCGAAAACATTAAAACAAAACTGACACCATTATGAATCAATTAGTTACGCTATTTTTCGCCGGATTTTCCAGAGGCAGCGTCAAAACCCCATTTCAGAGTTTTGACGCAGGCAAAGTATTAATAATTAGCATATTACAAAGGCAGCGTCAGAGCGTCAAAACTTTCGCCAAAAAACTTTCCTCCTCCGATTAAATGAGTTTTGACGCTGTGAAGATCATCCCGGGGATATGGGCCGACGGGAGATCGTTGCCCGTCTGGCGCTACGAGAGTGTGCCGGGCGGGATGAGGCCCGCGAGGGTACGGGACCTTTACTTCTGGAGGCCGGTGCTTTACCAGGTGCTGATCGGGACGGACAAGGGGAAATGGTACACCGATTATGTGAGAGAGACGACCTATAAGATATTCCGGAGCCGGATAGAGGCAGGACTGCCAGTGCTCGTAAGAGACGAATAACTGTTAATTCACCATCCCCGAGTGCCTATAAATTATTATATTTGAATACGATAACCGATCTAACATGCTTGATGTAAAGTTGAAAGTATACTCCCCTATCCTGGCCGATTACCTGGCGTGGCTCTTCCCTCCCAGGGAACCGGGAGGTCCTCTCATCGTCCGTGCTGGGAACCCCATGGGGAAACTGCTTGTGGCTCACTGCAGGGTATCGGACACGCCGGTCAAGGCCGTGGATCCGGAGGAAGGTTCCAAGACGAAGCCCATCTGGTTCGACATCGAACTTCCGGACAATGACGCCACCTGGCCCCTGAGGACCAAGTGGCTCTGGTACTCCCCCGCCGACATCAAGGCGCTGAACATGGCCCTGAGGGCGACCTTCGACCTGGATTTCGGGCTGTACTACATGAAAGGAATCTCACAAGGACTGATGAAGAAAGACGTGGTGACGGCATTCGTCGTGAGCCGCTCACTCTTCTCCAAGGACAGTTTCGAGTCTCTACATAAGAGAGCCTACCGAAAAGATCTCGTGTCTCTTGAAAGACGGATCAAGCAGCTGCTTGACAAAGCGACGTACATTGACAAGAATATAAATCTAACAGGTTTGAACGATGATTAGGATTATCAAGACGCTCCGGGCTCAGAGCCTGGATCTTGGGGATGGGAAGTGGGTGGAGCTGCCCTTGGTTCCCGCCACAGGACTTCTGGAGATATCCAGGAAGACCGAGGCCGCCGGAAGACTGGCCACAGCCAAGATCAGCGCTACCCTCACCAGGGAAGACGCCATCCTTGCAGACAACATGATCCTCGAGGTGCGCTTCTGCGAGGACGGGGACTCGGTCGAGACTTTCGGGTCGGCTGACCTGCCGCTCCGGCTCGACATCTCCACCGCCGACACAGTAAAGGTCTCCGCCTCCTGGTCCTGGCCGGAACGGTGAGATTGTTCCTACAGATTTGGATATTAATAGGAATAATCCTACTTTTGTGGTATAAATGCGAGTGATATGACACAAATGGTATTGAATATCAAGGATGAGAGCGTGATCCCCACCTTGAGGAAAGTCGTGAAGGCTTTTAATGGAGTCTCGATCAAGCGCTCCAACATGTCCCCGTATGAGCGCTCCAAGATGGAGGCTAGGACCGGACAGGTGCGCAGGTTTGAGAACTCTGACGCCTTCTTCAAAGACATGGAGAGTTAGGAATGTACGCTATCATTAGGACCAACCAGTTCAAGAGAGACTGGAAGAGGTGTGAGCGACGTGGCTTCCCTATGGGGGAATTACGCCGCGTTATACTACTTCTTGCCGAGACTGGGACTCTGCCGCCGGAATACAGGCCCCATAAGCTTACAGGGAACCGGGAAGGTGAATGGGAGTGTCATATCAGGCCGGACTGGCTGCTTGTCTGGGAACAAAACGACCGCGAGCTGACATTGCTTATGCTGAATACCGGCACACACTCCGACATATTCAAGAAATAGGGCTACCCCTCTTCGATTCAAATGAAACAGGTTAAGGTTTTTATCGAGAAATCTGAGTACGGTTTTTCCGCCTATATGGATGACACGCCGCTTAGTTACGGTCTGATAGGCGAGGGAAAGACAGTGGAAGAGACAATAGATGACTTCAACAAGTCCTACGCCGGGATGCGTGAGTATTACGAGCGTCACGGCAAGGTGTTCGAGGAGATTGAGTATGAGTTCTTCTACGACATCGCCAGTTTCCTGGACGAGTACTGCAAGGCTTTCAGCCTGGCCGGTCTCGAGAGGATCACCGGTGTCAGCCAGACACAGCTCGGGCACTATCTCCACGGGCGCAGCAAGCCGTCCAAGAAAACTATCAAGCGGATCCAGAAAGGAGTCGAGGCATTCGCTCATGATCTGACAGCAGTTCGTTTCGCTTGATTATCGCAGATTAGCAAACAATTGACCATTATTCCACTTATTGACGACATTTACGACCTTGTGACGTGGGGGGATTTCGCGAAAAAGTATTTCCCGGAACGTTCCGTCTCATGGTTTTACAACAAGATGCGAGGCGTTGACGGCAACGGCGGGCAGGGGGCGTTCACCCCTGAGGAACTGGCCAAACTGAAGGAGGCCCTGGCTGATCTTGCCTACAGAATCCGCGCCGCCGCTGAAAGACTCTGATTCTCCGTTCGCAGCGTTTGTGCTGTTTTGATTACACGGCCGGCATACGGAGACCGGCCACCTTTCTCCACTGAGGCATAGAGCTTCGTTTTTCAACACCGGTCGGGTGGAGCGGCCACGGCCCCGGGAGCGCTCCCGGGGCTATTTTTATGCCTTGTCCTTTCATTATCTGGTGTATGGTGTAGCT
>JAFVED010000053.1 GCA_017478125.1 Bacteroidales bacterium | reverse complement strand
GCGCGTATCGCCAAGAAAAGCATCGAGATCGCCCGTTCCCAGGGGATCAAGGTCGGCCTTCTTCGCCCGATCACCCTGTGGCCGTTCCCGACGGAGAGGGTCAAGGCTCTCGCGGGGCAGGTCAAGGGCATCCTCTCGCTGGAGATAAACGCGGGCCAGATGGTGGAGGATATCCGCCTCGCCGTCGAGGGTGCCGTGCCAGTGCGCCATTTCGGCCGCCTTGGAGGAATAATCCCGGATCCCGATGAGGTCGTAGATGTCCTCAATCGTTCATTCTAAAACCTCAACGCCATGACAAGAGAAGAACACATAGAGAAAGGACAGGTGGTCTACAAGAAGCCCGCCTTGATGAATGACACTCCGATGCACTATTGCCCTGGCTGCAGCCATGGTGTGGTGCACAAACTCGTGGCTGAGGTCATCGAGGATATGGGGATGACAGAGAAGACGGTCGCCATCTCGCCCGTGGGATGCGCCGTGTTCGCCTACAAATACATCGACGTGGACTGGCAGGAGGCCGCTCATGGAAGGGCTCCCGCGCTCGCCAGCGCCGTCAAACGTCTATGGCCGGACAGGCTGGTCTTCACCTACCAGGGTGACGGCGATCTCGCCTGCATCGGCACAGCCGAGACGATCCACGCGCTCAACCGCGCGGAGAACATCACCATCATCTTCATCAACAACGCCATCTACGGGATGACCGGAGGCCAGATGGCCCCGACGACCCTCCTTGGGATGAAGACCGCCACCTGCCCTTACGGAAGGGAGGTGAGCCTCCATGGTTACCCGTTGAAAGTCACTGAGATAGCCGCCACACTCGACGGCACTTGCTATGTGACCCGCCAGGCGGTCCACACCGTCGCCGCGATCAACAGGGCAAGGAAGGCCATCCGTAAGGCTTTCGAGTACTCGATGCAGGGCAAAGGCTCCAATCTCGTCGAGATAGTCTCCACCTGCAACTCAGGCTGGAAGATGAGCCCTGAGAAGGCCAACAAGTGGATGGAGGAGAATATGTTCGGGTTCTACCATCTGGGAGATCTCAAGGACGCGGGCGCTGACAAATAAAACGACACGACCATGACAGAAGAGATAATTATCGCCGGATTCGGAGGACAGGGTGTCCTCTCGATGGGAAAGATCCTTGCTTACGCGGGTCTTATGGAAGGCAAGGAGGTTACTTGGATGCCGGCTTACGGCCCCGAACAGAGGGGAGGTACGGCCAATGTGACGGTTATCGTCAGCGACGCTCCCGTGTCTTCGCCGATTCTCTCCAGCTACGACACGGCTATTGTCCTCAACCAGCCCTCGCTTGAGAAGTTCGAGCCGAAGGTCAAGCCTGGCGGCACGCTGATCTATGACGGCTACGGTATTCCCGAGCCTCCGGCCAGGAAGGATATTGACGTCTACCGCATTGACGCTATGGACGCCGCCGCCGAGATGAACCTCATCAAGACATTCAACATGATTGTCCTCGGTGGACTCCTGAAGATCCATCCGGTCGTGGGTATCGAGAGCGTCCTCGCCGCCCTGCGCAAGACCCTTCCGGAGCGTCACCACCACCTTATTCCGAAGAATGAGGAGGCTATAAGGAAGGGCATGGAGATCATCAGAAAACTCTAGTGTAACTCACTGAGGGAATAATCGGCAGGAAACTGATCGTTTTGACAGGATCCGGACTGTCCTCCTCGTCCCCTTGGACGGAGAGGACAATGTTCGGGTTCTTTCTGTTATAGGCATTGTAGACTCCGAAACCCCACACGGCTTCACCCTTGCGCCGTTCCTTGTGGTGGTTTACGCCCAGGTCCAGCCTGTGACTCGGAGGAAGACGTAAGTTTCCCCTGCGAGGTATGCTTCCGTCTGGCTGTGGTACGCTCACAGCTCCTCCAGAGGAATATGTCCATGTCGCGCCGGTGTCCCAGCCGTTGCCGAGGCTCTCGTTGAGAACGGCTGAGATCTTGTGGCGGCTGTCGTGACGCCAGGGGAACCACTCGCCACCACTGATGGCCGCGTCCTGGAATCTCCTCTCGTTTTTGGACAATGTGTATCCCAGCCACCCTTTTGTCTTTCCGGAAGTTTTCCTTAAGAGGAACTCGATTCCGACCGATCTGCCGAGACCGGCGGCGACCTCGTCCTCCCATTCCTCGAAGTCATAGATAAACAGGATGTCGTCCTTGTATTCCAGGACATTCCGCGACATCTTCCAGTACGCCTCGGCGGAGATTTCCAGGCTCCGGATCCCGTGGTAGCCAAGCCCTATTGAAATCTGGTCGGAGAGAACCGGACTGATCTTGTCTGTGACTGGGACTATCAGGTCGACAGGAAGGGCCGCGGCGGGAGACGAGAGCTGGTGGAGGTTTTGGCTGACTCTCGACCATGACAGCATTGTATTGATCTTTGACGGGAGGGAAGCGGTCACAGATATTCTCGGTTCAGGGGTCAGTCTAAGCGCTCCGCCGGAGCGGAACAAGGTCATTCTCAATCCAGAGGAGATTGTGAGCCAGATGTCCGGGTGATATTCATCTTCAATGTAAACGGCTGACTCCAGGCCCTTGATGATGGTTTTGCCCTTGTTTTCCCGGGTCGTCTCAGATTCGGGTGTGAAGATGTGCCGTATGGTCTCGGCTCCAAACCGTAAGGTGTGTCCCCTGATACCGTCCGCCCGGAAATCCGTCTTGGCGATGAGGTCGTCCAGGCCTGTCCTCAGGCTTTCCCGCTTCATCCCGGCAGCCCTGTACCCCATGCCGGTCGAATACCCGCTGTAGGCCAATATGAAGTCTGAGGAAAGGCTCTGGTTCCATCCTTTTCTCCAGGACGCGGAACCCATTGATGAGCCCCAGGAAATGTCGGTCTTGGAGCCGTCTTCTTTGTAATAGAGATTGTCTTTGCTTGAGAAGTAGCTGACGGATAGGGTGTTATTGTGGTTTATCAGCTTCGAGGCTCTCGCGTGGAGGTCGTGGAAGTGGAAGTTGGCCGGCATCTTGAAAGCCCGGAACACTCCGTCCATCAGGAGCGTATGGGTTCCTCTTCCGCTCACGGAATAAGAGATGTTCCTTCTGGCGCTCCGGCCCTGAAAATCCGCCTTGTCGCTCAGCGGCCCTATCCCTACGCTTCCGGATGAAGCTGCTGGTTGGGCGGAGTGGATCTCAAGGACGCTGGACGCCCTGCCTCCGAGCCTGGCCGGGAAGGCTCCTTTGTGGATGACGGCCTCTCCGACGGCCTCACTTTGAAAGGGCGAGAACAGTCCGAGTATATGTCCCTGTCCATACACTTCGACCCCGTCGAGGAGAATCAGGTTCTCGTCCGGCCCGCCTCCTCGGACGATCATTCCCGACAAGCCTTCCGAGGCGGCCTGTATGCCCGGCAGCAACTGCAAAGTCTTTATCAGATCCGGATCCCCGAGGAGTGCGGGTGTGTCTTTGAGCATCCCGGCCGGGATGGTTATCGAGCCTGTTCCATAGGCGTTTGGTCTCACGCTCGCCGAGACAATGGACTCTTTCAGGGTGAGGGTGGTGTCGGTGGCCGCCTCCTGGGCGATCGCCTCTGCGCATAGAAGCGATAAGATGAGCGGTAGGACGAAGTTTCTCATGTCTTTGGTCTGGTTTGGCGCTAATATGATGATTTTTCGCTCAATTTCTTCTACTTGGAAGGGGTTTTTGTTAAATTCGCGAGACTATCTGAATTCTTTTTTCTGATTCTTTTTGTTTTTTTACTTGGGCACATGCGTCATAGACATAAAATAATACCCTTCCTTCTGACCTTGGTCCTTCTTTTGGTTCCGTCTATGAGGTCAGGAGCGGTCTTCAATGAGAGAGACATCGCTAGAACCCTCCAAGTCCTGCGTTATGAGCTGAGCAAGGCATATTCCGGAATGGCCAGGAGCCAGATCGGATTCGAGGAGCAGCAGCTCCGTCAGCACGAGGATCTCATCCAGTTGGTGAAAGATTGCAATGAGCTTTCCCTGATGCTTTATTCCCAGAAGCAGGATTTCACTTTCGACCTGACATACGCCCTGCGGCAGGTGACAGACAAGTACCACAACTTCACGGACAGCAAGATGCCGTTCGACAACATCCTGTCGTATTTTGATGTGGAGATAGACCGCTACGACCGTCTGCTGAAGGCCCTGAAGATCCTGCCTCCGGAATTGATGGAGGTGCCGGACAGTCTCGGACCTTCGCTTCTTGGCACGCTCGCTACGACCCTGCACATCGGCGCGTTTATGGATATTCCCCTCGCCGGCCCTGTTGATGGTGGCTCCGGGGATGTTCCGGGCGCGATCGAAGAGGAACTGGACTTCCAGCTCGACAGCCTGTCCCAGGTCGACAGGGACAGCTGCATCTTCTACGCCACGGAGCTTCTGGACATGTTCACCTCGTTGAAAGACATGATGGTGAAGGACAAGGACTATTATGAGACCACCGACACGCGCCTCCGGGAGGCGTATAATTACGCGCAGGACCGTTACAAGATCGTCCAGAAGAAGATATTTGTCGATGGTGGCAGAAACTATTGGCACATCCTCACCAATCTGCCTCAGAGTGTGCGCAGGGCCGTCGGTGACTTCCATGACAAGTATTCCAGGGATTACAACGGGAACACTATCCATAGCGAGTGGAGGGGGCCGATGGTATTGGGATTCGCCTTCATCATCATCGTCTATCTTCTCCTCGCCGCCGTGTTAAGCTGGCTGGTGACCAAAAGTCTCAAGCGCAGGGTAAGTGTCTTCAGATCAGACAGTTTCGCTATGAGGGAGATGGCGTTTGTCATCCTCGTTTCCCTCGTGGTGTTCGTCATTATCGTCCTGCTGGCCAGAATGTCTCCCAAGGTCAGTACCCATTTCTTCACGATGGCCTCCTCGCTTCTCGTGGAATATGCCATGATCCTGGTCGCGCTGCTGACCTCTCTGATAATCAGGTTCCCTGGCAAGCTGATGGGTGTAGGTCTCAAGATTTACACCCCGGTCGTGACAATGGGGCTGCTGATCATCGCTTTCAGGATCATGTTCATCCCCAACAGCATCATAAACTTGCTGTTTCCGCCGGTCCTGCTTCTGTTCGCGGTTTGGCAGTTGGTGGTGTTCCGGAAGTATTCCTCCATGATTCCCAGGGTGGACAGGGGACTCATGTGGACCAGCTTGTTCGTGACAATAGCCACTTTCGTCCTCTCTGTCGCCGGTTACGCCCTGATGGGACTTCAGGTGTATATCTGGTGGATCTTCCAGATTGTGATGCTCCAGGTGATCCAGACGGTCAAGGCTCTTCTTGCCAGGTACCGTGTCAAGAATGTCGACAAGAGAATCAGGGCCTACAGGATGCTCCATCCCGCCGAGATCAGCAACGACAAGAGCGCTTTCTTCCTGGTGTCGTGGCTATATGACCTCTTTGACAAAGTCATTATCCCTTTGCTTACCTTGTTCTCGATCCCTGTCTGCCTCTTCCTCTCGGCCAGGGTTTTCGATCTCACGGAGGTGTTCCAGACCGCCCTCTTCTATCCTTTCCTTGATGTGAAGGCGATCACCCTGTCCCTTTACAAGGTGCTTCTTGTCGCCGGACTGTTCTTCGTGTTCCGGTACCTGGAATATATGGCCACATCGCTGTACCGGGTCTACAAGATGCGTGACGCGATCTCGAAATCGGGCACCGGGCTGCTCAGGGAGAATGAGGTCAACCTTACGCTCGCCAACAATGTCATCTGGCTGATAACCTGGGGGTTGTACATTATCGTGTCGATCGGGATACTGAATATCCCGACCAAATCCCTCGAGGTTGTGACCGCTGGTCTGGCCGCCGGACTCGGATTCGCCATGAAAGATGTCCTCAACAATTTCTTCTACGGAGTCCAGCTGATGTCCGGGCGCGTCAGGGTCGGTGACACTCTCGAGTGCGACGGCATCAGGGGCACAGTCGATAACATCAGCTATCAGACAACCACCATACAGGCCATTGACGGGAGCCTTATCGCTTTCCCCAACAGCGTTTTG
>JAFVED010000052.1 GCA_017478125.1 Bacteroidales bacterium | reverse complement strand
CAGGGCTTCAAGAAGGGAGCATCCCATAGAGGACGCGTATCCCTTCAGGAACGCCATCGTTTTCTTGCCGATCTTCCTGGAAGGGACATTGGCGATCCTCGTGAACGACATCTCATCATCCATGGCCACGAGCCGGAGGTACGCCAGCGCGTCCTTGATCTCCTTGCGCTCGAAGAATCTCACGCCTCCCCAAACAACGTAGGGTATCTTTTCCCGGATAAAGGTCTGTTCGATGCTTCTGGAAAGATAAGTGGCCCTGTAAAGCACCGCGATGTCTTTCCAGTCCCTACCGGAACGCTTCAGCTCCCGGGCCAGGGTCCCGGCTTCCTGCCTCTCGTTCTTGCAATGGTAGAATTTGGTACGCGCGCCGTCAGCGGGTCTCATAGTGACCGAAGTCCGCGGAAGCCGGTTCTTATTGTTTTTGATGATGCAATCGGCCACGCACACTATGTTTGGAGTGGAACGGTAATTCCGCTTCAGGTAGAACTCGTGTTCGGGATTGTAACGCGTGAATATCTCCGGGTGGGCGCCACGCCACTCGTATATCGCCTGGTCCCCGTCACCCACGATAAACAAGTTCCCGTAGTGTCCGCTCAGGATGGTGAACAGTTCCCACTCCACCTTCGAGCAGTCCTGCACCTCGTCCACCATGACGTACTGGAACTGCTCCTGCCACCTCTTCCTGACTTCAGGGAAGTTATTGAGAATGTGCAAGGTAAAGAACATCAGGTCGTCGAAATCCAGGGCGTTGTACCGCTTCTGACGCAGGATCATCTTGCCGAACAGCGGGATGTCAGACGCGGGGATCTGGAGAGGGGGCAGAATGTACCGGGGAATATACGGGGTGGCCGCTTTGAAGCTGGCTAGTTCCTCCAGGAAGTTTCCCACAATACCGTTTTTCCGCTCGATACCGTTCTCCTCAAGTACCTCCTTAATCATAGACTTGTTGTCTTCCTCGTCGAATATCAAGAAGTTCTGGGGATAACCAAGGCGATATATCTCAACCCTCAGGAACCTGACGCAGAAACCGTGGATGGTGGTCACGAAATCTCCGGCCGCACCGCCTGGACACATCTGGGCGATGCGGGTTTTCATCTCCTGCGCAGCCTTGTTCGTGAAGGTCATGCAGAGGATGTCCGACTGCGGGATGCCCATCTCATTAAGGAGCATGGCATAGCGGTGGACAAGGGTCCTGGTCTTGCCTGATCCAGCCCCCGCCACGACCCTGATCGTGCCCTCGGTGCACTCCAGGGCGGCTTTTTGTTCGTAATTAAGGACGTCATTCATGAGAAGAACACATTAATAGCGCCCAAATATAGTCGGAACTTGTGCCAAACCAGGTTACAAGCGGATCAGATTATCTCAGTCCAAGTCATTTTGATGTGCGGGATCCCATCCAGGATGAACGGCTCGGAAGATTGGCGGAAACCCACTATCTCATAAAAGCCTTTGGCATATTCCTGGGCCTCTATATCAATTGTTTCCGCTTTGAAATAATCCTTTGCCACGGCGATGCCCTCAAGCATTATCAGCTTCCCGTAGCCTTTACCTCTCTCGGTGGTGACCACGCGTCCGATCGATATCTCTTTCAGGTGCGTCCCGGCCGGGCAGACGCGACACAAGGCGACTACCTTGTCGCCGTCGGTCAACCAGACGTGGATGGAAGCCTGGTCATCCCCGTCAAGATCCTGGTAGACGCAGTTCTGCTCCACAACGAACACCTCGCTGCGGGCTCGCAGAAGCGCATAGAGCTCATCCACCGTGAGTTCCGGAAAAGCTTTTTTATGCAGCACAAGTGCCATACTAACGCCTTGGCAAAGGTTTTCCCTCACTGATCGCCTTTATGTACCTTTTGACGACGCTGTGAGCCGGGGCTGGCATCCCGCCATGGTCATAGCCATTGAACTCGTAAAGGAACACCCGCTCGTTGCCGACGAGCCTCATCATGCGCCAGAAATAGGCCTGCTCTTCGTAGCGGCCATAAAGCTCAAGTTCCCGGTCGCCAGAAAGGACCAGCATCGGCATCGGAAGCGCCCTGACATGGAAAAGCGGGGCGGTATCGTCTATGAAAGCCCGCAAAGGACTGATACCCATCTCTTTCCGCACATTGAAATGGGTGATCTTCTGGGCGCTGTACGGGAAGACCCCGGCGATTTTGTCAGCGTCGATCCCGTAGGAGTCCAACCAACTCTTGTCGAGGACAATCATATCAATCAGATAGCCTCCGGCGGAATGGCCAGCCACGAATATCTTGTCAGGGTCTCCGCCTCTTTTCCCGATCTCTCTGAACGCCCAGGCGACAGCCGCGGCCGCGTCATCGATTATCTCTTTCACAGAGGCCTTGGGAAGCAGCCTGTAGTTCACGCCTATTATTCCCAAGCCCGAGTTCTTAAGTCCTTCGGGGATCTCCTTCTGACCGCCTTCCAGACCGCCGCCGTGAAACCAAACCACAGTCGGAAACCCTTGTATGTCAGCAGGATAATAAAAGTCCAGCACGCAACGCTCAGCGGCATATTCACCGGAGCCGGCATGGTAGGGGATGTCTCTCTCGATCTTGTATCCGTACCCTGCATCTTCCTGCGCGGCAGCGCCAAAAGCCAGCAGGATCGTCATTAATGATAGTATGATCCTTTTCATATCAGCGTGATTGTTTGTCCAGAAGCAGGAATATATTTGTCAAGCAGATCCCTAGTCTTAATCTTCACGAAACAGGTGGCGGTCCCGTCAGTGCAGGCGAACATCTCGCTTTCAGAGACAGCCCTGTCCATGACGAGATGGACTCCGGAGCATTCCGGAAGGATGGCGCTCAAGATCGTGGTGGCACCGACCAGCACACCAGTCAGCCTGAGAAGCTTTTCGGCAGGAGCGAATGACACTCTGGGAATTCCGAGCGCCCCGCAGAAATCCCTGGTAACGAAAGGCTTGTCGTCTGTTGTGACATATAGGTAGAACTCCGTCTGCTGACGGTTACACAGGAATACGGTCTTGACAATCCGCACGCCGATCTTCTCATCGATATGCTGGCAGTCCTCCATCGTCAGGCCCGGATCGGTATCAACTCTCTCAAATGGGATCACCAGCGACTCGAAAGTCTCGTAGACCTTTCTCTGCAACTCCGAGGAGAACACCTCCGGCGGCGTGGTGATTATCTCGCTAACTTTGAACATAACTTAATTATTTCTCCCGGACGGCTTTGCCGGTAATATGCTCGATCGTGAGCTCAAGGACGGCGGCGTGGCGGGCGCTTGCGGCCATCTCTTTCTCGAGATATCCCTCTCCGGGGAAGTATTTCCTGCCGAATTTGCGGAGCGTCTCGTCGTGGAGCGTCTCGTCGGTGATCTCCCTGAGCCTTCCGAAACAGATGACGCTCTTGACATGGTACCACCAGTCGCCAGGCTCCCTGACCGGCTCGTCGAGAACTGTGAAACAGGCTTTCTCACAGGCTCTTAAGGCATCAATCTTATGCCCCTCAAGGGCGCTGTGGAAATAGACCTTGCCATCCTCGTGATAGAAATTGATAGGGAAAGAATATGGGTACCCTCCGTCGCCGATGACGGACAGGAAACCCCTGTAGGCCCTGTCAAGGATGTCTTGGCACTCCGTCAGGGGGAGAGCCTGTTTGGACCGGCGCATCGGCCGGAAGGTGAATTCTTCTGATTGTCCCATATCAGTTTATACGAGTTTATAGTACCAGGCCAGTATCGCCTCGAACCATTTTGAAGGCAGAATTCTTTTGGCGAATACCGCGAGTTTCTGGAGCGGCGAGGCGATCACATAATGATTGGCGGGACACCTGCTCCCCACGATCCTGGAGACTTTATTCGCCAGGTACTCCGGCCTCAGACCGGATGTCTCGTCATGTTCAATGCTCGCGAGGGACGCGGCGTATTTCGGATATGCCCTTTGGACCTCTTCCGGGGCTATGGCTTGACGCCTTGAGGTAAAAGCCGTGGAGAAATCTCCGGGCTCGATCACGACCACTTTTATTCCTGTGTCCCTGGTCTCCAGACGCAGGGCCTCAAGGTACCCCTCGATCGCGAATTTGCTCGCTGAGTACAATCCCTGGAAGGGGAGCCCCATAAGACCGCCTATAGAACTGACACAGATGATCTTGCCTTCTCCCCTGGGTCGCATCAAGGGCACGATCAGGTGAAGGAACCGCACCATTCCCAGCCAGTTGACATCCATCTGGGACCTGGCCTGCTCGACGGTGGAGAACTCCAGCGGGCCGCCATATCCCATTCCGGCGTTGTTGATGAACACGTCGATTCTTCCCTCTTTCTCAATTACTGTCTCCACCGCTGTTCTGACTTGCTCATCGTCAGTGACATCGGCTTTCAAGTAAACCACGCCGGGAATCCTGTCCTCGGAGTGCCGGTAAGTGCCGTAGACCGTGTGTCCTTCGTCCGCGAGCTTTTGGGCCATCGCGCGGCCGAATCCGGATGAGATGCCTGTGATCAGAATAATCATATTCACAAATATAAACATTTCCGCCAAATTGGCGCACGGTGAGACTGTCCCAAGGCCGTTTAGTGAGCTTCAAGTGCGCGCCAAGCCCCGAAACCGGCCTGTGGCGCACCAGGGTCTGCTTTAGAACCGTTCATACTGTAGCCTGATGTGCGCATATTTGTCGACCAGTTTCAAATGGACCTTATTTGGACCTTAAAAAGCCGGGCGATATGATGATATTAGCGAAAAATAAACGATAGCAAATGAAATACTGGTTACATCGAATCACAGGCGGGAGCAACGCGTGGCCACTCTCCGTGGAATTGTTTAAGAAAGGTTATATTTCTATAGGTTGGTGCGACTTTGCCCGTGAAGGAGAGTCTAACCTTGTCAAAATCAGGGCTGGAGCATCCAGTTTTGACGCTATGATGGAGAATGAGGGTTATAGGCTGCCTCGCAACCGTTGGAATCTTTGGCGCTTCGTCAATGAGATGGAGGAAGGGGACATCGTTATCGTACCGATGCCTTATTCTTTCTCTGTTTGCAGGATTGCTGACAATATCGTGATTTCCAATGAGACTATAGATTCTTCACTTCTGGAGGATTGCGATGGTGAGCCGGTAACAAGAAAGGAAGACGGGTATCTTTATAACAAGTCAGATGAGATCGTGGATCTCGGGTTCTACCGTAAAGTGGATATTATCGCGAGGGATATACCTAGGGATAAGTACGCTGACCAGGCCCTTTCCTCAAGGATGAAAATCAGGCAGACGAACGCCAATATCGATGATCTGGATGGTTCTGTTAATGACGCTATCTCCGCATTCCGTGACCAGAAGCCCATAAACTTGAAAGAGACGCTCATGGAGTCTGCCGCCCCTCTGGTTCTTGAGAAAATACGCACCCTTCAGAATGACACCAAGTTTGAAGCCTTGGTCGAATGGTATATGAAATCTCTTGGTGCCAGGGTTGATACTCCGTGGAAGGGGGAGTCCCCGACTGAAGAAGGAGATGCCGACAGGATCGCTTATTTCGACAATATCGGTTTCGCCATTATGATCCAGATCAAGAAGCACTCAGGAATCACTGATGATTGGGCTGTGACCCAGATCAAAGGTTACGCTGCCAACCATAATTTCGGGGAATATGCTACAGCTCTGTGGGTTATCTCCAGCGGCGACGGATTCTCCGAGGAGGCGCAGAGACTCGCGGAAGAGACTGGAGTCCGTCTTGTCGATGGCCTCCAGTTCTCCAGGATGATCCTTGAGGCGGGTCTGGAAGGAATGGCGTTGTGAAATAAGATTCCCATTATGGCGAAAGTATTCAAAGTGACTCCCAAGAGGGTCAAGAGAGCGAACGGTGAGGTCCTGTCTCCTGACATGGAGGTTGTGGTGACCACAGAACATCATTGCAACTCTCCATTTTACAATGGTGCGAAAGAGTTGAGGGAAATGTATATGCGGATATATGGTTTCGATTACCGCAAAGCCAACTGCACAATGGCGGATTTTGTTAATGTTTCAAAGAATTATTATGGATTATACCAGACACTAATGTTGTTTTGAATGATGAATATGGAAACTAAGAAATTGTTATTCGCGCTGACCTCACTGCTTGTGTCATTGTCCGTTTTCGGGCAGGACTTCAATGATGATGAGTTGGATATTGCTGTCAGGCAGGCGCACAAAAAGACTGACCTTCAGTGGAACAATCTGAAAGGTAATGTTGTAATTACCCGCACCAAGAATATAGGCTTCAAAAAAGCTTATGGTGAATGGGTTTCAGGTGGGACCGCTCCAGGTGAACATGAAGGTGAGGAATATGTGATTTACGGTTCTTCAGGAAACTATTTACTCAAGATGGCTTGGGGTAGAGAGAATCCGGATTTCATCAGGGCCTTTAATTATAACGCCTTGGGTAATCTAAGTTCTATCGATATTTACAGGTATAATTATTATTATGGCTTTAAGCCGAAGGGAACCTTCGCTGATTTAGATGCGATATGGATGTCGCAACTTATGAAAGGCAGACTTGATCCCTCACAGCGTCCGAAGAATAGATTAAGAACAGACAATCGTTCCGCTTACGAGTATAGTGACGGTCGTGTCAAAACGATCATAACAAAGCCTGTTGACAGTGCCGAAGATGGCGGGGCAAGGGATATTTTCCGTTATGAGTCAGACGGATCTTATACAATGACACGTTATAGACATGATGGTCGTGAAGATATGACTTTTCAGGTCTCTGCTGATGGTAGGAATGAGATCAGGAAGTCGAATTATATTGTCGCTTACATCGAGAGGGATAAAGATGGAAGGGTGATTGAAGTCGGAGGAGGGAGCAGAGACTCAAACGGATACGCGACACAGCGGAACTACTATGAGTATAATGACTACGGGGATTTGCTTTATGTCTCCTCGATGGCAAAAATGGTTGACCAGGATAAAGATATCAAGTGGCTCGAGCATCAGCGGGATTTGGGCGCGTTCACATATTTCGAATATGAATATGATGATAAAGGCAACTGGATTAGTCGAAAGATGTACAGACATTATTCGGTGAATCAGGGCATTGACTTGAAAAAATGGGAGACCAGGGAGATTGTGTATTCAGAGGATATAGGCATGTCAGGAGATGAATACTTCGCTGAGCGTAAAAAGGAAGTGGATTCCTATTTTAATAAGCAGGCCGAGAAGGCCGCGAAACAAGTAGAAGAGGAACGATTAAAAGCGGAACATCCATTTGTGAAATACGACGGTGACTTGGCCGATGATATTCTTCAGGCTTTTTTACCAAATTTACCTAAAGTATCCGTATTGAAAGCTCTTGGGGGATATGAAGGTTATGTTACAATCAAACTGACGGTCAACCGTAACGGAGCGTTGACTGCAAGGGCCGCTGAGGATTATTCCAATCGGTGGGAAAGAGCACAATTGATTGTCCAGGAAGCGATCAAGGCTGCTGACAATCTATCCAAAAGTCCAAAATGGATCCCTGGATATGGTGGCGTGACTTGCTCAATAGATTTTTATTATTACCCAGGAGGAAAGGTCTCCGCAAGCGAGGTGCGATACAAGTATAATTGATTTATGATTCCAAGGATTTTGATTATATTTATAATTTGAAATGAGAAAAGTCCTTGGGATCATTTGTTTTTGTTTCACACTGCTCCTGGCCTCCTGCGCTGTTGAGGCTCCTCGGGGGCTGGATCGTCCGGAGATGCTGTCCTCGGAGGCGGTGCCAGGGATCCGGTCGGTGACGCTGACGGCGTCTTTTGACAAGGGTGACAACATGGCGGCGTGCGGGTTCAGGGTCTGGATAGCGGCCACGGGGACGGAGATCAGGACTGATGTCCTTCCGGGCGAGGAAGTCTCGGCAGAGGTTTCGGAGCTGGAGCCTGACACAGAGTATTCATGGACAGTCTGGTACACCAACGGGCTTGAAGTCGTGGAGGCTCCAGCGATGACTTTCAGGACCATGCCGCAGCCTCAAGTCAAACCGGATCCGCCGTCTGAGCCGTCTGAGCCGGTTACAGGTCCAGGAGAGGTTCCCGATGTCGATCCCGATCCGACTCTTTGGGAATATATTCTCAAAAACTTCGACACGAACGGCGACGGAGCGATGAGCCAGGCGGAGCTGTCGGAGATCAGCGAGCTCCAGATCTCGGACCTGCCTGTTGAGTCCCTCGCCGGTCTTGAAGCCCTGGTGAATCTCCGTATCCTTGGGATGGGCGGCCATCTGCTCATGCGGATCGACCTCTCCGCGAACAAGAACCTGGAGCTTCTTTATGCCGGGCACGAAAGGATCCTGGAGGAGTTCTGTCTGGACAATCCCAAGCTCGGCTACCTCTATCTCATTGAGTGCCAAGCCATGAAGACCTTGGACTTCTCAAAGTGCCCAGAGATCACGATGCTGGAGCTTTATAACAATCCATCCCTTGAGAGCATAGACCTGAGCGCGTGCCGCAAGCTTGAGGTCCTGCGCCTGACAGGATCGAAGGTCAGGAAAATCGACATCTCGAACAGCAGGCGGATCCGGCAGTTCTCGTCAGAGGACAATCCTTTGCTTGACTCTCTCATCCTCCACAAGGACGCCGTTCCGGAGGTCCTGTCGGTGGAGAGCCATACCCAAATCATCTATAAATAGAAACGGATAATGAAACAAGATAATACTGAATATTCATTCCTTAGACACGAGGTCGAGCGCAAGTGGGGGCGGAGGCTGGCCACATCAGCCGATTTCGCGGCGCTTTCGGAATCGATGGACGAGAGTGTCTCGCCTTCCACCCTGAAGCGTTTCTGGGGATATGTGGGTGACAAGCCGTCTCCACGAGTCTCAACCCTCGACTCTCTTTCCCGCTATGCCGGATTCCTGAATTTCAAGGCTTTCCGGGATCATCTGGCCGCTTCCGGAAGACTGTCATCCACCTATTTCCAGGCCGACCACGTCGAGGCGGCCTCCCTTTCCAGGGGTGACAGGCTGGTCATCGGTTGGCGACCGGACCGGGAAGTGATTTTAGCTTATGAGGGGAATTCGATGTTCAGGGTTGTCAAAAGCCTCAACTCATCGCTCAGGAAGGACGACCGCTTCGAGGCTTCGACTATAATGAAAGGTTATCCCCTCGCTCTTTCGGGAATATTCCGTGACGGCTTGAAGACGGATCCATACGTGGCCGGCCTGGACGGAGGCATAGCCTTTATAAGCAAGGAATCCAAGTAACGGATGGGCAGGTCTTCGGGATATTTCAAGGACATCGGCGACGCCTTTACCAAGGTGCCGGACGAGCATTCACTGGACCTGATATATACTTCTCCCTCAGGACCTTATGTCCTGTATAAAGGTTTCCTCGGCGAGCGGATAGTGGTCTTCAAGTGTCTGAAAGCCGGTTTCCGCGGCGATGAGGTCTATGAGTCTATGCTGCGTCATGAGTTTGAGATAGCCCATTCGTTGAAGCATCCAGGAGTCTGTGACTTTCTTGCCTGGGTCAGGCTCGGCGACTTCGGGAACGCCATTGTGTTGGAATGGATCGATGGGGAGACCCTTTCGGCTACCCTCAGAAGCGATTCCATCGGGGAGGACACAAGGAAAAGCCTTGCCCTTCAGATTTGCGACGCGGTGTCGTATGTCCATCGTAAGCAGGTGCTGCACAACGACTTGAAGCCGGATAATATCATGGTGACCCGTGGCGGAGGAGTGGTGAAGCTGATTGATTTCAGCCTCGCTGACTCTCCATCCATGGTGAGGGGTCATGTTCCCGCGGGGACAGAGGGTTACGCTGCTCCCGAGGTCGTCTCCGGCGGGGAGGCGAGCGTGGCTTCCGACATATTCTCGCTCGGAAAGATCATCTCGTCCTTGTTGCCCTCAAGGACTGATGTTTACGGGCGATGCGTAAAGGAGGAACCCTCAGAGCGGTTCGCCTCGGTGGAGGAGGTCAGGACCGCGATCCTGTCACGGCGCACTCCGAGATGGTGGATCCCCGCGCTCTCGGCCTTGGCCGCTGTCATGCTGGCCGCGGCTTTCCTCGTTCCCGGAGTGAATGGGCGGCGTGGCGAGGCGAGGGCGAGAGAGGTGTTCGGGGAGGCGGCGGCGCTTCTGCGGGAATATGGTAAGCCTCCTGTCGGGGCGGATCCCTCCCTTTACTCTTTTGTGGACACTCTGGACTGCCTGAACGGCAGGTTCGTTGTCACGGTGGATGACGGAAGGATGGGAATCATGGACTCTGAGGGCAGGATCATCGTCGATCCAATGTGGGAAAAGATAGAGTTCCTGTCGCCTCAGGTCGCTCGCCTGCAGAGGAACGGCCTTTCGTATCTTGGCTCCGCAGGTGGGAGGATATTCGCGGAAGGAGCTGACGCTGAGGAACTCACGTCATCTTTTCAGGAGCGTTACGAGCGTATGCTTTTCGAGGATATGAAGCGTTGGGACGATGTTTTGGACAAGGCCGACACCCTATGCTCCGCATGCCTCAAAGGTGAGGACGCTGGGGATTTGTCTGTCAGGTTGGATGCGCTCAAGCGGAGCCTTTCGGTAGTGTCCGGGGAAATGACCGGTGCCCAGAGGCTAAGGCTCGAGGACATTCTCGGAAGATTTGAGAAGGGGGGCGACAGATGAGAAAGGCGTGGCTCATATTCATTTCGCTGATCCTGACTTCCGGTCTTTCGGCCCAGAATCTTCGGAAGATCAAGGAAGATCCTTCGTACATCTGTGGTGAGGGACGCGGAAAGGATTATGAGTCAACGCAGAGCGCCGCGTTGGATGCTCTTGTGGCCAAACTCGCCTCCACAGATCTGCTCGATGTGCCGGTCCCTTCGAGACTGGCCGTCTGGAAGACGTACAGGGGCGACATTTTGTCTGCCTCGGAAGTGGTCATGGAGTCAGGTACCGCTTTGAGATATATCCCTTGGAAGGATGTTGACAGGGTGTTCTCTCGGCGGAGGGAACTCGTCTCCGATCTTCGCTCCAGGGGAGCAAAGGCCTTCTCTGAGGGCAGGGAAGGGGAGGCTGCCGCTTGCGCTGAGTGGGCTCTCGCGCTCTTGGATGCGCTGCCGGATGATCCTGACATGAGAGCCTCGCTTGAGTCCTTGGCGAAATCCTCCGCCGGCAAGCCAAAGGCAGATGTCCCCGGATTGTCATACGTTGGAAGGGAGGTCGACTCTATCCGCAGGGCATTCGGGAATAAGGCACCCAAAGTGGGCCATGAGGCTTCCGTGCGGCCGTCCCTTCCCGCGAAGACAACAATCACGGATCCGGAGCCTGAGGACAGGCCTGTTCTCGCAGCTCTCCCCGGAATCTCTAAAGGAATACCTTTCAAGGCGGCTGAAGGTGGAGACTTTTGCGGAATATCCAGATTATCAACCGCTTCCGTCTCTCATGTGGCTTTGGAAAAACCTTCGGCCAAACCAGCCATGGCTTGTCTGCTGATGGTCCAGGTCGCCGCTTTGCCGTCAGTTGAGGCGGGATTGATGTTCGGGATAAGACGGAACTCCTTTGGCGGCTACCTTTCCGCTCGGAGGGGAACCGGCTCCTTGGGCCATGATTATTCCGCTTCCAGCGATGGAAGGACCGGGTATGGTTTCCTATGGGCCTCCGGCAAGAGCCGCTCTGCGGGATTCGGCCTTTCAGGTGGTGCCCTTATTGGTCTTGGCGACAATCTGTCGCTCTATGCGGGAGCTGGTTACGGCCGGTCAGACCGCCTTTGGGAGGACACTTCCGGCCGGTGGGCAAGGATCGACGACCTGTCCCATAAGGGCGCGCTTGTGGAGGCGGGTGCCATATATTCCTTTGGGCATTTCTCAGTCATTGCCGGGCTCCAGTCAATCACCATGTCCACCATCAGCCCTGTTCTCGGGATCGGCTTGGTTTTCTGACAGTCCGGTCACAATCTTGCCGCGAGCATGGCCTCGCAGCCTTCGAGAATATCCTGGAAGGTTGTCTCGAAATCTCCCGTGTACCAGGGGTCGGCCACATCGCGGCTCCTGCCTGTGTAGGACATCAGCAGATGGATTTTCCCTTCCGGGTCCGCGGGGATTATCCGCCTGAGGAGCCTGAGGTTCGAGGCATCCATGCAGATTATCCGGTCGAAACGGGAGTAGTCCGCCGGGGTTATCTGCCTTGCTGTCTTCGAGTTGTCGAACGGGACCCCGTGCTGGGTTAGGCAACGCTTGGCGGGAGGGTATATGGGATTGCATATCTCTTCCCGGGAGACCGCCGCGGACTCTATATGGTACTCATCCTCAAGCCCTCTGGAACGCGTCAGGGCTTTCATCACGAACTCTGCCATCGGAGACCTGCAGATGTTGCCGTGGCACAGGAAAATAATACTTGTCTTCATGTCATCCATTATAAGAAAAAAAACTATTTTTGCCTAAAATAGTTCAAACCATTATGAGAAAATTTGTCATTACACTTATCGCCATCTCTTTCGCGGCGATCGCCAATGCCCAGATTTACGCCGGAGGTTCTTTGGCTCTGTCCACCAACTCCGATGCCGAGACCACAGCGGTGAGCATTGTCCCGGAGGTAGGGTATGCCGTCAACGCCAAGTTCTCTGTCGGAGCATCTCTCGGCCTTAACACCTACAGCATCAGTGGCGGTGGCAGCACGAATGTCATCGCCGTCAAGCCTTATGTCCGGTACAATTTTATCCAGGCCGGTCCTGTGAGTTTTTTCACTGACGCCGCTTTCATGTATATGAAGCCCAAGAATGTCGACGGATCGTGGGAGATAGGTCTTTATCCCGGTATTGCCGCCCCGATTTCCGGCAATCTGTCCGCAGTCGCTCACCTTGGAGCCTTGGCATACAACTCGGACACCACCTTCGGCATCGGTCTCAGCAATGTCGCGTCGGCTGGTATCTATTACAGTTTTTAGCGTCGGCGCGAATGTGTTGACTGTGAATCCGGGACAGTTCCTCTCAAGGTACTGTCCCTTTCTTTTAGGCTTGTCCGGGCCGTGGATCGGGGCTGTGTTCCTAGTTTTTTGCTGATTGGGGAAAAATGTGTAACTTTGTATGTTTTATACGTTAATAATCTTCTGATATGAAACTTAGAATCGTTGTCTTGGCCAAGCAGGTGCCGGACACCAGGAATGTCGGCAAGGACGCGATGACGGCTGAAGGCACCGTCAACCGCGCCGCCCTTCCCGCCATCTTCAATCCGGACGACCTTCTCGCTCTCGAGCAGGCTCTCCGTCTCAAAGAACAGAATCCCGGATCCACCGTGGGAGTCCTCACAATGGGACCTCCCCGCGCCGGAGAGATAATCCGTCAGGGCCTTTACAGGGGTGCTGACACAGGCTGGCTCCTTACCGACCGCCTTTTCGCCGGCGCGGATACCCTCGCGACCTCGGATGCCCTCGCCACCGCCATCAAGAAGATCGGGGATGTGGACATCGTGATCGGAGGCCGTCAGGCCATAGACGGCGACACTGCCCAAGTGGGTCCCCAGGTGGCCCAGAAGCTTGGCCTGAACCAGGTGACTTATGCCGAGGAAATCAAGGTTGAGGATGGAGTCGCGACCGTGCGCCGTCATATCGATGGGGGAGCGGAGACAGTCGAGGTTCCGCTGCCCGCCCTTATTACGGTCAACGGGAGTGCAGCCCCCTGCCGTCCGCAGAACACCAGGCTCGTGATGAAATACAAGAGGGCTTCCTGCCCGATGGAGCGCCCTGCCGAGGTGCCTTATGCTGAACTCTACGAAGAGCGTCCTTATCTGACCCTCAACCAGTGGAGCGTCGCTGACGTGGACGGGGATCCGTCCCAGTGCGGCCTCGCGGGTTCGCCCACGAAGGTCAAGAGCGTGCAGAACATCGTTTTCCAGGCGAAGGAGTGCAAGCACCTCACAGCCGCCGACGCCGACATCGAGGGCATGGTCAAGGAATTGTTGGACGAGAAGATAATCGGATAGTGCCATGAACAACGTATTTGTATATTGCGAGATAGAAGGGACGACCGTCGCCGAGGTCTCCCAGGAGTTGCTCACCAAGGGCCGCAAGCTCGCGGATGAGCTCGGCGTCCAGCTTCACGCCGTCGTCGCCGGTACCGGCATAAAGGGTAATGTTGAGGAGCAGATACTTCCGTATGGAGTCGACAAGCTGTTCGTCTTTGACGGCGAGGGATTGTTCCCTTACACTTCCGCGCCCCATACCGACATTCTTGTGAACCTTTT
>JAFVED010000051.1 GCA_017478125.1 Bacteroidales bacterium | reverse complement strand
TTATTTCTTGATCAAGGATCTCACGTAGCTATAGAACTCCGGATCCTCGCCGACGACGGTCTTGTTGATAGTGCCATCGGGGTTGAGGATGATCTTTGTCGGATAGCCTTGGATGGCGTAAGTCTTCGCGAGGTCGACCTTATCATCACCAGGATTATACACATGCAGCCAAGGCAGGTCATGTTCCTTGATGGCCTTTTTCCACACTTCCTCCGTGTCCCTGCAGTCGATGCTCAAGATCTCAATCTTCCCCTTGGCGTCCTTGTAGAGCTGCTTCATGTCAGGAATACCTTTCTTGCACCAGTAGCACCACTCACCCCAGAAGTCGAGTATGATGTACTTGCCTTGGTTGAAGATAGAGGACAGGGTGAAGTCGGCGCCCTTCTCGTTCTTCAGGGTGAAGTCCGGAGCGGCCATGCTGTCCTGGACCTTCTTGGAGGCTTCCGCCCTCTCGAAAGCGCGCCTGGCGCTTTGCTCTGTCTGGTCAACAATGGGCTTGAGGGGACCGTTCTTCACCTTGTCAGGAAGGAGGGAGATGAGTTCAAGAGCGTCCTTGCCGTCCTCACCGACAGTCTTGCTGATGATCGTGGCGGAATACGGGCTCGACGGATGGCTCCGGATAAAATCTTTGGCCACCTCGTCAATACTGTCGCTCAATCTTGAGTATTCCTCAGTCAGAGAGTCGGCTTTCGCCTGGTTACTCGCGGACACAGCGGCCTTGTACTCTTCGCCAAGGGCATCAATCTTGTCCACGTACGGGCGGCACATGTCATCGTAAATCCCCTTGTCCCTGTAATACGCGCTGCCGTCAAAGACTGGCCTGTCGAGAGTGCCTGAGATCCTGGCATATTCCCCGGGCACATAAATGAAAGAGGTCGTGCCATATTTCCGGCCGCGGGTGTCGTCCGGGAGATAAACCAAGACCCCGCGGACCACGGTGTCATTAACAGGGAAAGAGAATTTCCCGCCAGGGGCAGGAATGACCGTCGAGGAAAGCGGCTCCCTCATGTCATTGATGTCCAGAACCTCGACAAGCAGGGAATCTCCAGCCAAGCCTTCGAAACGTCCGGAGAAGGTGTTCTTTTTAGCGCAGGAAGCGCTCAGTAGGGGCAAGACAGCCACCGCCAAATAGATAATCGCTTTTTTCATATCCAATAATTGTTAAGATTCGTAATATTCAGTCGGAGAAGGCCCCGAGAATCGTGGTCTTCGGGGTGAAGACAGTCCCGGCGCTTGAGAAAGCGCCCATGCCGTAGGCCGCCCACCCGTTACAGACAAGGCCAGGCTTGCTGTAGATGGCCGGCTTCCATTTGCCGTCAACCTCCGGCTCCCAATAGAAGACACCGGCACACACCCCGGCCCCCAAACCCCTGATGGAATCCATGAAAGACTTGAGGCAGACCCCGGCGTCAGAAGAGGAGGAAGGCACACCCACCTCGCAGATCATGACCTCGCATGACAGAGAGGAAGACAAAGCCCTGACGCTTGACACGGCAAGGCTGTTCATCTGGCTCCACGTCTTTCCGGACTCGCTCATGGGATAGTGTGACAATCCTATGATGTCGAATTTGCCACCGGCGGCCTTGAACTCCTTGAAGAACCAGCCATCATAGTCCCCGGCACTGAAGGCGTTGGCGATGTGGACTATCACCGGAGCTTTCGGAAACACTTGTTTCACAGCGTCATAACCAGCGTTGCTCAAAGTGACATAATCCGAGTAGCGGGCAGATCCGCTTTTGTCCCAGTCTATCTTGCCGGCATCCCAGACCATTCCGTTGTTGGTCTCGTTGCCGACCTGCACCCAGGCAGGCTCGACTCCGGCCGACTTCAAGGCGTCAAGCACACTCACCGTGTGGGAGGACAAGGCGGACGCGGTCTTGGACACGTCTTTGGAATAAGAGGACCAGGAGGCCGGGACCGTTTGACGGCCAGGATCGGCGAAAATGTCGCTATAGTGGAAATCAATCATGACAGCCATCCCGGCATCCCTCGCTTTCACGGCCATCCCGACGACATCCGTCTGCCCGCTCCATTTGTCCGGGTCAAGAGGATCGACCCAGACCCGGAGACGGATTGAGTTCATCCCGAGATTCTTGAGTACCTGGAATATATCCGTCCCGCCTTTGCCATCGGTGAAACTGATGCCGTCACGGACCATCTCAGAGACCCAGCTGATGTCGGCACCCTTGGCGAAGGACACGTTTGTGACCGGATCAGGAGTATCTGTCTCGGGATCCGGTTCCGGGGGATCCACCTCCCTCCCGCACCCTGAAAACAGGAGCGGGGCGAAAAGCATTGTGAACAGAAACTGTCTGGAAAGGCTATTCATCTATCTGCTTTACTTCAGGGAAAAGGCCGAACAGCTCGGCATCTATCCTGTCCGTGATGATCTGGAAATCCTCAGGACGGTTCTCAAACTTGATCTCGTCCACGTTGACGATAAGCAGATGGCCGTCATATTCCTTGATCCAGTCCTCGTAACGTTTGTTAAGG
>JAFVED010000050.1 GCA_017478125.1 Bacteroidales bacterium | reverse complement strand
TAAACATTCAAGATAGAAGTGCAACGAACGTAGGTCAATCGTAGCAGAGTCAAGCAATACAAGAGATGCAGCGGGCTTGCCCGCCGCATCAAGGCCAGAAAAGCTTATATTTGTATTGCCATGAAATATAAACAACTGACCCGAGAACAAAGATATGCAATATATCTGGGGTTGCAAGAAGGGAAAACGAAATCAGCGATTGCCCGTCAGATAGGCGTTCACCCATCGACGGTATGCCGCGAGATCCATCGCAACAGCTGGCGCAGACATCCACATTCATCGAAATATGCCTATACCCACGAGCGTGCGCAGGAGGAGAGTGAGCTACGCCGCTATCGGCGTCCTGGGAACCGCGCCATGTCTCAGTCCCTGACATCCAGGGCGCTGCGCCTATTGCGGGAAGAGCAATGGTCACCGGCACAGATAAGCGGCTGGTTGTCAAGGTACGAGGGGGTATCCATATCCCATGAGACCATCTATAAGGCTATCCGCCGGGACAAGGCCGACGGCGGGGACTTGTGGAAGAACTGCCGTCACAAGATGCGCTACCGTCACCATGTCCGCATCCGCAAGCCTACCAAAGCGACAAATATACCCGACCGGGTGAGCATACACGACCGCCCGCATGAGGTGGACGGGAAGCGCTTCGGTGACTGGGAAATGGACTTCATCGTGGGGAAAGGACAGCGCAGCCAAATACTCACCTTGTGTGAGCGATCCACCAACTACCTTATCATGAGGAGAGTTGTCGGCCACAGCCCGAAAGAAGTGGCAGAGGAGGTTCGGTTCGCCCTGCTCCCGTACAAACGCCATGTGCTCACCATCACCACTGACAACGGCATGGAGTTCAGGGAACATAAACGCATATGCGAGGCGATCGGGGCGACAGTCTACTTCACCGATGCTTATTCCTCTTGGCAGAAGGGCGCTATTGAGAACACCAACAAACTCATAAGACAATACCTTCCCAAAGGAACCGACTTCAACTCCATCCCCGACGAACTCTTGACGTCCATTCAACACAAAATCAACAATCGGCCTCGCTTGAAACTTAACTTCTCCAATCCCAAATCTGAGTTCTTCCGCAGACTTTGAGTATCTTTGCACTTGGTGCTTGACTCTTCATTGGAAGGAAAAGTAAATGAAAATCTTTGCTGGTCTCGAAAATCTTTGTACCTTTGCGATAGCATTGTCAGATTATCCACAGCAGGTGGTTATAGTCCGAAATCTAAAGGTGTTTCAGCCCTCACTGAAATACCTTTTTTCATAGAAAGAGAGCCGCAGGGGTACTTCCACACCTCCCTAAAACCTTCAACGGACTATAAATCTGACAAAAATGCTAAAAGAGAAGGTATTTCGCTTGAGCGTGGGCCTGTACCTAGGGTTCAAGGCTCCCAAACTTGTCAAAGTGAAGGCGTATAAACGCATTCGCAACGGCAAGGTCGAGAAAGTCCGCTCCCATTACCGTAACGTTGAGGGACGTTTGGCAGTGCGGTACGAACTACACCGATAAGGTGCTGCTAACTCAACCTGTGGCTTAGGGAGGACTTCGGTCCTCCTTTTTTCTGGCCAGTCTATGACTGTATTACGTCCGTCGGACAGTTGTATAGCCCTACCTCACTTACTGGAAAGGACCCAGATAGAATGAGGACCGATAGAGCGCAAGTCATTGGTCATAGGGAGGAATGGAGCAGAATGATTCTGATGTTCCCGGGAAGATGCCTCAACCATCACTCAATGCGTTTCGTGGCACCGAAATTGAGGCGGAAACAGACTGCTTCGAGAAGTATCGGCGTAACGCCCAAATCTTGTCTATCCAAGGCATCAGGCGGTTCAACTCTGCCTTGCACCAAGCACCCCAAAAAGAAAGGCCCGCCTCGGAGGCGGGCCTTACCGTTTATCAGCGGATACTCTTACTCGCTGAGAATCTTGGAATACTTGTCGTAACCGGCCTGGTACTTAGGATCCTCATTGCGGAAGCGGTAGAAGGAGTTCTTCAGGTACTCGGCGATACTCGACTTGATGCTCTCGTCCTTGGTCATGTTGAAAGCCTTCTCGAAGGGCTCGATGCAACTCTTGAGAGCGGTCTCGAACTTCTGGACAAGGGCCATATACTTGTTGTCATCGATCTCGTTCTGGGCCTCCTCCTGGATCTTGGCAGCCTCGTTGTAGAACATGATACCCTCGCCGATAAAGCCATACTCATAGTTAGGATCCACCTCGACGCACTTCTCGTAGGCCTTCACAGCCTCGTCGAGCTGGCCCAGCTGGGAGCGGACCTGCCCCTCCACATAATACAGGGAAGCGTTGTTGGGCTCGTTGACCTTGGCCTCGTCGATCAAGGCGAAAAGTTTCTCAGTGTCCTCGCCGCTCGAGACATAGTAATTGATGAGTCCGATCAAGATGCTCTGGCTCTGAGGGAACTTTGAGAAACCCTTCTCAAGATAATCCTTCTGGAGAGCTTTCCCGGCATCGCTGTTATCGATCTTGCTGATACAGTCGGCAATCTTGGAGAAGACCTCGCCATCTTTGGCGAAGTAGTTGTATTCAAGGCACTTGTCGAAATAGCTCTTAGCCTTGGCGAATTCACCGGCGCCATAGGAGACAAAGCCCGCATTGTAAAGGGCGCTGGTGTCAATAGCCGAGCTGACCTTCTCGATGGAGGTGTTGAAAGCCTTGGCGAAGAAAGACTCGGCCTTCGCGGCGTCACCTAAAGAGTAGGCGTTGTAGGCCTCGTTGTTGAGCTTCTCGACGATACTCTTGATACCGGCGGAGATATCCTTGGCCTTGGAGGCCTTCACATCGACCTCCGCGGCCTTCTTGTAAGCCTCGACAGCCTTGTCAAGAGCGTTCTCCACTACCGGTTTCGTGACCTCTATGATCTCGAGCTGGCCGTTGCCGTTGAAATAAAGATTCTTGTTGTCATAAACCTGCTTGACATACTGGGCACCTCCGAGAACGACATTCTCGACAGACGATGGTTTCTCGTTACCCATGGCAAGTTTCAACTCGGCCTCATTGGCCCCGACCCACACATTCCCCTGGGGAGCGTTGTAAGCCTCGACATAAGACTCGGCCAATTTCATCCAAGTGGCGACCTTGGTGGCCTTTTTAGCGTTCTGCGAAGCCGCTAAAGCAGCGTCGACAGCCTTTTTGGCGGCCGCAGGGCCTCCCTGGGCATTCGCTACCTGAAAGGAAGCGAGCAATGCCAAAACAATCATTAACTTTTTCATGATTATCGGATTTAGTTGTTGATTTCCTCGTTACCAGTCACTTCTGAGCTATCAGTATTCTCTGGGGTCTCATCGTTCTTCTCGACGGTGGAAAGCGAGGCTATCGAATCACCTTCCTTGATATTGATCAACTTAACCCCTTGAGTGGCTCTTCCAGCCACTTTTATGCCAGAGACCGCCATCCTTATCGTCAGGCCGGATTTCTCGATGATCATCAGGTCATCCTTCTCGGTCACATTCTTGATGGCGATCAGCTTGCCGGTCTTCTCCGTGATATTGATGGTCTTGACTCCCTTTCCACCCCTCTTCGTGATCCTGTACTCGTCAAAATCAGACCTCTTTCCGAAACCGTTCTCGCTAACTACCAGAACAGTGTGCTCCGCGGCATCCTCAGCGGCCGGATCGTAGTTGATAGCGCCTATAACCTCGTCAGCATCTTCAATATTGATGCCACGCACTCCTGTCGATGTCCTTCCCATCTCCCTGGCGTCCTTCTCATTGAAACGGCAGCAGCGTCCCTCGCGGGCGGCGATCAGTATCTCGTCCTCACCTCCGGTCAGCAAGGCCTCCACCAGGACATCTCCCTCGCGCAGGTTAACCGCGTTGACACCGGCCGCGCGCGGATGGGAATAAGCGGAAAGGGCGGTCTTCTTGATGATGCCCCTCCGGGTCACCAGAGCGATGCTGTGGGACTGGACATAATCCTGATCCTTGAGGGTCTTGACATTGATGTACGCCTTGATCTTGTCATCAGGAATACTGAGGACATTCTGGATGGCGCGGCCTTTCGAGGCCCTCGATCCCTCGGGAATCTCATAGACCTTCAACCAATAGCATCTTCCGCTCATCGTGAAGAGGAGCATTGTGGAATGCATATTGGCGATATAGATATGCTCGATGAAGTCCTCGTCACGGGTCGAGCTGCCTTTCATCCCGACACCGCCCCTGGCCTGGGTGCGATACTCAGTCAGAGGTGTCCGTTTGATATATCCAAGATGGGAGATCGTGATCACCACATCCTCGTCGGCATAGAAATCCTCCGGATTGAATTCCTCTTCGGAGGGACGTATCTCTGTCCTTCTGGGATCGGCGTATTTCTCCTTGATCTCAAGAGTCTCTGCCTTGACGATCTTCAGCTGCTCCTCGACACTTCCGAGAATCACCTCGCAACGGGCGATGAACTTCGCCAGCTCGTCATACTCGGCCTGGAGCTTCTCGCGCTCGAGTCCGGTGAGCTGCCTCAGTCTCATCTCGACGATGGCCGTGGCCTGGATCTCCGTGAAATCAAAGCGCCTGACAAGCTCGGATTTGGCCTCATCCACGCTCTCCGAGTGGCGGATGATGCGGATGATCTCGTCGATCACGTCGATGGCCTTCAGGAGACCTTCGAGAATATGTGCCCTCTTCCGGGCCTTGTCCAACTCGAACTTTGTCCTGCGCACCACGACCTCGTGGCGGAAGTCCACGAAATTGGAGATCAACTCCTTGAGAGACAAAGTCTTGGGACGGCCATTGACGAGAGCCACGTTATTGAAGGCAAAACTTGACTGGAGCTGGGTGTACTTGAAAAGCGTGTTCAGGACGACATTGGAGTTGAAGCCCTGCTTCACCCTCAGGATCACGCGCACTCCCTCGCGGGAAGTCTCGTCATTGATGTAGGTGATGCCCTCAAGCCTCTTGTCCTCAACCATCTGTCCGATCTTCTCGATCATCTCCTTCTTATTGACCATGTACGGGATCTCAGTCACGACTATGGTCTCGCGGCCGTTATCGGCCACCTCGATCTCAGTCCTGGCTCTCACGACCACCCGTCCGCGGCCCGTCTCGTAAGCCTCCTTGATGCCGCTCATGCCCATGATGATACCTCCCGTCGGGAAATCCGGGCCTTTGATATGGCGCATGAGTCCCTCGGTGTCTATATCCGGGTTGTCTATATAAGCGCAGATGGCGTCACAGCACTCCCCGAGGTTATGGGGAGCCATATTGGTGGCCATACCTACGGCAATACCGGCGGAACCGTTCAGAAGCAGCAGGGGAAGGCGCGTGGGAAGCACCGTGGGTTCTTTCTCGGTGTCATCGAAATTGTTGATCATGTCCACAGTGTCCTTCTCGATGTCCCCGAGAATCTCCTCGGTTATCTTCTGGAGCTTGGCCTCAGTGTACCTCATCGCCGCGACGGGATCCCCGTCCATGGACCCGAAGTTTCCCTGCCCGAACACGGTGGGATACCTCTGGTTCCAAGGCTGGGCCAGACGCGCTAGGGCATCATACACGCTCGAGTCACCGTGGGGGTGATACTTACCGAGAACCTCACCCACGATCTTGGCACATTTGCGGGTCGGGCCCGAAAAAGGCAGACCCAGACCGTCCATTCCATACAAAACCCTTCTTTGAACCGGCTTGAGACCATCCCTGACATCAGGGAGAGCCCTGGACACGATCACGGACATCGAATAGTCGATGTACGCCGAACGCATCTCCTGGTCGATCTCAACCGGCTCGATAACGCCTGTCTGTCCTTCTACAATCTTTTCCTCACTATCCATAAAAACGCTCTATGATTACCTTTTACTTAAACATGCAAATATAATCAATAAATACGACACTGGCAATAGTGACAAAGTGGCAGCGGCACAAGTCTCGCACAGTTGTTGCAGAATAGCGCGAGAATTACTATAATTGTCTTTCAGCGCCACTCAATTGAAGATAACATGGAAATCAGAATATCCGACGAGTTAAACAACATCATCCGCTACGCCCGGGAGGAGGCTATGCGGACAGGCAGTTACGGCATAGGCCCGGACCATTTGTTCCTCGGCATGATGCGCCAGGGGGACAATGACGCCTGCAAAGTCCTCTCCGCCCTGGGGGTGGACATAGACGCTTTCAAGCGTTTCATCGACAGCCACATATTCACAAACGAGTCGATCCCCTATTCCGAGGCGGACAAGATCTCCTTCTCGAGATATGCCCAGAATGTGTTGAGTATCACAGTGATGGAGGCATCGAAGATGAATTCTTCCGAAGCCTCGTCGCTACATCTGCTCCTGGCCTTGTGCCGTACGACAGAGAATTACGGACAGGCTTACCTCAGGCAGCATGGTGTGGATTATGGAAGGCTCCTCGCCCACATGAGAGACGAGGGACTTCTCGGCCAGCAGCAGCCCAAGGACCAGCAGAGTGCCTCGTCCCAAGGAGATGAGGGTTCAGACGACGAGGAAGGAACCCAGGGCAATAATCCTTCCGGTAAGGTCAATCTCGAGGATTTCGGCTTCGACCTGACCAAGGCTGCCGCGGAGGGCAAGCTGGATCCCGTCGTCGGCAGGGACATTGAGATCGCCAGGGTCATCGAGATCCTGGGACGCCGGAAAAAGAACAACCCTATGCTGATCGGCGAGCCGGGAGTCGGCAAGTCGGCCATCGTGGAGGGAATAGCCCAGAGGATCGCCGGAGGCAGCATCTCTCCTGTCCTGGCAAAGAAACGCTTGATTTCTTTGGATATAGCATCTGTCGTGGCTGGCACGAAGTACCGCGGCGATTTCGAGAAACGTCTCAAGGCCATCATCAAGGAAGCCAGCACCAATCCTGACATAATACTGTTCATAGACGAGTTCCACACGATCGTGGGAGCCGGCGGAGCCCAGGGCAGCCTGGACGCGGCTAACATGCTCAAACCCGCCCTCGCGAGAGGTGAGCTGCAGTGCATCGGAGCCACCACGATGGACGAGTTCGCCAAGATAGTGGAGAAGGACGGGGCCCTTGACAGGAGATTCCAGAAGATAGTCGTGGAACCCACTGACATCAAACAGAGTATCTCGATCCTCAACAACATCAAAGCCAATTACGAGGAGTTCCACAGCGTCACCTACAACGAGGAAGCCATCGAGGCATGCGCCCGCCTGACCGACCGTTACGTCACTGACAAGTTCCTGCCGGACAAGGCGATAGATGCCATGGACGAGGCCGGATCGATGGTCCGCCTGAGCCTTACGAAGGACAAGAAGACCGGCAACGTCGTGGATGCCGAGGACATCGCCACTGTGGTCTCCAAGATGACCGGAATCCCGGTCAACAAGGTGGCCGAAAGCGAGGGCAACAGGATCCTGAAGATGAAGGACCGCCTCCAGGGCAGGATCATAGGCCAGGACGAAGCCATCGACAAGGTCGTCAGGGCGATCCGCCGCAACAGGGCAGGCCTGAAGGATCCTGACCGTCCGATCGGGACCTTCCTCTTCTTCGGGCCGACCGGCGTGGGCAAAACCCAGCTCGCCAAGTGCCTCGCTGAATATCTTTTCGACTCCGAGGAGAACATGGTCCGGATCGACATGAGCGAATACATGGAGAAGTTCACGGTATCCCGCCTGATCGGGGCGCCTCCCGGCTACGTCGGCTACGAGGAGGGCGGCCAGCTCAGCGAGCGGGTGCGCAGGAAGCCGTATTGCGTGGTCCTGCTGGATGAGATCGAGAAGGCCCATCCGGACATATTCAACATCCTCCTGCAGGTACTGGACGACGACCACCTGACCGACAGCAACGGCCGCGTGGTGAATTTCAAGAACACGATCGTCATCATG
>JAFVED010000001.1 GCA_017478125.1 Bacteroidales bacterium | reverse complement strand
TGATCATCTGCCCGAAACTGGGGTAGTCATCTTTGTGCAGGATTTCCCAGGCGAGATCGCCAAGGCCGCATTCGGAAAGGACTTCGAAGAAAACCCTGCTTGCGATAAAGCCCGTCACGATATGGTTGCCACGATCTCCGATACGCTTTTTGAGGTCATCAATCACCCTTGCCCGCTCGGATTCGGGAACACCTATGCGAAAGGCAAGCACATCACACTCGTCAGGGCCGTATGTGCCTTCCTCGGCATCGTAGAATTTAGCATGGAAAGCAGCCGCGATCTTATCCGCAAGTGCTTTATAAGTCCTCTCATCCTCTGTGTTTCCAAGAGCCGCGGCGATGCGGGAAGTGTGGTCGGCACAAGTCCAGGCGACGTAAGTGTGGACCATTTCCTGTGAGGGGCCAGTGAAGGGCGGAACGTGTTCTCCAAGGTTCAAGATGAAACTGTCGTCGCAGACTTTAACCCTTATTGTCCCCTCAGGAGTGGGCCACGAGGAAAGGAAGTCGGTCTGCATCTTTATCGCATCGTAGTGTTCCTCAAGGAGTTGCCTGTCACCATAAGCCAGGTAATATTCCCAAGGGATAATTGTCATAGCGGCTCCCCAGGCAGCACCTCCACCGCATCCTGGCTCCCAAGGAGCTCCGTTGGGGACATAACCGCTGTCAATGTCCTGAGTATTAGAAATATCCTTGATCCATTTATTATAGAATGAACGAGCGTCAAAGTTATGCATTACCATAGCGCAGGCTATCTGCCCGTCCCCGGTATAGGGTCCCCGCTCACGATGAGGACAATCCGAAGGGACACCGCCATGCATATTGTTTTTCTGCGTTCGTACCCAGATCTTCGAGATGGCATTTATCAAAGTGTCAGATGTTTGGAAAGAGGCGTTTACTGGAACATAACTGCTCACCGCTTCCGCGACCGCATCGTCTGCGGTCATCTCACCCTCCCAATTCTCAACTATGGCGGTGTGGAAGACATACCAGTCAAAAACAGGGGCATAAGTCTCAATGCCTTTGCCTCCGCTGACATATTCACTGATGCCGTTATAGTTATAATCCGCACCGACATCGCAAATGTAGTTGATTTTGAGCGTGTCGCCAGAAGCATTGCGAATGTTGCTGAGCCTAAGACGGCCTGAGATCTCCTCGGGGAATTTAACCTTATAGGTCCGCTCCGCAACCTTCTCAATCTCAATAGGTTTAAAAGTCTCTATCACCCTATCCGGAGGGCCCATCTGGGCATGGAGCTCACCATCAGGGGCATCCCGGAGCGCAGCGGCCGCCCACCCGGAGTCGTCAACATCGGGGGTGCTCCATCCGGGAGTCTCAAAGCGGGCGTCATATACCTCTCCGCCGAAAACGTCGTTGGACCGGATCGCGCTTTCCTTAACCCTCCAAGTCTCATCCGTGCAGATGGTCTCACGGGAGCCGTCCTTGTAAAAGATCTCCAATTGGGCCTTGACACGAGGGGAACCATAGCCGGCGATCCAAATGTGAGCGGAATTGAAAAAGCCATTCCCCAGAACGCAACCGATGACATTCTCACCCTGGCATAGGCTGGATGTAAGGTCATAGCCAAGATAAAAGACACTGTGCGCCCTTACGTTCAGCAGCAGCGGCAAACGTCTGCGATCCATATCATGGCGAGTCCCATAATCTGTCTGGTTGGGACTTAAGAGGTCGTCACCGACCTTGGCTCCATTGCAATAAGGCTCGCAATAACCGAGACCGGAAATGAATAGATGAGCGTTCAGAATCTCCTTATTGACAGTGAATTGCTTTCGGAGAAGGGGTGCCGGCGTTGAAGGGGACAATGCCTGCACCGCATCGACTCTCGAATCATTGCCGATCAAATCGTAGATAGGATAGCCATCCCGCCAATCACGGGGATTCTCAATGTCCCATGGGGCACCGATCCATTCCGCTGTCCATTCCGAAGGATTGAGATAGCCGCTTACCCACTGGGCTTCCCTGCTCCATTTTGAGACCTTATCCTTTGAATCCCAGACCCTTACACGCCACCAATAGCGTGTCGCCGAATTCAGAGGATTTCCCGCGAAGTTCACAAACGGAGCCGACGGGCCGGCAACCTTGCCACTGTCCCACACGTCCGGATCAGAATCTAAAGCTTCTCTTGAGGTGGCCACCTGAATCTGCCATGCGGTCTGGTCATTGCCATGCGCCTTTCCTTTCTGAATATTGACCCATGAAAGGCGAGGGGCCGTCACATCAACCGCTTGAGGATCAAGCTGGTACTCACACATAAGGTCTTGCGGCAGCAACTCTGACCCGCATCCAGCGGCCATCAATGCCGCGACAATTATCACAAATGACCTACTCACAATGTTTCTTTTATTTCACAGTGATTTCCTTGGACAGAAGAATATGACGGGAGTCAGAACCCACCTCGATCAGGTAGCGGCCTTGATCGACTTTCCAGTCCCCTAAATGAGCATCATAGTAGGAGAAGGCCTCCGGTCCCAAGGTGAACTCTACCTTGGACTTCCCTCCCGCCGGGACCTCAACCTTACTGAAAGCCTTCAGCTCATGGACTGGTCTGGAGACTGACGGAGTCAAGGGGCGTACATAGACTTGGACGACCTCTTTCCCATCCCTGGAGCCGGTGTTGGAGACAGTCACTACCCCTTTGAAACCTTCGGCATCGTTGGTGACCGCCAAGCCGTCATATTCAAAAGTAGTGTAACTCAGACCATAACCGAACGGGAATTGAGGCTCGGAGCAGACAGTGTCGTAGTAGCGGTAACCGACCATAAGACTGTCAGAATAAATGATATAGTCCTTGTTCTCCCAGCCAAGTTTGGCTTTTGGGGTATCCGAATAGCTCTTTGGCCAGCTGAAGGTCAGTCGGCCGCTGGGGTTTACCTTCCCGGTCAACACATTCGCGAACGCCGTACCGCCCTCAATCCCGCCATACCAACTCTCCACGACTGCCGGGACTTTGTCAAGCCAGTCCCCTATCTCAAGCGGCGAGCCATTCACCAATGCCACGACAGTGTTTTTGTTGGCTTTGGCGAGTCTGAGGATAGCCTCCTTCTGAAGCTCGGGGAAAAGGAGGGTCCTCCTGTCAGAGCCCTCTGTGTCAATATTCAAGTCAAGGCCACCGACAAACAGGACAACATCGGCCTTCCTGGCCCCGTTCTCCATAACCTTCCAGCTTTTCTCATCAGCCTGGGAGTCCGGAGTCGACCACTCGACATGGAGGAAGGCGTCACCGTGGCCCCTTGTGTAACGGACACCCAGAACACAGCGGGTCCCCTTAGCCAAATCGATTATGGCAGAGGTGGTTCCACGCTCAGCCTCAGCCGCTTTCAGCACGGCCATCGGGGCATATTCCTTCCAACTGTCGGAAAGGATGACATCGCCTCCTCCGGCTGAGATCCTGAAAGAATACTTGCCGTCAACTGGAGCGATGAAAGAGATCTCATACCGGGCCTCCCTCCAGTTGCCCACGGGTATGGAGGGATCCGGGGAGCGCATCTCCCACATGAAATTGATCTTGTCCTCTTTCCGTGTCAGCACCGGGCTGTCGGAGCCTTTTACCGAATACATAGCCTTGATGTCCATGGACTCCGGAAGCTCACGGAAACCGCCGAGCGGAGCCCAGTCGAAGAAACGTATCTTCTTGTCTCCGAACGCCTTCCGCAATCCCTCGAGGATTGTGACCTCGTCCGGGCTGTTGACCCAGCAGCTCCCGCCCATAAGGTACTCGCAATTGCGGAGCGTCGCGTTCGGGCCGGTGACAAGGACCCTGCGGACTTTCTTCGGTTCAAGAGGGAGAAGGCCCCCTTCGTTCTTCAACAGGACAATTCCCTC
>JAFVED010000049.1 GCA_017478125.1 Bacteroidales bacterium | reverse complement strand
TGCCGATCACCTGGCGCAGGGTGTCCACGTCGTTGGTATAGACCGACATGATGTCGCCGTGGGAATGGGAGTCGAAATAACTCAGCGGCAGGTCCTCCATGTGGGAGAACAGTCCCTGGCGCAGCTTGAGCATAGTCCCCTGCCCCACGTAAATCATGATCAGGTTGTAGGAATACGACGCGGCGACCCCGAGGAGCAGGACAGCGGCCAGCCTCACAAGCGCCATAGCAAGCGGTGAGTAATCCGGGACAGCCTGGGTGAGCATCGGACTGATGTAATCGTCGATCAGGGTCTTCGTGAACAGCGAGGACGCGAGTGTTGTCAGGGCCGAGACCACTATACAGACCAGCACGACCCCGAAACGAATCTTGTAGTTCTTGAATATGAAACCGAACAGTCTCCACACGGTCGATCCCTTGCCGAGACTCTTCTTCATATCCTCCCGGGACATGTTAGGCTCCCTGACCCCGCCTCTCATACGGCCTCCGGCCATACTGGCGTTCTGAGTGGTTCCGCTCATGCCGCCACCTCCTTTTTATGATCGAAATCAGCATCGCCTCCCGAAGTCTGCATGTCGTGTATATCTTTATATATCTCGCAGGTTCTCAACAGGTTCTCATGCGTGTCGAAGGCCGCGACCCGTCCGTCATCCATCACAATGATCCTGTCAGCGTCCTGGATGCTCAGGATCCGCTGGGAGATGATGATCTTTGTCAGACCCTCTATCTTTCCGGAGATCGCCTGGCGGATATGCGAGTCAGTCGCGGTGTCCACCGCAGAAGTCGAATCGTCCAAAATCAGCACTTTCGGGCGTTTGAGAAGAGCCCGGGCTATGCAGATCCTCTGGCGCTGTCCGCCTGAGACATTTGTGCCGCCCTGCTCGATGTAGGTCTGGTAACCGTCCGGCATCTGGGATATGAACTCATCCGCGCAAGCCTGACGGCAAGCTTCCACGCACTCCTCAAGAGTGGCGTCTTCCTTGCCCCAGCGCAAGTTCTCGAGAATGGTCCCGGAAAACAGGGTGCTTTTCTGGAGGACAACGGCCACCTGGTCACGCAAGGCCTCCATCCCATACTCACGGACATCCACACCGCCAACCTTTACACTTCCACCGGACACATCGTAAAGCCTTGAAACCAGGAACACAAGGCTCGACTTTCCGCTGCCGGTACCTCCGATAACACCTATCGTCTCTCCGGCATCTATATGGAAATCAATATCTTCCAGAGCATAATCCCCTCCCTTGGTGTAGGCGAAACAGACATTCTCGAAGTCTATGCTACCGTCCTTGACTTCCTCCAGCGGATCGGCCGGGTCGAACATGTCAGGCTCCTCATTGATCACATCAGCCACCCTCTTGCCGCTGGCCGCGCTCTGGGTGAGCTGGACGAAGATCATAGAGAGCATCATCAAGGATGTCATAACGGTCATGATGTAGGCGAACAGCGATGTGAGCTGGCCTGTGGTGAGTGTCCCTCCAACAATATAGCGGGCTCCGAACCAGGAGAGAGCGATGATGCAGCCGTAGACCACCAGGTTCATCACAGGATGGTTCAAGGCCATAAGGCTCTCCGCCTTGACATTGAGATTGTAGAGCGACAACGCGGTCTTGTCGAACTTGCCCAGCTCATGGTCCTCCCTGACAAAGGCCTTGACGACACGGATTCCGGAGATGTTCTCCTGGATCACACCATTGAGGTCGTCATACTTCTCGAATATCCTCACGAAGAGCTTCGAGGCCCGCCTGATCAGGACAAAGAGACATGTGCTGAGGATCAGCATCGCCACGAGGAAGATGACACTTAGCCTTCCGTTGATGAAGAAGCACATGACAAGGCTGAAAAGCATGTTCAACGGTGCCCTGAAGCTGGTCCTCAGGAGCATCTGGAAAGCTCCCTGGATATTGCTCACGTCGGTGGTCATCCTTGTTACCAGCCCGGCGGTGGAATACTTGTCGATGTCAGAGAACGAGAACCGCTGGATGTTGGTGTACATAGCCTCCCGGAGGTTGGCCGCCAGTCCGGTGGAGGAATAAGCGGCGAAACGGGCGGCCAGAATACCGAACATCATGCTGAAAAAAGCCATTAGGATCATCAGGCCGCCATATCTGTAGACTTCTGCCATATTCCCGGCGCTGATTCCTTTATCGATAAGGGAGGCGGTGACATAGGGGATCAGCACGCCCATGATCACCTCGGCCGTGGTCCAGACCGGGGTCAGCAGGGCGGCTGTCTTGAACCGCCCCACGCATCCAAGAATAGTCCTCAGCATCCGGAGGCGATACACTCAATCTCGACAAGGGCGCCCTTGGGAAGGGTCTTGACAGCGAAGGCGCAACGGGCCGGATAGGGCGCGGAGAAGAACTCGGAATATACCCCGTTCATGGCGGCGAAATCACCCATGTCAGCGAGCAGGACGGTGGTCTTGACGACTTTGTCCATGCCGGATCCCGCCTGCTCCAGGATGGCCTTGATATTCATTAGGGACTGCCTTGTCTGAGCCTCGACACCGCCATCCGGGAAGGCTCCGGTAGATGGGTCGATAGGAAGCTGTCCGGACACAAAAACAAGCCCTCTATGGGCGATAGCCTGGCTGTACGGCCCGATCGCGGCGGGAGCCATGTCCGTGTTGATCTGTCTCTTAAGACCGGTGGCGGCTTCCGCGACTGTCATCCGTCTCCCGCCATTGTCCAGATCTATGAGGATATAATCGTCATCCCCCATCCCGAGTTCCTTCATGTAGGAAAGCTGGCGAAGGCCGTGGCGGGACTCTATACGTTCGACCATATCGTGATGGTCCGCCTCGGTCATGGCGTAGATGATGTCGACACAAGCCTTGTCCACCGCAAGGATGTCGGTAGAGGAGAGAATACCCACATCGGGAGTCACAACAGGCTCTGCCTCAAGGCCTTCACAGTCGCACGAGACGGACATGTTCCTCATCACGTTGACATAGGTGACCTTTTCCCCGAAGTGGTCTATCGATGCCTTGGTGGACTCGGTCATCCTCTCCATGAACTCTTCCTCGGCGATGTCCCACTGGTCCGGCTGCCCCGGAGTAGTGTGGATCCAGGCCTTCCCGATCCGCCCGTCCGCGCACCCGATGCCGATGTTCTTGTTACTGCCCCCGAAACCGCCCTGGGTGTGCCCCTTGAAATGGGTGAGGGCCACCATGGAATCATAATTGACCAGATGGCTACCGACAGACATCTTGTCGAACCATTTGCCTCCGACAACGGGAAGGTCCACTGTCCCCTCCTCGTCAAGGATGTCCACCGGACAGAAAGTCCAGCCATTGACCTCGATCGTCTCCCTGTGGAGCTCGGTCGTGTAACGGTCTCCCTCGTAATAGGTGTTGGTCTCGATAATGGTCGCCTCCGGCAAATCCTTATCGATCAAAGCCTTGACCCATTCCCTGGGAATGATATTGGGGCCGTTCTTCTCGCCGGTGTGAAGCTTCACGCCGACCTTGCCGGAAATCTCGCCGGCCACTTTCTCGTAGGCCTTGATAAGGCCGTTTGAAGAGAGATCTCTGGTGAAATATACAATTGAACTCATATACTATTGTTTATCAATAATTTCCGCCACCGATAAAGCCTCTCATGAGGGAATTCCCGGGAATCTCCCGCTCAGAGACCGGGACAAAGTAGTGCAGGAACTTCAGCAGCCGGTTGGCCTCGCTGTATTCCTTGCTGTTCCTGGGGACAGTCGCCAGGATCCTCTCCGCATGGGTTCTCAGCACCGCGAACTCCGCCAGGTAAGCCGAGTTGAAAAGCACGTCGGCGTCCTCCTGGAAAGGATATATCCACTTGACTTCGGAACGCCTGACGTTCGGCCAGTTTGAGATGGTCTCCCGGGCCGTTAAAGCTCCCTTCAGGAAGTCCCTGACAATACGTCTCAGAAGACGGTTGTCGCTGGTCGGGATGCAGTTGTGGGCATCCAGTGAGATGGAGGTTATCGTGTTGATGAATATCTTGAACTTCTCGTTATCCGGAACTTTCTCCGTAAGTCTTGGGTTCAGGGCGTGAATGCCCTCGATAAGCAGGACCGACCTCTCGGCAAGGCGAAGTCTCTTGCCGTTAAACTCCCTCAGGCCGGTCACGAAATTGTACTCGGGCACCTCAACCTCCTCTCCTGAAAGCAGCTTGAGAAGATCTTTCTGGAGATAATCGTGGTCGACCGTGTCAAAATTGTCGAAGTCGAACGAGCCGTCGGGGAGTTTCGGGGTGTCGAGGCGGTTGACGAAATAGTCATCCGTCGAGAAAGAGACCGGATGGAGTCCGCAGGCTTTCAGCTGGATGCTGAGCCGCTTGCAGAACGTGGACTTCCCGCTGCTGGTGGGGCCGGTGATCAGCACGAGCCTCAGAGGATCGGAAGGATCCGAGTGGCGTCTCTCGATCTCCTCGGCGATCTGGACGATCTTCTTCTCCTGGAGAGCCTCGGCGATCTGGATCAGGTCGGAGGCGGTGCCTCTCTGGATGGCCTCATTGACATCCCCGACATGTCCGAGTCCCATGATACTGTTCCACTTCTGGGACTCCGCGAACACCTCGAAAGTCTTGGGCTGCTCCCTGAAGGGCGCGAGATCCTCCGGATGGTGCCTGTCAGGGACACGCAGAAGTATTCCCCCGCGGTAATAACTCACGTTCCAAGTTTTAAGGTAACCGGCGCTCGGGACGAGCTCGTCGTAATAGTAGTCCGCCGTGCCGTCGAGGGTGTAATAGGTGACATAAACATCTCCGCAGGTCTCCAGAAGCTTGACTTTGTCCGATGCCCCGATGGCGGTGAAAGCCTTTATGGCATCCTCGACCCTGGCCTCGTGGCGTCTGAAAGGCACATCCTGGTCGACTATCCGGCGCATCCTCGCCCTGACGGCATCCACATCCGCCTCCCCAAGGAGGGTCCCGTCGCCCTTGTCCACGGAGCAGTAATAGCCCTTGGAGATCGGCCTGCGTATAGTGAGCCTGCTCTCCGGAAACAAATCCCTGACGGCCTTGTACAGCAGGAAGCAAAGCGACCTGCAGTAGAAGTTGCGCCCGGTGTAGGTGCGGTAGTCGAGGAACTGGACATCCAGGCTGTGATAGACCTTGAACCGGAGTCCCTGGGCCACATTGTTGACAAGGGCGGCGAGGATGTCGTATGGTTTGTCGAACTCAAACTCCTCCGCTATGTCTTTCAAATAGGCTCCCTCTACAAACTCCTTCGAGGTACCGGTGTTCTTGCAAAATATTCTTACCATACTCTGGAATTTATTTCAAAACAGGCAGCCAGGTCTGGATATGGGATCCTTCCCAACAGTCAACTGACGAGTAATCAACCATCTTGATGGGGCCGGTGGTGGTCGGGACAAGAAGGCACATCCTCGCTCCCGGACACTCAGGAGTCACGATCCTCACATCGACCGCTCCACTCTGATCGGCTACTATCCTCACCGGTTCCGAATATTCCGGATCAATGTTCTCATCCCTGGCGAAGACAAGGGGTCCCCACTGGAGAGCCTGGAAATCCTTCCCGGCGGGGTTCACCCCCTCCCTGGCATTGATCAGCCGGGCCCTCATGTCAAAACTGACCCGTATCTCATCGCCGGCCTTCCAATCCCTCACTATCTTTAGATACTCCCCGGCCCTGACCCCTTTAACAGGTTTGCCATCCACTGACACAGAGGTGTTTACGCTCCACGAAGGAATGTGCAGTTTGATCGCGGACTCGCCGCTTCCGGAAGGGAAGACCGCTATCTTGACCTCCCCGCTCCGTGGAAAATCAGTGTCAATCCCAAGAGAGATGTACCTTCCGTCGGCGGTCACGGCCTTGTAGACTCCCCTGTTATAAAGGTTCACCACGGGTCCATCATCCGCCTGCATGACAGCCACATAAGGAATATAAGCGAGTCCGGTCGGACCGCTCAGGTTGCAGCAAGTCACCGGCAAGCCGTCAAAGACAATCCCCCAGCCGCTGTTTGTGACTTTGGAGCCGTTCAGGAGGTTGACGTAGCTGAATCCCTTCCCGTCAGGCCTCATAGCGCCCAGCAGCCCGTTGTACGCGTATCTCTCAATACAATCCACAGCGGCCGGATCGCCCGTCAGGCGCAGGTACTGGGAGCAGAATTTCATCCACGTCACTCCCACGCAGGTCTCCATCATCCTCTTCACGTCGGGATTGGACTGCTCGACAGCCGTATTGCCCCACCCCTCACCGTAGAGCTTGGGCCAGTAGATGTCCGTGCCGGCGTTGCCTATGATCGTTATCTCCTGGTCTTTGACCTCATTGAAGAAGTTGGTGAGACAGGTGAGCCAACGAGGGTCGCCGGTGGCGCGGTAATACTCCGCCAGCCCTTCCATCAGCGAAGTCATCTCATAGGCCTTCGGATAAGGTTTCCCGACCTCCCGCATGGGAGTCCCGGCTTCGAGCAGGGCGAAAATGTCGCTCCCCTCATTGCCTCCTGATCCGACAATGTATGTGGCGAAATCCAGATACTCCCTCTTGCCGGTGATGAAGTACAGCCTCATGATAGGCTCCAGGATCGAAGACGACTCGATATTGGTGGAACTCCAGCCAAGCGAGGTGATGCTCTTCTTAGGAGCCGGCCCCACCTGGTCCATCACCGACCTCGCCTCTTTCTCCATCGCCTCAAGAACGAGGGGGTCCTTCTCGACATCCAGGTAGTACTGGCTGAGGCCGAGCAGGACATATTTTCTCTCCCAGATGTCCCCGTCGCCATCCCCCGGCTGATCCTCAACAGGGGTGCAACTGATTGATCCATTGGGTTTGGTGGCAGCGATAAGAGAATCGACAACGGCCTTGGTGATCCGCTTCAGCCCGGCGTCCCTGGTGTAGCGCCACAGCAGGGAGTTGGTCCGGACGCTCTTCCCGGGCATCTCCCCGAGGGCGAATTTAGAGCGTCCCGAGCGGAAGAACTCCAGTACTTTCCCGTACGGCATCACTCCTTTGGCCCAATTCTCCTGGCTCCTGAGTATGTCATCCTCAAAGTAGCCTTCCATCTTGACCTTCCCGCCGGGAAGAGGAGACAGGGCGTCATGGACTTTATAGACGGCCTCCTGGGCATACAGTCCGGACGCGAGGAGGACAAAGGTGAGAAAAGTGGTTATCCGTTTCATCGCTGAAAGATAATGGTATACAAATATAACAAAAAAAAACGGAGCGACCCTTGACGGGCCGCTCCACTTTAAAGGAAGTCACGCGTTATTTGAGGGTGAACACGTCAGGCGTGCCTGGGCTTCCGTACACGACAGCTCCGGTCTTGGGATCGCAAGCGGCCGAGTCAGAGAGATAGAACGCCTTGGTAGCCGGATCGTAATGGGGCTGCGTGAAAGAACTGGAAGCATAGACACCGTCTATATACTCCCTCCACACGCGGAGAC
>JAFVED010000048.1 GCA_017478125.1 Bacteroidales bacterium | reverse complement strand
TGTTGGTGAGAGGTATCTCGCCACACACTTCGACACCGATGGACTCCAATCCGGATGGGAGCTCATAAGTTCCTCCGGACAGTCCGGCGGTGGCGAAACCCACGAGTGTATTCAGGCCGCTTTCAGGGTGCTTGATGATGAGGCATCTTCCGTCGTCCGTCGCGAATTTGCCATGGAAGGCCTTAAGATTGTAACATCCGTCAAAAGTCGCCACGCATTGGTCGTTGGCAATGCCGATACTCTCCACGTTGTCCGGGATTGTGATTTCACGGATGTTCTCGCACAAAGTGAAAGCCCGTGGACCGATAAGAGTGAGTGTCTCCGGAAGAGTGATGGTCTCAAAGCCGCATCCATAAAACGCATATCCCAATATCTGGGTCACGTCTGGTCCTAATTTCACTTCAGTAAGACTGGAACAATCGTAGAACGCATATTCGCCTATGTCAGCGCATGTCTCCGGAAGGGTTACGGAAGTCAGTTCAAATCCTGATGGATTATACGCCGGGCTAAAGCACCAGTCGTCCAATCTGTAAACCGGCTCTTTGAACCGGATAATCCCTATCCCGTTGTTACCCTCCGGAGAAATACTTGCCTCTACCACGTTATACGGGTTGTCAGTCTTGGGCCTTGGATTGTAGGTCAATTCCGAATTGTCCGAAGTCGTGTACCAGATCTCGTGGCTGTCAGGATTTGAGGCTCTGACCCATCCGGTGCTGATCCCTGAGGCGATGTTGGCCTCGCTCTCTATCCTGGAGTCAATGGGATCAGAGAGGTTCCTGAACTTTATCCTGTTGAGAGGACGGTTTGCCCGCAGTTCGTAGGTGCCCTCGTAGCCGTCACGCCTGCGTAGTGTCACGGAGTAGCCGTCCGGCAGCGGCACGTCCGGAAGGGTGATCAGGTAGTAGTTCTCTCCTGGCTCGAATGTGCCGTCCGGAGCGGTGACTGTGACAGAGGTTTTCGGATCCTCGACATCATAGACGACAGGCATCAAGTTCCCGTCGAGCCCGATGGTCGCCTTTCCGGCGAGGGTCTCGTTGTTAAGCCCCTTGAGAGTCATGGAGACGATGTCGTTCCTGCTGACCTTGAAGAAAGCTCCGGAATACGCTCCCTTGAACGGGATGGAGAGCGACTCCGACCGTCCGACCATGACCGCGAGGTTGTCCGCGAACGATCCCGGAACCCCGGTCTGCATGCCCTTGAAGTTTGTCGTGATCCTCGCCGTCCTCGAGATTCCGTCCGGATCGGAGTAGGAGGCTTCGTCGCTGTAGGGGTAAAGTCCCCAGACATAGTCTTTGGAGTCCTCGCTGTCGTTGCTGGTACCGGTAATGAAAGATATGAGACCCTTGAACTTCACGATGGTCTCGGGAACAGAGTTGAGTGATGTAAACTCACTCGCTTCCCCAGCGCTGAATATCTTGATCTTGTCCCCTGGCGACCAGTAGTTTTTTGATTCTGCCTCGTCGTAGGAGGTTCTGGTGTCCCGTGGATTGTCAGCTAGATCCGCTGTGATGATCACCTCGCGGACTTCTTTTTGTCCTACGCTGTCAGTCCCTTGAATGTCAATGTCTTGGATTTGACATCCCACCAATGCGGCCAGCGCCGCGTAAGGTAGAATCTTCTTGAAATGGAATAATTGTTTTCTCATGATTCGGTCGTTTTGTTAAATCTAAATCAGGTTGGCAGTCTTCAGGAAAACAGGTGGAGTATTATGATCTTCACCCTATTGAATAACTTACGGGACTCCACCAGTTAAGGACATGGAAGAGTCTCCGGGCAAGCCGCTGTGTGGGATGTGAATGGATTTAGTCCGGATCTTCCGGTGAAGGGTTATCCATACCGCCTCCAGGGACTGATTCTGCCATGATCGAAGTGGAGTCAATGATGATCTGTTCGATCTCTGGAGCGACATAGGCGAGGCCTTCGTGTTTGTCAGATTTTTTCATAATGGTATTGATTTAATTAATAGTTGATTTCCTGAATTATAAGGCGCGTCCTGCCTTGCGGGTACGGAAGGATACGCTGAAGCCCTGGCCGAGAAAGTCCCGGTCTTTGTATTCCGATAGGTAATTGTTTGATTTGTAGTAAGTTATACCCCCCCCCAATTCGGCCGAAGAGTTGGCCTGATCAGATAATATGGGGCGTTTTTGGGTTTCATAACAACTGCGAATATAGCTTTTTTTTGCTATTTACACATCATTTTCCCTGAAAAAACCCGATCGAAACTCTATTTTGTTTTAAGGAATAATATCACTACCTTTATCTGATTATGCGCGATCTGTAATGGAACTGGATTTTTTTCTGGAGATACTTGGTATAGACTCGACTTCGGGGCAGGAGCGCCGTTTGGCGGACTTTCTGCGGGAGAGGTTGGGGAGATCCTTTGCTGCCGCTCGGGATGGCTGTTTGGCCCCAGAGGTGAGAGAGTTCGAGGTAGGGGACGGAACGGTCAACCTGCTGCTGGACTGGTCCGGGACCGGGGCCCCATCCTTCGTGTTTTGCACCCATCTTGACACTGTCCCTCCATACATCCCGCCGAGTGTCGGTCCGGTCAGTAAAGGTGAACGCCTTCCAGACGGCAGAGTCGCCGAGAGGGACGACACCATCATCAAAGGCCGCGGGAGCTGTGATGCCAAGGGACAGATATTCACGATGTACAATGCTTGCCTGAAGCTACAGGAGGAAGGGTTCAAGGATTTCGGCCTGCTTCTCCTTTCCGGCGAGGAAACCGGTTCGTATGGAGCGAAAGCTTTCAGCAGGGACAATCCCGGGGGATCTTTTGTCCTGGTTGGCGAACCGACGGACAACTGCCTTGCTTCGGCGGCAAAAGGTACCAAGGCATTCGAGGTGACTATCCCGGGAAAAGCCTGCCATTCGGGCTACCCGGAGCATGGTGAGAGTGCCGTCGAGAAGTTCGTTGATGTAATGGACAGGTTGAGGGTCACCAGGTTCCCAAAGGATCCCGTACTGGGACCCACTACATGGAATGTGGGTGATCTCCTTAGTGACAATCCTCAGAACGTCCTGAGTCCGGAGACCCGCTTCAGGATTTATTTCCGGACCACCTTCAAGACCGATGCCTCGATCCAGGACAAACTGCTCAAGGCCTGTCCTTCCGGGACGGTCATCCAGGCGTTCGGCGGGGACACTCCGCAGGAATATTTCCATGCAGTGAAGGGGATAGAATCAAAGCCCGTCTCATTCGGAAGCGATGCCCCGAGGCTCGAAAAATACGCCAGGAGGGCGATCTGCGGGCCAGGTTCAATCCTTGTCGCCCACACTGACAAGGAATATGTCCTGGTCTCCGAGATGGAGAAGGCTGTCAGGCAGGACATTAAGATTTTCAAAACGGCAATGAACGAACTTAATTAAGATAAAGACATGATTATCATCAAATTCGGAGGTACTTCGGTACAGAATGAAGAAGCTATCGGAAGGGTCATTTCCATCGTTGGAGCCCGGCTTAAGGAGAAGCCGCTGGTGGTTGTTTCAGCCCTTGCCAAGGTCACCAGGCTGCTTTGCATGCTTGCTGAAGAGGCGGAGGCCCAGCATGAGGATGCCGTGGAAGATCTTCTGAGACAACTCAGGGAGAGGCATTTCAACCTGGCCAAGAATCTTCTGTCCGAAAAACCGAAACTGCTCGAAAACTGTATCGAGGATGTGGAGAGGCTTATCTCCGACCTCGAGACTTTCGTCAACGGTGTGTGCCTGATCGGCGAATTGTCTGCCCGCAGCGAAGCCAGGATCATCTCCACCGGAGAACTCCTGTCGTCCACCATCATCGCCTACGCTTTCAACGCCAACGGCATTACCTGCCATTGGATTGATGCCAGGAGGATGATCACTACCGACGACAACTATCTTTATGCCCGTCCGGATCTCGATGTGACTGAGGCAAATGTCAAACGTATTGTCGGCCTTGAATCCAAGGGAACAGACGTCATCCTGACACAGGGCTTCGTGGCATCCACGGACAAGGGGGTGACTTCCGTTCTCGGTTTCGAGGGTTCCGACTACTCCGCAGCGATCTTCGGAATGGCCCTGGACGCTGCCAGGGTGGAGATCTGGACGGATGTGGACGGAATACGCACCGCTGATCCGCGGGTGGTCTCCGACACTGGCAAGATCGATGTCGTCTCCTACGAGGAGGCTGCTGAGATGGCGGCCATGGGCGCCAGGGTCCTGCACCCGCTGACAATTGAACCGGCCAGGAAGAAAAACATACCGATCAGGGTCCTCAATTCCACGAATCCTTCTTGTGAGGGCACCCTCGTTGTCCGCGGCGACCAGGCTCCTGACGGCCCCAAGTCAATCGCTTTCAGGGACAATATCCTCTTTGTCAGGATCGAGTCTTCAAAGCTCGAAGGTGTGACCAGGATGTTGGGCAAAGTCTTCGCTGAACTGTATTCCAGGAGGATCCCCGTCACTCTTACCGGAGCAACCGAGTCGCAGGTCTGCCTCGTCGTTCCCGAAGAGGTCGACGGATTCAAGGATGCCATTGATGCGATAGGGAAGTGGGCGGATGTGACGGTGTTCCGTGACAAGGCGCTCGTTTCGGTCGTTGGCCGCGGAATCGTCGGCTTCGAAGGAATCGGCGACAAGGTCATCAGAGTGTCCGGCAAGGTCCACATCGCCGTCATGAGTGCAAACATGATGAGTGAGAGTTTCGTCATCGACCATGAGAAGCTTCAGGTGACCCTGGACAGCCTGCACGAATGCATATTCAAGGAATCATGATCAAGGTAGTTATCAGCGGCTACGGTCGCATGGGCCACATGGTTGAAGCTGCCCTCCAGGCCAGGGGCATCGAGTGCGCCGGGGCGAGTGAGGACATAGCCTCCTTCGACAGGACCCTCGCCGGGGAGTGCGTCTGCATTGATTTCACTACTCCGGATGCTTTCCGGGCCAATTACAGGGCCTTGGCTGAAAACTTCAAGGCCGTGGTAGTAGGTACTACGGGCTGGAATGACATAAAGGACGAGGTGATCGGCTGTTTCGAGAAGAACGGCACTA
>JAFVED010000047.1 GCA_017478125.1 Bacteroidales bacterium | reverse complement strand
TGTAGCTGTTCCACCTCTCCCATATCGTTGTGGCCCCATTGTCAACAGAATAGAGCCAGCTCGGATTCTTGCGCTGGAAGAGAAGAGTGTAGGCGATGTCAGCCATACCATTCTCGGTCAGGGTAGCCATAAGGATCGAAGTCCCGAGGAAGCCTGTCTGCAGACAATCATCGTGATCCTTGAAGTTCTGGCGGAGCCTCGCGATCATATCTTCCTTAGCCTTCCCGTCCACGAGATTGTTCTTTAGCGCGAAGAGAGCCGGGGTCTGCATCGTGTTCAGGATCGATGTCTTGAAAGTGCCGTCCGGATTGAGGAAGGTTTCCCTCATATAGTTCCTGGCATCCTCTGCCATTGCATTGTACCTGCCGGCATCCCTTCCGGTACCCGCGGCCATGTCTGCCATCATGCCGGCGTCAATGGCCCAATAGCTGGCGCTCAGGTAGTTCCAGTACACTATCGCCTCGGGACGGCGTACTGTCTTGCCGGATTTGTCCTTCATATTCATCCTTCCGCTGCAGCTCTCGAGAGGCTCGTAGCTCAGCCAGTCGGCCCATTGGTAGTTGCCGTTCTCGGAGGCGTGTGTGGCGTGGTCATACTTGGTGTCGTTGACATAATTCATGAACTTGTCCATCGCATCCCAGTTCTCGTCGACTATGCTATTGTCACCGAACTGTTTCCAGACTGTCCACGGGACAATGATACCGGCGTCTGCCCATCCAAGGCGCATCATGTCGTTGCCGTACTGCGCTATCGGGGATACTCCGGGGAAACCTCCGGCCTCGCTCTGGGAATCCCTGACATCGCGTGTCCACTTATGGAAAAAGCCGTCCGTGTTGGCGAAGAAAGTGCCGGTCTCGGTGAAAACCTGCGTGTCAGCCATCCATCCCAGGCGCTCGTTGCGCTGGGGACAGTCTGTCGGGACGGAGAGATAATTTGATCTTTGCCCCCATACAGTGTTGGAGATGAGCTTGTTGACAAGGTCGTTTCCGGTAGTGATGGTGCCGGTCTCGAGATCCTTGGCTATTGAGGTGACAGGTACTGACTCTATCGACTTGATTGTGACCTCATCAGTCGCGGTTATTGAAAGAAGGCGATATCCGAAGAAAGTCCGCAGCGGAATGAATTCCGCGAATCCTTTAGTGTCGGCGAAAGTGTAGAGGAGCCTGATGCAGTTGTCGCTGACACGAAGGTTACGCCTGTGGCAGCTTCCCTCGGGACCGTCCATTCCGCGGCTCTTGGCTCCATTGCCATCGTTCAGAAGCTCTGACGGCAGGCAGTTCAGGACAGTACCGCCTTTGGCTTTGAACACAAAGCGGGGGACAGCGGCGGCGTTCTGGCCAAAGTCGATGACGAGGGTCTCGCCAGGTTTGACCACCATCTGCTCTCCCGGGACGAACTCTTTCTTGATCACGACCTTACCGTAGTCTTCCTCTGTGTCTCCCGTGACACCTTCCCATATATATGCCTTGACAGGGGAGAGGGCGATGTCTTCGCGCAGGTATATCTCTGCCCCGTCGGAAGGAAGTATCTCTCCGTTGAACTCTTTATTGACCTCAGGGACTGACAATTTCCCGGGAGTCTCATAACCAGGAAGTTCCCTGGCATCGAAGTCCTCCCCGTCAAAGATTGACGCATGCTTGACAGGACCCGCCACGCCGGCCTTCCAGTTTTCTGTGTCAGTGCCATAAAGCTTTTTCACGCCGTCGGAGTAGATGATCTCCAGTACACCCCTGAAAGCGACTTTCTTGCCGATGACGTTCTCCATGCCGCCGGGGGTAATGATCTTGTCCGCCCACCATCCTGGGGTGACCTGGGCAGCGAGGATGTTTGCCGCCCCGGTTTTGGTGTTGAAGGCGGCGGTCACATCGTAAGTGAAGGAACGCTTCGTCTTGGCGTAGTGGGTGAATCCCGGTTTCAAGATCTCCTCACCGACAGGCTGGCCGTTGACATAGATCTCGAAAACGCCAAGACCGGTGGTCATCCATTTGGCGCTCGCCACCTTGCCCTCGTTCTTGATGGTGCTCACGAACCAGCTGGCTCCGTCTGCCGACCGGTCGTCGTCGTTTTTCCGCGCGACTTGGGCATCGGCCGCGGAGATCCATTCGGATTGGCTCCAGGCTGAGGCGTCAAGAGCCTCGGCCCTATAGATTGTTTTAGTGCTTTTTGTGGAGCATCCCGCCAACATGAGCGCTGTCGCTCCGGCGGTGATGATCCAAGATAATCTGATTTTCGCTTTCATTGGTCTATGGATTTGAAGTAATGGTCGTCCATTGTAACAAAAATACTAATATCTGATCTATAAAACAAGAGGATGACCGTTTCTGGCCATCCTCTGGGAATATGGTCGCCTAAAAGGATCAAAGGGGCTTCGAGAGGTAATAATCCGTGGCTTTAATGGCTTTCTTCCACGGTTTAATGACCTTGCCCGAGGTGGTTTGGACTTGGGAAACCTGCTTGACTCTCACGTCAGGTAAAGGCACCTTTTTACCAGGGGTGATTTCCACCGGTTTATCAGGGGCGGGTCCGTTATTTCCGGCTTTGAGGAGAATCACGACATACCGTCCTCCTCCCTCAGCAGCGCCTTTCACTCCCGGGTCTTTCTTGAAGGGATTGGAGTTGGACAGGAAGATGCTCCGGACCTTTTTTCCAGAAATCTGGTAAGTATCTTGTGTGACAGACTCGTTGTCCACAGGAGAACGGTACTCGACCACTATTCCGGAGACGGTTCCGTCCTTCGACATAAGAGCGTCAGCCTGCTTGACAGGGCCGCAAGAAGACATCAGAAAGGCAAGGATGGCGATAGATATCAAGCCTATAACATGGATTCGCGCGGTTTTCATAATTTGTATCTTGATTAAACAAAAAGGGAAGGTAATAAAAATACCTCCCTCCTCATTGTGGAGCATAGGAGGATCGAACTCCTGACCTCCAGATTGCGAACCTGGCGCTCTACCAGCTGAGCTAATACCCCATTGCAGGAACGCGAATATAAGTATATTTTTAAAAAAACTAAAAAAAAATGACAAAACGTCCGTCCGATCCAGCGTCAGAATCTGGTCTTTTTGATGAAGTCAGAATATTTCACAAAGCTTCCGGGCATAGGCATCCCGTACACCGACTCCCGAAGCCAGCCGCCGAACTCCTCAAGGCCAGGCCTTTGAGCCTGGTCCCCGGTATTGAGAGTATCCCCGATATCTATCCTGATCCTGACGCCCTTCT
>JAFVED010000046.1 GCA_017478125.1 Bacteroidales bacterium | reverse complement strand
TGTTGGTGAGCTCGTACCAAATCTCCCCGGGACTCCATTGCTCGTCAGTTCTCTCCTTTATCCACTTGATCCAATGGTCAGCGATTCCCATGGCCATCCTGAAATCAAAGCCGACTCCTCCGGCGGCGAAAGGCGCCGCCAATCCGGCCATTCCGCTGACATCCTCAGCGATAGTGATCGCCGAGGGTTTTATCTCCCGGATGAGCATGTTCGCCAGGGCCAGATAAGTCACCGCGTTCTCATCCACCCCGGAGTCGAAATACAGCTTGTAGTCCCCGAAATCCTTGCCGAGACCATGGTCCCAATAGATCATGCTGGTGACCCCGTCGAAGCGGAAACCGTCGAGGTGATATTCCTCAAGCCAGAACTTGCAGTTCGACAGCAGGAACCTGACGACCTCATCCTTACCGTAGTCAAAACACCGGGAGCCCCAGGCCGGATGATGGCCTTGAGGCCCTTGATAGAAATACAGGTCGTCACGTCCGTCGAACAGGCCGAGCCCTTCCACCTCGTTGTCCACGCTGTGGGAGTGGACAATGTCCATCACGACAGCTATTCCCATCCCATGGGCAGCGTCGACAAGGGTCTTGAACTCCTCAGGAGTACCGAACCGGGAGCTCAAGGCGAAGAAATTCGACACCTGGTAGCCGAAAGAGCCGTAATACGGGTGCTCCTGGAGGGCCATTATCTGGATCGTGTCGTACCCCAGATCTTTGACCCGAGGCAGGACATCCCTACGGAACTCACTGAAAGTGGAGACTTTAGGCTCCTCGGAACTCATCCCTATGTGACACTCGTAGATCAGCGGATGAGGTCGGCGCAACACTTTGTCATGTTTCCACTCGTAGGGCTCCGCCGGATCCCAGACCTGGGCGCAGAAAACCTTGGTCTGAGGGTCCTGGACAAGCCTCCGGCAATATGCGGGGATCCTCTCGCCCCCGCCTCCGGGCCACTCGACGAACAGCTTGTACAAGTCGCCGTGACTGAGGAAAAGCCCGTCAAGACGCAGTTCCCAGTTGCCTTCCCCCGCCACTTTGAACTCGTATGCGGAGGTTCGTTTCCAATTGTTGAAATCCCCGACAAGGTAGATCCTCGAAGCGTTAGGGGCCCATTCCCTGATCACCCACGACCCGTCGGCTTCTTTGTGGAGCCCGTAGTACAGATGGTTGTTGATCCCGGAAGACAGGCTGCCGCCAGATGGGACAATCTTGTCCCGGGCAGCGAGAATCCGCTCGTGGCGGGCCTCTATGGCGTCCTTGTACGGCTCAAGCCAAGGGTCCGTCTGATATATTTTCTTGATTTTACTCATAGCTTTACAATATACGAAAAATATACGTCAGGTTGTCCTCTCGGCTCGGGATTTGTTGAAAAGGATGAAAAAGATTAAATTTGTGGGATTATTGTCTTTGCCTTCACGCATGAGAGATGCCTTGAGAAGAATCTGGTTCCCGCTGCTTGTGGTGTGTGTCATATCACTCCACGCTATCGGCATGGGCAACCGTCCGGCGGCCGGTGATCCCGGTTACGCCATCGTGACCGCGGAGAAGCCCCAAGGACCTGACACCATCAAGTACCGGAACATATTCATTAAAGGGACTTCCGGGAAGATCTCGGAATACGACACCTCGACTTTCCTTGAGCTGTTCGACACGATCCCGGCCATCACGGCGAGGGACACGATATTTCCCCCGGACTCATTGAAGGAAACAGACCCCTTCCGGTACAAATACTATGTCGCGATCATCGATTCACTCATCCACAGCATAGTTGTCGACTCCCTCAAGCAGGCTGGAGACTCAATCGACTGGCCGAGAGT
>JAFVED010000004.1 GCA_017478125.1 Bacteroidales bacterium | reverse complement strand
TCTTCACCACCTACAAGAGCGAGGCTAAAAAGAAGATCTGGTTCACCGACTACAAGAGCGAGGCGGACATAGTGATCTATTTCACCACCTACAAGAGTGAGGCGGGTTGGAAGAAGAATTCCAAGAAACACATGATGTACTGACAAATAGGGAAAAAGTCATGACAGAAAAATCTTTAACCTGCCGCTGGAGCCTTTTGGCCCTGACGGCAGTTTTGTCGTTTGTTTACTCAGATTTCACCGCCGCCGCACAGCCTGTCGGGATAGCACCCGACAAAGAGACATTGTCGGCTCCGTTCTCCCCAAAGGACGAGGCTTCTTTCAAGGCCCCGGAGAAGGTGTTCTACCCTGAGACCTGGTTCCACTTCATCGGAGGGAATGTCTCAAAGGAAGGAATTGACGCCGACCTGAAGGCCATAGCCGACGCCAAGATCTCTGGAGTGCAGTGGTTCCACGGATATTTCGGCGGCCCCTGGCCGGCGACGGGCCACCAGCTCACGACCCTGAGCCCCGAGTGGGAGGAGATGGTCGGTTATCTTGGTTCCAAGGCAAAGGAGCTTGGCCTGCGGCTCACGGTCCAGACCTGCCCGGGCTGGCCGATGGCCGGTGGTCCCTGGATCGAGCCTGAGAACGCGATGAGAAAGCTTGTCTGGTCGAGAACCGATATTCAGGCAGGACAGAAAGCCTCCGCCGCCCTCCCGAAAGGCGACACTTCGACCGAGGACTGGAAGGACTACCGGGACATCACGGTCCTGGCCTTCCCCACCCCTCTCGGAGACACAGGAAAAGCCCTTTTGCCGGAATCAATCGATGGTGCCGAAGATTGGAAGTCACTGCTTCAGGGGCTGAACAGCAAGGACATACAGCTGAAGCCAGGCACGACCACCACCATGAGTTTCACCCTCCCCAAGGGCCAGGTCATCCGCACGCTGGAACTGCCCCCGGTAGGCGCTTTCAGCCATAACTTCTGCTACGACCCGGGAATCCATGTCAAACTGACCGGCAAGGTCGCCGGGGAAGATAAAGTCCTCGTCGACGCTGACTTCCCGATGAGCAACTGGCAGGACGGTGGAGCGAACAACATGGTGTTCGCCTGCATTGAGGTGGAAGGTGTTGAGCGATATACCTTTACGCTAACTAACGCCCACCCCGCCAGCGTCCGATTCATCCGCTTCTGGTCCGCCGCCATGAAGAACAGCTGGAGAGGCGAGGCCGGGTGGACACTTATTGCCAAGGAGCCGGACCAGCAGCACACAGAGCAGAATCCCCTGGCTTTTGTCAAGACAAAGGATATCATCGACATCTCCGACAAGATGACCCCTGACGGCCGCCTGGACTGGACCGCTCCATCCGGAGACTACCCCCAAGGTACATGGACAGTCCTGCGGATCGGGCATGTCAACGCCGGGAAGCGCAACGCCCCCGCCCCTCCCGAGGCCACCGGCTGGGAGTGCAGCAAGTTCGACCCGAAGGGTGCCGAGGTCCAGTTCTCCAACTATGTCGGTATGCTTAAGGACGGCCCTCTCCATGACAGCGCCAACGGGATGCTGATGGACAGCTGGGAGTGCAACACCCAGACATGGACCTACACCATGGAGGAGGATTTCAAGGATGTGTCCGGCTATTCACTTAAGGAAAGGCTCCCGGCCCTGATGGGATATGTGCTTGACAGCCAGGAGGAGACGAGCCGGTTCCTGATCGACTGGAGAAGGACCGCCAACGAGCTCTACTGCGAGAATTTCTTCAAGAAGATGACCGACCTGGCCCACGCCAAGGGCCTTGAGGTCCAATTCGAGACGGCGGGAAGCGATGTCGTCACCATGGACCCGATGGAGTATTTCAAATACGCCGATGTCCCTATGTGCGAGTTCTGGCAGCCATTCAGCGAGGGATATGTCGGAGACCTTGACTTCAAGCCCATCCATCCCACCGCCTCCGCGGCCCACATCTACGGGAAGCCCAGGGTGGCTTCTGAGAGCTTCACAAGTTTCTCCCTGACCTGGGACGAGCATTGGCAGATGCTGAAGGAAGTGGCCAACTTCAACATGGCCGAGGGCGTGACACACAATGTGTTCCACACCTACACCCACAACCCCCAGATCGGTTTCCTGCCCCCTGGGACCAGTTTCGCCAACAGCATCGGGACCCCGTTCCTGAGGGGACAGACGTGGTGGAAATACATGGACCATTTCACGACCTATCTCGCTCGCACAAGCTACCTGCTTGAGAGGGGCCGTCCGGTCCAGGACGTCCTCTGGTACCTCGGCGATGAGGTCGGTCACAAACCCTCGCAATACACCAGGAGCGGGAAACGCCAGAGCGGAGAGATCCGCTTCCCGGAAGGGTTCAAATATGACTACTGCAACCCGGACGCCCTGCTGACCCGCATGAGCGTCAAGGACGGGAAGATAGTAACCCCGGAAGGTGTTGAATATGAAGTGCTTTGGATTCCCGAGAACGAGAGGATGCTCCCCGGGACTGTCCAGAAGATCGCTGAGCTCGTGAACGCCGGAGC
>JAFVED010000045.1 GCA_017478125.1 Bacteroidales bacterium | reverse complement strand
GCTCCCGGACTGGACGGGCAGGTGGATATGGTCACAGATGTTACGGTGGGCTACCATCGTCTCTATCAACTTGTCGCTGATGTCCTTGGGGTGGTTGGTGGCGAAACGAACCCTCAGGGTGGGGCTGATCCGGGCGACAGCGTCAAGAAGATCCGGAAAATCCACAACGGAATCTCCTGATTTCCAGATATATGAATCCACGTTTTGCCCCAGCAGGGTGACCTCCTTGTATCCTCTTGAGAAGACATCCCTGGCCTCTTCCAGAATGGTCTCGGGGTTCCTGCTTCTTTCGGCTCCCCTGGTGTAAGGCACCACGCAGTAGGAACAGACATTATTGCAGCCCCTCATGATCGAGATGAACGCTGACACGCCGTTCTTGTCTGTCCTGACCGGGACAATGTCGGCGTAGGTCTCCTCCCTTGAGAGAAGGACATTGATGGCCGGGTTGCCGGGCGCGATCTCCCTGATCATGTCAGGGATAGACCTGTACGTGTCGGGGCCGGCGACAAGATCCACCTTCCCGGTCTTGGTGAGTTTGTCCTTGAGCCTCTCCGCCATGCATCCCACGATACCCACGATCACCCCGGGTCTAGTCTCTTTCTGCTTGCGGAAAACCTCGATGCGTCCCCATATCCTTTGCTCGGCGTTGTCCCTGACCGAGCAGGTGTTGGCTAGTATGATGTCGGCTTCCTCCATGACCGGTGTCCGCTCGTAGCCTTCCTTGCTCATGATAGAGAAAATCACCTCCGAGTCGACGACGTTCATCTGGCAGCCGTATGTCTCTATATATATCTTCTTATCCATTGCCGATGGTGTATGTACAAAGATATGGATTTTTCAGCTAATAAGTATTTTTTCCTATATTTGTGGAACGTGAAAAGCATTCCGGAAATGAGGAAACACTTGTCGCACATATTATTAGTCCTTCTGACAGCCCTGTCACTCCAGATTTGCGGATGCGGGAGTGTCGAGAAGGTGAAGGATATCAAAGTGACATCCGTCGGAGTGGAGTCATACTCTTTCAGCGGGCTGCGTACCATCAATGCCGTGCTCGCCTTGGGTATAGACAATCCCACATTCGCCTTCAAGGTCACGGACCTGAACGGCATCCTCAAGTACAAGGGTGAGGATTTCGCTTTCTTCTCGGCCGATACGATCAAGGTTGACAAAAAGTGCAGCAAGGTCTATGACTTGCCTTGCTCCGCCACATTGAGCGAGGGGGTGAGCCTCAGGAAGGCCTTGCAGATAGCCCAGGGCAACTCCCTGGACGGTTTCACCACGGATGTGGAGGCGAAGGTGAGGCTCAAGAGCGGAGCCGGCACCACTTTGAGGTTCAAGGATTTGGATATTAAACAAATGGCAGAGGGAAAATGAGAAGGTTTTTTGTCTTGATATTTACGCTTGCTTTGTGTCTCGGGTTTTCTCCCAGGGCGGTAGCCCAGGAGGCGGTGGACAAGTCCCTCGCCCCGGCAGTGGACTCGGCACTTGTTGGGAAGAGCATCTTCAACCTGCTTCCTAACGTCACAGTCCATCAGTCCCAGGCGATACTCGCCTCGATGAACCGCCAGATAGCCTCCAATTCCTCGAGGAAAATCTCTGGCTATCGCGTCAGGATATTCAATGACAACAAGCAGAATTCCAGGGGAGCCTCCGAGGCGGCCATGGGGCGCTTCAAGGGTATGTTTCCGGACGTGGCGGCTTACAGGACATACTCAAACCCGTTCTTTAAAGTCACGGTCGGTGATTTCAGGACAAAGTCGGAGGCGACGCGTCTGCTCCAGCAAGTGAAAGGCTCTTTTCCTTCCGCTTTCATCGTCAAGGAAACCATCAATTATCCCCCGGTGGGGTCAATCTTTTAGGATATGCTCAAGCAAGGACTCGAACTTAAACAGACCCAGAAGCTTTCCCCTCTCCAGATCCAGACCATAAAGCTGATTGAGCTTCCTATCCAGGAGCTTGAGCAGCGGGTGAAGGCTGAGCTGGAGGACAATCCGGTCCTGGACGATTCGCCCGCTCCGGAAAAGGAGGATTCTGATGACGAGCCAAGGGATGTCTCCATAGATGAGATGGATGCCGACGACCCCATACCATCTTATAAATTGCGGGTCAATAATTACGGCAAGGACGAGCGTCCGCAGTACAACACATTCTCTGTCAAGGAGAGTTTCACTCAGAGCCTTCTGGATCAGCTCGGATTCAGGAACCTGTCAAAGCATGACCACGATGTCGCCGCTTTCATCATTGGCAGCCTTGACGCGTCAGGCTATCTCCGCAGGGATATTGACAGCGTGGTCGATGACCTGGCGTTCCGTGCCAATATAGAGTCTACTCCCGAGGAGGTCGAGAGGCTGCTGTCCCTTATCCAGGAGTTTGAGCCCGCGGGAGTGGGAGCCAGGGATCTGAAGGAATGCCTCCTTCTCCAACTCAAGTCATCCAACCAGACCCGTGAGGTCCAGCTGGCCGAGACCATACTCCAGGACTATTTCCAGGAATTCTCAAACAAGCATTTCCAGAAGATCATCTCAAAACTTGGGCTCACCGAGGAGGAGATGAAGGCGGTCATCACCAGGATCCTGAAATTAAACCCTTCGCCCGGCGGGCAGATTGACGACTCATATAGCGACCAGGCTCAGCAGATCGTGCCGGATTTCGTGCTTGACATCCAGGATGGGGAGATGAGGCTCTCGATGCCCAGGTTCTCTATCCCTGAGATCAGGGTCAATAAGAAATACGCTGAGCTGCTGGCGGAGAGCCAGGGTTCTTCGGACAGGCAGCGGAAGGAGGCCGCCACTTTCGTGAAGCAGAAGCTGGATTCGGCCAAATGGTTTGTGGAGGCGCTCAAGCAGCGTCACAACACCTTGAGGAGCACGATGGAGGCGATCCTGGAATACCAGCACGAGTATTTCCTGGACGGGGATGAGTCCCATCTCAAACCAATGGTACTCAAGGATATAGCCGAGAAGACAGGTTTTGACATCTCCACGATCTCCCGCGTGGTCAACAGCAAGTACATCGAGACTCATTTCGGGATATTCCCCCTCAAGTATTTCTTCTCGGAAGGACTTGAGAATCAAGAGGGTGAGGAAGTCTCCACAAGGGAACTCAAAAAGGCCCTGAAGGATTGCGTGGACTCCGAGGACAAGCGCAAACCTTTGACTGACGACCAGCTTGTGGCCGAGATGGGGAAGAAAGGTTACAAAGTGGCCCGCCGTACCATCGCCAAGTACCGCGGCCAGCTGGATATCCCCAAGGCAAGGCTCAGGAAGGAATTATAGATTCGCTTTTGAGCCGAACGCCAGGTCTCCGGCGTCACCGATGCCGGGGATGATATAGGACTGGCTGGTCAGTTCCTCGTCTACAGCCCCTGTCCATAGGCAGGTGTTCTCGGGAAGCCGCTTCTGGAGGTATTCCACGGCATAGATACTGGTGACTGGACTGATGATGTGCGTGTAAGAAGGTTCCCCTCCCTCGTCCACGAGTCTGTTGTACGCTATCTCCATGGAGGCACCTGAGGCTATCATAGAGTCCGCCAGCACGAGAGTCTTCCCCGTGAGGGATGGACAGGTGCAATACTCGATGGCGATGTGGAACTCATCGGCCTTGTCGTATTTCCTGTACGCGGCTATGAAAGCGCTCTCGGCGTCATCGAAGATGTCCATTATGCCTTTATGAAGCGGCAGCCCGGCGCGAAGGATGGTCGCGGCCACGATTTTGGCGTCCCTGGTGTTGACCATGGCAGTGGCGAGGGGGGTGGTCACTTCCTTGGGAGAGTAGTCCAGTGCCTTGCTCAATTCATAAGCGAATATGCTTCCCAGTCTCTCAAGGTTGAAACGGAAGCGGAGGCTGTCTTTCTGGACTTTCCTGTCACGTATTTGCGCGATGATGTCGCCGAGAGCCGAATTGGTCTCTCCCAGGTTGATAACTTTCATGGTTTCGAGAGAATGGTTGGTGAAACCAAAATTAAAGATTTATTTCAACTCGCGCAAATTTTTCACCATGACCCTTGATCGTCAAGGGAAATAGATCTTGTCATCGGCGAAACTGAAAAACCTGTCGTCGCAGATGATGATATGGTCAAGCAGTGCTATGTCGAAGGTTCCGGCGGCCTTTCTCATCCCGGCGGTTTGCTCGAGATCCTCCTTGCCTGGAAGGGGATTGCCGGACGGGTGGTTGTGTACCATGATGATCCCGCAAGCTCTCTTGTCCAGGGCTTTTCTGACCACAAGCCTCGGGTCCGCGACTGTGGCCGATAGCCCCCCAAGACTGATCATCTCTTTGTGGATCACATAGTTCGCTCTTGTAAGGAATATAATCCACAACTCCTCGTGGTCGAGCCCTTTCATGTGCGGAATCATCATCCTGAAGACCATTTTTGGGTCGAGTAGAGGTGTCTTCTCAAGTCCGGGATCTTCCAGGCAGCATCTTCGTCCCAGCTCGAAAGCCGCCGCGATGGACGCGTACCTTCCTGAGCCGATCCCGTCCATGGACATTATCTCCCGTGAGTCCATCGAGGCGACATTGGAAAGCCGCCCCTCACCGGCGGCGAGCAGTTTGTTGGCCACGACCAGCACATTGTCTTTTCTGGTCCCCGAGCCGATGAGTATGGCCAGAAGCTCGGCGTTGCTGAGGGCTTCGGGCCCTCTGGAGAGCATTTTCTCGCGTGGACGCTCGTCCACGCATAAATCCTTGATCTTCATAGTTTTAGTTGGGTTTTGATTATTTTTATCCAAGATTTGTAAAGTCCCCTTCCGAACCACTGCCACCCTCGGCACGTTAAGAGGGAGGGACCCTTTAGGGAGGGGCCGCGAAGCGGCGGTTTGGAAGGGGAGCATTACAATCTTGGATTAAGTTTATTTGCGCTCGATGACCTTACGGGCAGCTTCAGCAATGCCGTTGGCGTCGATCCCGTACGCGGCCAGAAGCTCGGACGGAGTACCGCTCTGCCCGAACGTGTCCCTGCCGTTGACAAACTCGATCGGCTTGGGCGAGGTAGACGCGAGGACTCCGGCGACAAGCTCTCCAAGCCCTCCGGCCATATTGTGCTCCTCCGCGACAACCACGGCTCCGGTCTTGATGGTCGAGGCGATCACGGTAGCCTTGTCAAGAGGCTTGATGGTGGCAATGTCTATGACCTCGGCGCAGATGCCCTCGGCTTCGAGAGTCTCGGCGGCTTTCAAAGCTTCCCACACCATGTGACCGGTGGAGACGATAGTCACGTCCTTACCTTCGTTGAGCACGTACGCCTTGCCGATCTCGAAAGGCTCATCTGGCATAAAATCAGCCACTTTCGGCCTCCCGAAGCGGAGGTAAACCGGGCCGTCGTACTTGGCGGCAGCGATTGTGGCGTTCTTGGTCTGGGTCCAGTCGCATGGGTTGATGACCACCATGTCGGGAAGCGCGCGCATCAGGGCTATATCCTCCATAGTCTGGTGTGTGGCTCCGTCCTCTCCGAGGGTGATCCCGGCGTGCGAGGAGGCTATCTTCACATTGGCTTTCCCATAGCATACCTCCATCCTGATCTGGTCGTACACGCGGCCGGTCACGAACTCCGCGAATGAGCCCGCGAACGGCACGAGGCCAGTCAGAGCCATACCGGCCGCGGTCCCTATCATATTGGCCTCGGCGATGCCGCACTCGAAGTACCTGTCAGGGAACTCGGCAGCGAAAGCGTCCATCTTAAGTGATCCCTTGAGGTCGGCCGTCAAGGCGACGACCTTGGGATCCGCTTTACCCGCCAGGTATAGACCTTCGCCGAAACCGCCGCGGGTGTCTTTCTTTCCTCTATCTGTATATTTTTTCATGATGTCCTCCTGGTTTTAGAAGTCTCCCAAAGTCTCCGGAAGCTGGCCCAGAGCGACCTTGCACTGGTCATCGTTCGGCACGCTTCCATGCCATTTGTGGGTTCCGGCCATGAAGTCCACGCCGTGACCCATCTCGGTTGTGAACAGGATCATGACAGGCTTGCCCTTGCCTCCCAGCTCCTTGGCCTTGGCGAAAGCCTCGAGAATCTTGTCCATATCGTGTCCGTCTGCTGAGATAGTCTCCCAGCCGAAGGCCTGCCATTTCTCCGCGAGGTCTCCAAGACCGGCCACCGACTCGGTCGTGCCGTCGATCTGCTGTCCGTTGACATCTGTCATGGCCACGAGATTGTCCACTTTGTGGTGGGCGGCGAACATGGCGGCCTCCCAGATCTGGCCTTCCTCGGACTCGCCGTCGCCACAAAGCGCGTAGACGGTGTGATTGTCCTTGACCGATTTTTTGCCAAGTGCCATTCCCACGGCGACCGAAAGCCCCTGTCCCAGCGATCCGGCTGCCTGGAACACACCCGGAAGCCCCTTCCTCACGGAAGGGTGTCCCTGGAGACGGGTTCCGAACTTTCGGAAGCTGGCCAGCTCAGAGACCGGGAAATAACCGGCTCTTGAGAGAATGGAATAATACATGGGGGTAAGGTGCCCCGCGGAAAGGATAAAAGTGTCTTGGCCGGTTCCCTCACGGGTCCAGGTGGCCGGATCCTGATCCATGACTCCGAAATACAGGGCGGTCATGAAATCCGCGCTGCTCATGGAACCACCCGGATGACCGGACTTGGCCAGGGCGACCATCCTGATAATGTCTCGTCTGACTTGAGAGGCAATCTTCTTCAGATCTTCTGTTGATCGCATTTTGGTGTTTGATAATTTTAGTTTGAATAATGCTTTTTGTGTAAAGCATACAAATATAATCCTTTTTTATGTCAAGAGGAAATTTTAACTTTGCGTGGTCTTATTTAAGGCCTGATTATAAATTCATAATTGATGGCACAAGTGGTGATTATGCCCAAGCAAGGGCAATCTGTGGAAAGTTGCATTGTAACTGAATTCAAGAAGAAGGTCGGTGACAAGGTCGCTGTCGGGGACATCCTGTTCAGCTATGAGACCGACAAGGCCTCTTTTGACGAGGAGTCAAAATTCGAAGGCACTGTCCTGGCCTGTTTTTTCAATGATAATGACGAGATTCCTTGTCTGGAGAATGTGATGGTCATCGGCGAGCCGGGCGAGTCATTCGAGGAGTTCGCTCCGGATGCTGGTGCTGCGGCGAGTAGCCCCGTCCCCTCGGAGGTTTCTTCACAAGCCGGCATCAGCCGGCCGGCCGGGGCGGGACTTCGCGGTAGCGAAGTCGTGGAGCCGGAAAGGCCGCAAGGGGTTTGGGGGCGGCCTAGCCCCCACTGTGAAGGTGGGGTCGAGCGAAGCGAGACGGTGCCCAGCGTGACATCCTCCCCAGTCGGGATATCTCCGAGAGCGAAGCGCCTCGCTGGCGAGAAGGGCATTGACGCCGCTCATCTGGTTGGCAGCGGCCCCGGAGGCCGGGTGATTGAGAGGGACGTCCTCGCCGCTGCGCCAGTGCGCATGAGCGGCCTCGCGAAGGCCATGATCGCCGGAGGAGGCCTCCAGGCTCCTGTAAGCGGAACCGGGATCGGCGGAATGGTCAAGGGAAGTGACTTGAAGACTTGGGAACCGTCCCACACCGGCATCGCCGGAGAGGGGTCGGAGTTCGCTGTCGAGAAGATGTCCAACATGCGCAAGCTCATCGCCAAGAGCATGTATAACTCCCTTCAGAACTCCGCCCAGCTCACACACATGCTCGGGGCGGACGCCAGGAAGGTCCAGGCTCTCCGCAAGAAGGCCAAGAAAGCTTTGGAAGAGGGCCGTATCTCAGCCAATGTCACTATCAACGATTTTGTCTGCTACGCTGTCGTCAAGGCTCTCCAGAAGTTCCCGAAAGTCAACTCACATTGCCTTGGCGACTCCATGAGGCTTTTCAATACCGTCAATCTGGGATGCGCCGTCGACACTGAGCGCGGCCTTATGGTCCCTTGCGTCAAACACGCTGAGGATCTGACGATAACCGGTCTTAGCGCCGCTCTCAAGCAGGTTGCCGACGACTGCCGCAAGGGAAGTATCAACCCGGATCTGCTCTCCTCGGAGGCCGCCTCGTTCACCGTCTCCAACCTCGGCGGGTTCGGGGTCGAGTGGTTCACCCCCGTCATCAACCTTCCGCAGAGCGCCATTCTCGGAGTCGGCACCATAGTGCCCCGTCCGAAGGATCTTGGGAGCGGGGTCTATGCCTTCATCCCGTACCTGGGGCTCTCTTTGACCTACGACCACAGGGCGTTGGACGGGGGAGAGGCCACCAAGTTCCTCAAACAAGTGGCCACTGAGATAGAGAATCTCGACATTGATTTTTAGTTTAGGATATCAATTAACTCAATATGTACGATTTAGCGATTATCGGCGGCGGTCCCGGTGGTTATGTGGCCGCAGAAAGGGCTGGGGCAGCCGGCCTGAGTGTCGTCCTTTTCGAGAGGAAGTCTCTCGGAGGAGTCTGCCTCAATGAGGGCTGTATCCCCACCAAGACCCTTCTGTACAGCGCGAAGGTTTACAATTATGCCAAGACTGGCGACCACTATGGAGTCTACGTAAGTGATCCGACATTCAAGTATGAAGAGATCGTCGCCAGGAAAAACAAGGTTGTGAAGAAACTTGTCGGCGGTGTCAAAGCCGCCATGAAGGCTGGCAAGGTCGAGGTCGTGGCCGCCGACGCCACGATCCAGGGCCGCGATTCCGAGGGAATCAAGGTCGAGGCCGGCGGTAATGTCTATTCTGCCAGGAACCTTTTGATCTGCACTGGTTCCGAGGCGGCCGTTCCTCCGTTCCCCGGTCTCAAGGAGGCCGGAGACACCATCGTGACCAACCGGGAGATCCTCGCCCTGACCGAGAGGCCGGAGAGCCTCGTGGTCATCGGTGGGGGAGTCATCGGCATGGAATTCGCCGCATTCTTCAGCACTCTCGGAACCAAAGTCACTGTGGTTGAGATGCTTCCGAAGATTTTAGGGCCTCTTGACGACGAGATCAGCGAGATGCTCCAGAAGCAATATGAGAAGAGGGGAGTGGAGTTCTGCCTGCGCTGCAAGGTGACCGGGATCGAGGGCGACACCGTCGTCTATGAGGATCCCGAGGGAAAGGTCTGCCGCGTCAGCGGAGACAAGATCCTTGTGAGCGTGGGCCGTAGGGCCAGCCTCCAGGGTTTCGGGCTGGAGAACATAGGCGTAGAGCTCGCGCTCAATCCGGCTGGTCGTCCTTACGGAATCAAAGTTGATGACAGGATGCGCACCAATGTGCCCGGAGTGTATGCCGCGGGAGACGTGACCGGATTCTCGATGCTCGCCCACACCGCTTCCAGAGAGGGAGAGGTGGCCGTCAACAATATCCTCGGAAAGGAGGACAGGATGCGTTACAACGACATCCCCGGGGTGGTCTACACCAATCCGGAAGTCGCCGGGGCCGGTCTCACCGAAGCCGAGGCCAAGGCGAAGGGCATTGACTACAAGGTCGTGAAGCTCCCTATGGCTTATTCCGGTCGCTTCGTGGCCGAGAATGAGAGGGGAGAGGGTATCTGCAAGATCATCGTCGGGGCAAAGTACCATGAGGTCCTCGGAGTCCACATGCTCGGTAACCCTTGCTCGGAGATAATCCACAGCGCCTGTCTCGCCATCGAGGCCGAGATGACCCTGGAGCAGCTTCAGGAGGTCGTGTTCCCACATCCTACCGTCTCGGAGATAATCAAAGAAACCGCGTTCACAATCAAATAAAACAGAACTGTCATGCCCAAAGCGCTTTACATAGATCCGGAAGTCACCCTGCGTCCGCAGGAGCATGAGCTCAAGCTCCCAGCGATCCCCGTGATGAAGTACAACAAGACCGTCAAGGAAGAACTTGAGGACGGCCGCTTCACCAAGGAGGATCTTTTGAGAATATTCAGGGACATGTCCTACATCCGCGAGTTCGAGACGATGCTTAATCTCGTGAAGACCACCGGCGGTTACAATGGCGTCGCCTACAACAATCCAGGACCCGCCCACCTCTCCGCCGGCCAGGAGGCCGCCGCTGTCGGAATGGCTTATGCCCTTGACACTGATGACTTTATATTCGGAAGCCACCGTTCCCATGGCGAGATCCTCGCCAAGGGTCTCCGCTCGATTCAGATCCTTCCCGAGGATGAGCTCAAGAAGGTGATGGAGGAGTTCTGGGAGGGCGCGACTTTGAATGTCGCCAAGAAGGCATATTCAGGAGAGGACACCAAGGAACTTGGAATCCGCTTCCTTCTTTACGGTGCCATGGCTGAGATTTTCGCCCGTACGACCGGTTTCAACAAGGGTCTCGGCGGCTCCATGCACACGTTCTTCACTCCTTTCGGGATTTATCCGAACAACGCCATTGTCGGTGGCAGCGGCTCGATCGCCGTCGGCGCCGCCCTCTACAAGAAGGTCAACAGGAAGAAGGGAATCGTCGTCGCCAACCTCGGAGACGGAGCCATGGCCCGCGGACCTGTCCTTGAAGGGATGACTTTCGCCTCCATGGACCAGTTCAACACCCTCTGGGAAGGTGACATGAAGGGTGGGCTGCCCGTCCTTTTCAATGTCATGGACAACCAGTACGCCATGGGTGGCCAGACCAAGGGCGAGACCATGGGATATACCTTCCCGGCCCGTCTTGGAGCCGGTTTCAAGGCCGACGCTATGGATGCCGAGAGGGTGGACGGTTACAATCCTCTCGCCGTCATCGACGCTTTCTTCCGCAAGAAGGCCTATCTCCTTGAGAAGAAGGGACCGGCCCTGCTGGATGTCGTGACCTACCGCTACAGCGGCCACTCGCCGTCCGACCAGAGTTCCTATCGTACAAAGGATGAGATCGAGGCCTGGGAGAAGGAAGACTGCATCGTGGCTTTCGGCAAGAAACTGATCGAGGCCGGAGTCGCTGACCAGGCCGCCCTTGACGCCATCCGCGCCGAGGTCAACGCAAACATCTTCGAGTGCTACAAACTGGCCATCGACGAGGAGGTCTCTCCGAGGATGGATCTCGTGAAGGAAAACGAGCTCCTGGGAGAGATGATGTTCTCCAACCAGAGCATCGATTCCCTGTCCGACGCGGAGCCAGACGTGCTCATGTCTCTCGAGGAGAATCCGAGGGTCAGGCAGATAGCCGGGAAGGAGCGTTTCTGGCTCGACAAGAACGGCAAGCCCGCCAGCGGCATGAAGTCCTACAACTTCCGTGACGGTGTTTTTGAGGCTATCGTGGACCGTTTCTACAAGGACGCTTCCCTCATCGCCTACGGTGAGGAGAACCGCGAGTGGGGCGGAGCGTTCGCTGTGTACCGCGGTCTTACTGAGGCGCTTCCGTATCACCGCCTATTCAACTCCCCGATCGCTGAGGCCGCCATCATCGGCACCGCCCTCGGTTATGCCATGTGCGGCGGCCGCGTGATTCCCGAGATCATGTACTGCGACTTCCTCGGCTGCTGCGGC
>JAFVED010000044.1 GCA_017478125.1 Bacteroidales bacterium | reverse complement strand
GATGGAACTCGGAACAGGCTTGAATTCCGGATTCATGAAGCGGGCGAAGTGCATGTAGGAATTCAGAGCGGATTCGTTTCCTATGGAATAGCCGAGGAAGGGGAAGAACGGGTTGACGTACTCGGCCTGGTCATTTGCCCAGATGGCGGCGTAGTAGGATTCTCCTCCCGGACCATGCATGTAGCCTCCGGCTGTCTTGAATATGCTTTCGGACGCCCTTATCTTGGCGAACCGGAATTCCCTGTCGATCACATCGTCAGGAGTGTCCAGGACGAGGTTCCCGTCGACCAGGTCCCTGTAGGCCACCCTTTTGGCAAGCTCTTCCTCCAGGTCGGGAACGATCATTTTCTCCCCCTCGCGGTAGGCCTGGAAGCAGGCGCCGAACTCAAGGCTTTCCCCGGGCTGGAGGATCTTCGTTCCGCTTCCGAGTATGTCCGCCCTGACGATGTATGATCCCGTCACCCCCTTTTCCTCCGGCGTGGTGAAGACCTGCGAAAACTCGGGGATGAAAACCGTCTGTGCCTTCTTGGAGACATTTTTCAATGAATATATTTCCCCCATCAGCTGCTTGTCGGTCGAAGGGAATATCTTCCGGACCAGCTCGACGGCCGGTTCCGGCGTGGTTCCTTTCCCGGTTCCTGTGTTGGCTTTCCCTACGGCGAAGGTGCTCGTTACTTCCATCAGCCCGTCCAGCTTGACGTTCTGGACGTTCTCGGCCATTAATGAAAGGCCGTTCACGCTGACGAGTGAAGGAACATCTGTTCCGATGCGGTGCATGAGGCTCGCATGTGTGTTGTTGGGGACGGTGCGGAGCATCGGGAAGACCAGCGAACGCTCACTGAAGAAGGAATGGTCTTCATTGACTCCCCACCTCAGCACGAAGGCCATCATCTCGCCGCTCATCTCGATGTGATCCGAGTAGGGAAGTGTGGCGGTCGTCGGATCCAGAATGATTCCGTTTCCGTCCTCGCACAGGCTCCAGTTCCTTATCTCCTGCCCTGAAACCGGCAAAAGCCATGACAGCATGGCCAAGGCCAGGGTTGTCCTACGTATTGCGTGATTAATAACTCCCAGTTAATCAGGTCTTTGAATACTTCTGCCGGAGATCTTTACACGACCTTTTTTCAACCCGTCTGAGGTGACTGTGACGACGATTTTCCCACGGCGGCTGGGCGTGGCCTTGACGATCACCGACGCAAGGCCGTTGAAGGCTTTGATTTCATCGCTGTGGAACGGAGTCAGACATGTCGGGTCGCCGGCATCCACGGCCAGAATCTCTCCTGCACCTTTGATGTTGAATTTCAGGTCGTTGCATGCGACCGGGACAAAGTTGCCCTTCTTGTCTGTGATCTTTGCATCGATGTAGAACAGGTCTCCTTCCCCGAAACCTTTCTCGAGTTCAAGCTTGACCCTGCGTGCTTCCCCTGCTGTCCTGATGGTTTCGGATGCTACCTTCTTTCCGTCCCGGTAGCCTGCTGCCTCTATCTTTCCAGGCTCGTAAACCACGTCGTCCCAGCGGAGCCGGTACTGCTTGTCCGATCGCTCCAGGATGCCTTTGGACTCTCCGTTGACGAAAAGTTCCACCTTGTCGCAGTTGGTATAGACATGAATCGGAGTGACTTCTCCTTCGCGTCCTGCCCAGTTCCAATGCGGGAGGATGTGCAGGACCGTCTTGTCGGACCAGCGCGCCTGGTAGAGCCAGTAGCGGTCCTTGGGGAATCCGGCGAGGTCGATTATCCCGAAATACGAGCTCCTTGACGGAGTGGAAACCACGCCTTTCTCGGCAATCTCTTTCTCCGCTCTTGCTCGGGTTTCAGGATCATGGAAATTGGTGAGTATAGTGAGGTCGCTGTTGTAGGGGGTGGGCTCTCCGAGGTAGTCGTAGCCGGTCCAGACGAATTCTCCGAGGCAGGAGGGATTCTCGTCCTCCGCCTTCCATTCCTGTTCGGGAATCTGGCCCCACGGAACGGTGTGGAGGTCGTAGGAACTGACTTGGAAGTCTTTCTCGCAGAATTCCTTACCCCTCGGGTCTTCCTCTATCGGGAAGAAGTACACTCCCCTGGTGCTGATCGTTGAAGCCGTTTCACTGCCGAGGTAGAGTTTCCCGGGGTTGGCGGCGTGGAACTTGTCGTAGAGGTGGGGCTTGTAGTTGAAGCCGTAGATGTCCATAGTGTTGCGGAACTCCTGCTCCGAGGCCCAGGGATTGTCGGATCCGAAGGTCGTGAGCCTGGTGGGATCCTCCGCATGGCAGACTTCCGTGAGATGTGCGGGAATATGGTAAAGGTCGGGATAACCCTGCTCTCCGGTTTCGTTGCCGATGCTCCAGAGGATCACTGAAGGATGGTTGCGGTCACGGCGGATGAGGGCTTTCAGGTCTTTGTCGGCCCAGTCATTGAAAAGGAGCGCGTAGCCGTTGGGCTTCTTGGGAACCGTCCAGGTGTCGGTCAGCTCGTCCATGACGACGAATCCCATGCGGTCGCAGAGGTCGAGCAGTTCGGGGGCGGGAGGGTTGTGTGAGGTGCGGATGGCGTTGCAGCCCATCTCCTTGAGCATCTTCAGCCTTCTCTCCCAGGCCGTGTTGTTCCAGACGGCACCGAGGGCTCCGGCGTCGTGATGGAGGCATACTCCTTTGAGGAACGTCTTCTCTCCGTCAATGAATATTCCATCCTCCCTGTACTCCACGTCCCTCATTCCGAATACTGTGGTGTACACTTCGCCATTTAATACAACATCGTTTGCCGGAGCGCCGTCCGAGCCCGGCCGAGTCCATCCTCGCTTCGCTGCGGCTGAGTACGGCCTAAGCTCGGCAGCGCCTCCGGCTGACATAGTGGTCACTGCGACATACAGGTTGGGGTGACCGGGGCTCCAACGCTTCGCTCCGGCCATGTCGAATTCCTGAACCACGACGGAGGAACTGTCGATCGAGGCCACCTTCGTCTCGGCTGAAGCGATGATGGTGCTCCCTGAATATTCATAAATCTCTGTCCTGACGACTCCCTCTACGGGCGCGCCGGAATTGCGGAGCTTCACTTCGAGTCTCGCCTTGTCTCCTTCGGTCGTCATGAAGGTGCCCCAGTGGGCCACGCCCAAGGGAGCGGCCTTTGTGAGCCAGACGTTGCGATATAATCCTCCGCCAGGGTACCAGCGGCTGGACTCCTCGGGATTGTCGAGAGTTATCTTGATCTCGTTGTCGCCCTCCTTGAGGAACGGAGTCAGGTTTGCCCTGAAGGAGGCATAACCGTACGGCCACTCCGTGACGAACTGTCCGTTGCAGTAGACTTTCGCCCACGACATCGCCCCGTCAATGTCCAGGAAATATTCCTTAGATCTCTCATCCACCTTGATTGTCTTCCTGTATTCCGCTTTCCCCCACCATTCCAGCTTCCCGGTCTCGCCGGGATTGGAGATGTCGAAGGGCCCGTCAACGCCCCAGTCATGCGGCAGGTCAACTACCTCTGACTGAGAGCCTTTTGTGAAAGTCCAACCTTCGTTGAATGAAACCCTTGACGTTGACTGGGCTTCCATGTTCAGAGACAGTGCCAGCACGAATGTGCAAACAGCAATGGGAAATCTACAATTTTTCATATTCAAAGATAATGAAAATCCGCCAATTGCAAGGCTTCGCAGATTAATCAAAAGCCCGTAAAACTTTGGTGATTTGAAGAATATTCCGTAAATTTGTCGCCCCAAATTATTTGGGGGAAAACATAAATAAAAGATTTACAATCATTTATGCCAACAATTCAACAGTTAGTTCGCAAAGGACGCGAGAGCATTGTTTCCCAAAGCAAGTCTCGCGCGCTGGACGCTTGCCCTCAGAAGAGGGGCGTATGTCTGCGTGTCTACACGACGACTCCCAAGAAGCCTAACTCAGCGATGAGAAAGGTCGCCAGGGTACGCCTTACCAACTCCAAAGAGGTCAATGCCTACATCCCGGGCGAAGGTCACAACCTCCAGGAACACAGCATCGTGCTGGTTCGCGGCGGCCGTGTAAAGGACCTCCCTGGTGTGCGTTACCACATCCTTCGCGGAGCACTGGACACCGCTGGAGTAGAAGGCAGGACTCAGTCCCGTTCCCTCTATGGCGCCAAGAGGCCCAAAGCTTCCAAGAAGAAGTAGTTGTTTTATTTATCACCTTTAATTTTTACTCAAAATGAGAAAATCGAAGCCTAAGAAGAGAATTCTACTTCCTGATCCTAAGTATCATGATGTCGAGGTGACTCGCTTCGTGAACAATCTTATGTTGCAGGGGAAGAAGAGTATCGCGTATTCTATTTTTTACGATGCCATTGACATGGTAGGCGAGAAGATGAAAGATTCTGACAAGGCTCCTCTGGATATTTGGTGGAAGGCTCTCGAAAACGTGACCCCTCAGATCGAGGTCAAGTCCCGTCGTGTAGGAGGTGCCAACTTCCAGGTGCCTACAGAGTTGCGTCCGGAGAGGAAAGTCTCGCTTTCCATGAAGAACATGATCGGCTATGCCCGCAAGCGTTCCGGCCACTCCATGGCAGAAAAACTTTGTGCGGAGATAGTCGCCGCCTACAACAATGAGGGTGGCGCTTTCAAGAGGAAAGAGGATATGCACAAGATGGCGGAGGCCAACAAGGCGTTCGCCCACTTCCGTTTCTAATCTTTATCACGGATGGCACCCATCAGGGATCTGACTTTCACCAGGAACATCGGCATCATGGCTCATATCGATGCCGGCAAGACAACCACGTCTGAGCGTATCCTGTACTACACCGGCAAGACACACAAGATCGGTGAGGTACATGACGGAGCCGCGACGATGGACTGGATGGTCCAGGAGCAGGAGAGGGGTATTACCATCACTTCCGCCGCCACCACTGCCTTCTGGCACTACGACGGCAAGGTGTACCAGATAAACCTGATCGACACTCCCGGCCATGTCGACTTCACGGTTGAGGTAGAGCGTTCGTTGCGTGTCCTTGACGGCACGATAGCGACATTCTGCGCCGTGGGTCGTGTCCAGCCGCAGTCTGAGACTGTTTGGCGTCAGGCCGACAAGTATGGCGTTCCCAAGATCGCTTATGTCAATAAGATGGACCGCGTCGGCGCTGATTTCCTCGCTTGTGTCGAGGAGATCCACACCAAACTCGGGGCCAATGCCGTTCCGATCTGCCTTCCCATAGGCTCTGAAGACAAGTTCCAAGGTATTGTCGACTTGATCTCCCGCAAGGCCATCGTTTATGACTCCTCTGACGAGCTTGTCAACTATAAGGTTCAGGACATCCCCGGCGATATGATGGAGGATGTCGAGAGCTGGAGGGAAAAGCTTGTCGAGGCCGCCGCCGAGTGTGACGAGGCTCTCATGGAGAAGTTCTTTGAGGACCCGGATTCGGTGACTGAGGAGGAGATCATTGCCGCTATCCGCAAAGGCACTATCTCGATGCAGATAGTTCCCGCTTGCTGCGGATCTTCTTTCAAGAATAAAGGGGTCCAGTTCCTTCTTGACGCCGTGATGCGTTATCTTCCTTCTCCGCTCGACAAGGGAGAAGTGAAAGGAACCAGCCCCCGGACAGGGAAAGAGGAGGATCTTCTTCCTTCAGCTGACCAGCCGTTCTGCGCCCTCGTGTTCAAGATCGCGACAGATCCTTTCGTGGGTCGTCTCGCTTTCTTGAGGGTTTATTCCGGCAGGGTCGACGCCGGCTCGTACGTGTATAACGTCCGTACCGCGAGGAAAGAGAGGATCGCCCGCCTTTACCAGATGCATTCCAACCATCAGAATCCCATTGATTTCGTGGAGGCTGGAGACATCTGCGCGGCTGTCGGATTCAAGGATCTCCGTACAGGAGACACCGTCTGTGATGAGAACCATCCTGTCATCCTCGAGTCGATGGTATTCCCTGATCCTGTGATCGGAATCGCTGTCGAGCCGAAGACACAGTCTGATTTGGACAAGTTGGGTGTCGCTCTCGGCAAACTCGCCGAGGAAGACCCCACGTTCACCGTCAGGTCCGACCAGGAGACTGGCCAGACCATTATCAGCGGTATGGGCGAGCTCCATCTGGACATTATCGTTGACCGTCTCCGCAGGGAGTTTGGTGTCGAGATCAACCAGGGAGCGCCTCAGGTCAATTACAAGGAGGCCATCACCAGCACTACCCGGCACCGCGAGGTGTTCAAGAAGCAGACTGGTGGCCGAGGCAAGTATGCCGACATAATCGTAGAGATAGGTCCCGCTGATGAGGGGGAGAACGGTCTTCAGTTTGTCAATGAGGTCAAGGGAGGCAATATTCCCAAGGAATTCATACCGAGTATCGAGAAGGGATTCAAGTCCGCCATGGCCAATGGTGTCCTGGCTGGATACGAGGTCCAGTCGATGAAGGTCACTGTCCTGGATGGATCCTACCATCCTGTCGACTCCGACCAGCTCTCCTTCGAGATGGCGGCCCGCATGGCGTTCCGTCACGCGTGCCCCAAGTGCAAACCGGTCTTGCTGGAACCCATCATGTCCCTGGAGGTCGTTACCCCCGAGGATTATATGGGGGATATCGTGGGAGACCTTAACCGTCGCCGCGGTCAGATCCAGGCTATGGACTCGACTTCAAACGGAGCAAGGATTGTCAAGGCGTTCGTGCCTCTCTCCGAGCAATTCGGATATGTCACGGTCCTCAGGACACTGTCTTCCGGCCGCGCCACCAGCACGATGTCCTTCGACCATTATTCCGAGGTTCCTGCCAATATGGCGAAGGAGATAGTGGAGAAGAGTGGGTACAGCACCCGTCACTTCGACGATGAGGATTAACACAAAGTTTTTTCGAAATAGTTAAAAATCAATTATTGATATGAGTCAAAAGATCAGAATCAAACTCAAGTCATTCGATCACATGCTGGTTGACAAGTCAGCCGCCAAGATCGTGGACACCGTGAAGGCTACGGGTGCGAAGGTCAACGGACCTATTCCGCTTCCCACAAACAAGAAGATCTTCACAGTCAACCGTTCCACTTTCGTCAACAAGAAGTCCCGCGAGCAGTTCGAGCTCGACTCCTATTGCAGGCTTCTTGACATTGACGACAGCAACGCCAAGACGGTTGACGCTCTGATGAAGCTTGAGCTTCCTTCAGGTGTCGAGGTCGAGATCAAAGTGTGAGTTTAATTGCACATTCCAATTTTTTTCCCGACCTTTGAGGCGGGAAACCAGGTCCCATAGCTCAGTTGGTTAGAGCATC
>JAFVED010000043.1 GCA_017478125.1 Bacteroidales bacterium | reverse complement strand
GACAGGATAGACGGGGGCGATGTAGGTCGTGTAGTACATCAAGTTGGTCGAGCTCCAGGATGTCGCCATGTTAGGGTTGGACTCCTGATGTGACTGGGTGAAGCCCACGTTGGCTCCGACCTTCATCCACTTCTTGACCTGGTAGTCGGCGCGGATGCGGGCGGTGAGACGATTGTAACCAGAGTACTCGATGATACCGTCCTCGTTGAGGTAGCCGATGGAGGAGTAGTAGCTCCCGCGGTCGTTGCCGCCGCTCACGCTGACGTTGTAGTCCTGGCGGACGGCGTTCTTGTAGGCCATGTCGCGCCAGTTGTCAGGCTGCAGGTAATAGGTCTCGTCGCCATATTTATAGCTGCGGCCGAGGGTGGCGTTGGGGTTGAGCTTACCGTTGGACCCGATGAGGTACTGTCCCTCAGGGACCGTATAGACATTGTAACCGACCTCCTTAAGGAGAGAGGAGTTGGCCTCGGCATTGGCCCGTGCCGGGGAGTAGCCCTGGCTCTGTGTGTAATAATTGTAGAGAGAGCTGTAGTAGGCCTCATAGTACTCGCCGGGCTCGGTGATCACGTCATGATCCTGGACACCTCTGGAGTTGACACCAACGCGCATGTCGACGCTGACGATGGCGTCGCGGCTCTTGCTGCGCTTTGTCGTCACGAGGATGACACCGGCGGCTCCACGGGCTCCGTACAGGGCGGCGGAGGCGGCGTCCTTAAGGACTGTGACGGACTCGATGTCGTTCTGGGGGATGTTGGTAAGGCTGGCCGGATAAGGGGCGCCATCAACAATCACCAGGGGATCGGTAGACGCGCTGAGGGAAGCGATACCACGGATGTTGATGGAACCGGAACCGGCGCCAGGGGCACCGGAGGCGCCTTTCATCTGAAGTCCAGGGACAGAACCGACGAGAGCGTTGGTCACGTTGGCCGTGGACCTCTTCTGCAGATCCTCGGACTTGACGACCGAAGCGGATCCTGTGAAGGCTTCCTTCGTGGTTGTACCGAAGGCTACCACGATGGTCTCATTCAGGAGGTTGGCATCCTCCTCGAGAACCACGTTGACAACCTTGCGTCCTCCGACAGCGACTTGCTGCTCCGTAAATCCGATGAAGGAGAAGGTCAGCGTCGCGTTTGAGGGGACGGAGAGGGAATAGTTGCCCGACGCGTCGGTCATGGTGCCGTTGGTCGTCCCGGCCACGAAGACCGAGGCGCCCACCAGACCCTGGCCGGCGGCATCCGTGACCTTTCCGGTCACGTTGACTGTCTGGGCAAACGACGCGCTCATGCCCAAAATCAGGCACAGCAGCGCAGAGAATAATTTTTTACCCATAAGCTTAAACCTTAATTAAACTTAATAATTGATGAAAATTAGTGAATAATCTCAACTACTTATTTCGGTCGGCGGAACCGCCGGAGGGGGACAGTGAGCCCAATCCCGGACGAAAAACGCAAAAACCGACATACAAATAAAAGAATAAAATCGGAATATTCCAACATTGACAAATAGAAGTTAAAAATAGACAAAAGTGTTATTTATATCGTTTTACGAAACCGTTCCTCAAAGTTGTTTTAGTTTTTTAAGTTTTAAATTATTTATTTTCCCCGCCATTTTATAACAAATCGAAACTTAATGTATATTTTCCGGAAACACTTTTTTTGTTTAGTAAAACATTTAAAATTTTAGATATATGTATAGGAAATCTTTTAAAGAAGCTTGCCGCCAATGGGAAGCCGACAAGGCGAGATACGTCAAGGCCACATCCTTGGCGGCGTATTCGCTGACTCTGAGGTATCACCTTGAGCCAAGATTCATGACTCTGTCCGATATAACTCCTGAGTCCGTGCAGAGATTGGTGGATGAAGAGATCGCCGCGGGGAACAGTCCAAGCACCGTAAAAGGGATAGTGCTTGTCCTGAAGATGGTCATCCGGTATTGTGAGAGGCAAGGTTGGATGACCGAGAGGAGGTACGAGGTCAACTTCCCTAAACGGAAAGAGAAGAACAGCCCTCAAGTGCTGCTCATCGAGGAAGAAAAAAAATGTTGGAGTGGCTTGAGCAGAATCCCTCGCGGATAAACATCGGGCTGATGATCTGCTTGTGCTGCGGTCTGAGGATCGGGGAGATTTGCGCCCTGAGGTGGGAAGATGTCGACGTCCGGAGTTGCGTTATCCATATCCGGAGGACAGTCCACAGGGTTTATCGCCAGGATCTCGCCGGGCGGAAGTCAGCGCTGACGATCGGCGTGCCGAAGACGGAAGACTCAAGGAGAGAAGTGCCGGTCTCCCATTATCTCGCCAATATATTAAAAAAGGAATATCTTGAGTCCTATCCGGAGCAGTATATTGTCTCGGGCACAAAAAAACCGATGGATCCCCAGACTTTCAGGAACCATTTCAAGAGGGTGGCCACCCGGCTCGGCATTCCGACCAGGAGAGTCCATAGTCTGCGGCATACTTTCGCCACGAGGTGCGTTGAGAGCAAATGCGACTTCAAGACCCTGAGCTCTCTTCTCGGTCACGCGGACATCACCACGACCCTCAATCTCTATGTCCACCCCGGCCTTGAGCAGAAACGGCGTTGCGTGGAAGACATGATGAGTATGTTCTGACCAGGCATATTCTAAAACGTTAATAACCCAGGCTTATCCCATTTATTAAATATTAAGTTTAGTAAAAATTAAGCTTATGGGTAAAAAATTATTCTCTTTGCTGCTGTGCCTCTGCGCAGGCTTAGGCATGGCATTCGCGCAGAACGTGACTGTCACAGGTACGGTCACCGAGGCCTCAAGCGGTGTCCCGATCCCAGGGGCGACCGTAATGATTGACGGAACATTGAGCGGAACTTCTACTGACGCCAATGGAAAGTATTCAATTAACGCTCCCACTAGGGGAAAGCTGGTCTTTTCGGTCATCGGATTCCAGACCGTGATTATCCCTATAGACGGGAGATCGGTTATCGATGTGGAGCTCGATGAAGATAAGAACCTGCTTGAAGACGCTGTCGTCGTGGGTTACGGTTCCGCCAAGAAGCTCGGCTCCCTGGTCGGTTCGGTGGCCACGGTCAAGTCCGAGGTTATCAAGAACGCGCCTTCATCCTCTGCTCTCGACGCTCTTCAGGGACAGGTTGCCGGACTTTCCGTCCTTTCTTCCTCCGGTGTGGCCGGTGACAACGCCGTCTCGATGAACATCCACGGAATCGGTTCCATAGGAGCGAGTTCGACTCCTCTGTACATCATCGACGGTGTTCCTTCATCCAGCCGCGCCATCATGGGCATGAACCCTAATGACATCAAGAACATCACCGTCATGAAGGATGCCTCGTCAACCTCGATCTACGGCGCGCGTGCCGCTAATGGTGTGGTGTATGTCACAACTAAGAGCGGTTCCTACGACTCCAAGGCGACGGTGAGCGTCCGCTCCCAGTATGGTATCTCGACCCTCGCCGACATGACCTTGTACAAGAGCATGATGAGCGGCCCCGAGCTGAAGAAATTCTGGGTTGACGCCGGAATATACACCGAGGAGCAGATCAAGAGAATCTACACTGACAAGGGACTTGACGCTGACACCAAGTGGTACAACTACTATCAGCAGTTCAACAACCCCCAGTACCAGAACGATGTGACCATTGAGGGTGGCGGCAGCAAGATCGCCTACATGATCGGTGGCTCCCAGTTCCACCAGAGAGGTACCTCGATCGGTAACTACTACGACCGTTACACTCTCCGTTCCAACGTCCAGGGTCGTCCGAAGGATTGGCTCAAAGTCGGAGTCAATCTCGGAATGAACCTCGACATGCGCCAGCAGAACAGCAACTGGGGAGCTTCCGGATCCGTATCCAACTCGACCAGAGGTGGTTTATCCTACCTCCTTCTCCCTCTCTATCCAGCGGTCGATGAGAACGGGAACCTCCCGGCTGAAAGATTCTCTGACGGACGTCCGGTTCCTCAGTATTATATGGATAAAAACCCTGGCCGTTACGACCGTTACGGGACTAATGGAAACGTCTACGTCGAGATCGAGCCTGTGAAGAACCTTAAGTTCGTCTCAAGAGCTGGTGTTGATGGTTATATCGTCCTCGACAACTGGTTCAGCTACCCTACCTATTATGCCAATGCCGGTTCTGGAGAGAAAGGCAAGTCCACGCAATTCGAATACTCGGCCACCATCACCAACACTATCGAGTACTCCTTTGACATTAACCGGGACAACCACATGTCCTTCCTGGTCGGTCACGAGGGTATCGCCAACTTCTACGACTACTACTACGCCTATTCTGACAACCAGACCGATGACCGTCTGATGAATCTTCAGAATGGTACCCAGGACACCTACGCCATGAGTGAGTCCCACACTGAGAGCAAGTTCCTCTCATTCTTTGCCCATGCGGACTATTCTTATATGGACAAATACATCCTTGACGCCACAGTCCGTAACGACGCCTGTTCCAGGTTCGGTAAGGACAACAGGAACGCCTGGTTCTGGTCTGCTGGAGCTCTGTGGAAGATCAAGAAGGAGAATTTCATGAGAAACACCTCCTGGGTCAATGACATGAACCTTAAAGTCAGCTACGGCACCCAGGGTAACGCCGGAATCGGCGATTACGATGCCCTTGCCAAGGTTGGCACGACCACTTCCTATGCAACAAAGACCTCCAAGGTCGTATCCAGTCCGAGCAACAATGGGCTGACATGGGAGCAGCAAGCCCTCTTGACCGTTGGGGTGAACGGAAGGCTGTTCAATATGCTCGACTTTGACGTGTCCGTCTACAACAGGCAGACTTCATCGATGCTCATGGATGTGCCCTATCCCTACACGACCGGATTCTCCACACTTACCGCGAATGTCGGTGGATTGAGGAACAAGGGAATTGATGTCACCCTCGGGATTGACATCCTCCAGGCCAAGGATTACAATCTGAGATTCAACACCACATTCAACTACAATAAGCAGGTCATCACCGAGCTGTTCGACGGCAGGACCGAGTGGGAGATCGCCAATACCGGTCTTACCTATGTGGTTGGTAAACCAATCTCTTTCTATTATCCTCTCTTTGCGGGAATCGACCCTACTGACGGAGCTCCCACATGGTATCTCCCGGGCGAGGACAAGAATGTCACAACCAAGGATCCAAACAGGACCACGAAGGACTTCAGTTCCGCGGCCCTGACCCAGAACTCGGGCAGGGTACGTTATGCCCCCATCAACGGAGGTTTCGGCCTTTCGGGTCATTACAAGAACTTCTCTTTCGCGTCTGACTTCTCTTATGTCCTGAAGAAGACCCTCATCTCCAATGATGGTTTCTTCTACGCCAATCCTTCCTACTTCAGCACCATGACCACACACAAGATGGTAGCGGATTTCTGGACACCGGAGAACACTGACGCCAAGTGGCCCGCCTGGTCAGAATACATGATGGAATTCGACTCCCACCTCCTCGAGGACGCCAGTTTCCTGCGTCTTAAGAACCTGCAGGTCGGGTATAGCCTGCCCAGCCGCTGGTTGAACTGGACACATGGTGTCATGAAGGGTTTGAGGATTACTTATACTGGTCGTAACCTGCTCACTTTCACAAAGTACGACGGTATCGATCCTGAGGTCAACTCCAATCTCACCTATGGTAAAGTCGGTAACTCCAAGCAGCACCTTGGTGGTATTGAGATCACATTCTAATTGTTAAAAATGAAAGTCATGAAGAAATCATTCAGATATTTACTGATAGCCGTCGCGACAACTGCTTTGGTTCTTCCGTCATGCGACCTGAACCTTACTCCGACGACATCCATCGCTTACATCGAGGGGGATCCTGTCATGCTTACGGACACGGATGTGTCTGAGTTCGAGAACGGTATCCTCGCTTCCTATAGAGGGACTTTATACGGAGTGTACTCCCAGACTATGGAGGTGGCTTGTGACGGTTTCAACGCCTCGATTGATTATGGCAATAACTACGGAGCCATGCACAGGCTCGATGACTCTTTCAATGATGGTGAGTATAACACCCGCGACAACTGGTCCGGCCACTACGGCGCCATAAAGAACTACAATATCCTAATAGCCAATGCTGACAATGTTTCGGACGACCTCAAGGATTACGCCCAGTTCGTGAAGGGTGAAGCCCTGTTCTGCCGCGCCTCTTCATACCTGCACTTGGCGAGGCATTTTGCGAAGCCTTACGGAAGCACTTCTTCATCAGATCCATGTTTCCCGCTAGTTACAGTGTACGACCAGCTTGAGAAACCAGCCAGGGCAACTGTGGCGGAGGTCTATGCGCAGGTCAAGTCTGACCTCGACCAGGCGGCGGCCATCCTCGCTTCGGAAAGCGGCGAGGCCGGTGCTGACTATCCCACGATCGATGCGGTCAACGCCATCTACGCGAGGTACTATCTCGACATAAAGGACTATGCCAACGCCGCCCGCTACGCCGAGGCCGTGATCAACACCGGCAATTACAAGCTCGCCTCCACCGATGAGGAGATGGATGCCGAATATCTCAACGACAGCGGTTCTGAGCCTATCATCCAGATGTACGCTTCCAAGTCTGAGGGATATGGGACAAACGACATCTATACTCTCACGAACAACGATGCCACGCAGGGCTTGAATTTCCGCAGCTACTATTTCCCGACCAAGAAACTGGTTGAGGCGTATGATGAGGGTGATCTCCGATTCACTCACTGGTTCTCCAATCAGATTCCGAATTTTGTGTCCGGTTCGTATCACAAGGGTGAGTTCTACACTTTCATCAAGTATTACAATAATCCGGCTCTGAATTCGGGAAATGTTCCCCAGGCGCGTCATGCCAGGAAGCCTATCCTTATTGGAGAGATGTACCTGATTGCCGCGGAGGCCTACGCGCAGGCTGGAAATAGCGCTAAAGCCACAGAGATCCTGAATGAGCTTCAGGCCGCCAGGAAAGCTACCTTGACTGAAGGAACTATGGATAATATCAAAAATGAGTGGTTCAAGGAAACTGTCGGCGAGGGTCTGCGCCTGAGCTGCATCAAGCGTTGGGGCGACGGTATCGGCGTCAGGACACCTCAGGACGGAACCAAACTCCTGATCATGCAAGGTACCGCTTATGATCAGAGAACCGTATCTGCCGGGGCTGACAGGCTCACTTGGCCTGTTCCGACCTACGAGTTGCAGGTGAACCCTAATTTGGTGCAGAATCCTGGATTCTAAATAATTTTTTAGGATAATGGGGGTGGCTATCAAGGCGTTGACTGATAGTCACCCCTTTTCTAATAGCCCGCTTTGAATTCCCTTAAGGCCTTGAGCAGGGTGGTCTCGAAGACCTTCTTCTCATGCTCCGAGAGGAACCCGACCTCGATCGGGACCTGGAACAACCTGATTTTCAACTCATCGGGGATTTCCTTCAGGTCAAGGATCCTCTGGCAGTCTTTCTCAGTGGTGGCGACCACGGCTGTGGGGTGTTCCTTGACCGCCCTCATGATCTTGCGGATGTCCGCCTTGGTGTACTTGTGGTGATCCTCGAAGCGGAAGCGCCGGATGATTTTGTGCTCGTCGCTGAGATACATCCGCAGGGGAGTATCCTTGGCTATTCCCGAGAAAAGGATCAGTTTCTGGGAATAAGCGTACCTTGGATCGGCCTCCTCGAAAATGGGTTTGAGGGCGCTGTACCAGATAGTCGTGAAAAGGAGAATCTTCTCTTTTCCCCGCTTGTCAGTGCCCTTGCAGGTCCGGGGGTCGAAGTCTTTAAGTCCGAAAGCCGCCGCCCACCGGGCCTTTTTGTCGTCCTCAAGATAGGCCGGGCACTTCGAGACGATGATGATGTCCGCCTCCGAGAGTCTCTCTGGGAGGTCGCGAAGCCTCCCGAAAGGCAAAAGGCGGTCTTTATGGACGGGCCTGTTGTAGTCTATAAGAATAATATTAAGGTATGCCCGAAGCGCCCTGTACTGGAAAGCGTCGTCCAGGACGATCAGGTCGGCGGGGGCTATCTGCTCGTCTGCGCATGCCCGGGCCCTTTTATCGGTCTTGAGCTTTTCCGGGTGGCACAGGAGATCGCATCCTTTGACCCTGTGACGGTCCACCGCGACCGTGACCCCGGGGAATTTCTTCTTTATCTGGAGCGGCTCGTCGCCATATTCCTTGACAGGACCGTCCCTTTTCACTATCTGGAATCCCCTTGTGGATCTCCGGTGGCCCCTGGACAGTACGGCGATGTCCTCGTATGCCCAGTCGTCGCTCCTGAGGAGGGTGCGGAGAATCATCTCGGTGTGCGGGGTCTTGCCGGTCCCTCCGGCGGTGATGTTGCCCACGCAGATGGTAGGGACCTCGCAAGTCCTCACCTTAAGGATTCCGTGGTCGTAGCAGAAGTGCCTGAGCTTCAGTGCCAGATAATATGGAGCTAATATGATCCTGTCAAGCATCGCGGCACAAAGATACAAAAATATCAGACGCCATAAACGCCTTTCGACTCCGAAATTGGTATATCACCCCATCTCCAGGCGATCTCGTCGAGGATCTCCAGGACTTTTGAGGGGTCGTTCTCGGTCACGAGGCGCATCCTGGTCTCCTTGAAGTCAGGGAGGCCTTTGAAGTAGCAGCTGAGGTGGCGGCGCATCTCGTAGACCCCGACAGGCAGTCCTTTGAGCTCGACGGACAGGCGGAAATGCCTCTTGGCGAGCGCGACGCGTTCCACGACTCCGGGAGGGGGCAGCTCCTCTCCGGTGTCCAGCAAGTGCTTGATTTCCTTGAATATCCATGGACGGCCGAAAGACGCTCTCGCCACCATGATCCCGTCCACTCCGTACCTATCGAAAGCGTCTCTGGCCTTCGCGGCTGAATCGATGTCTCCGTTGCCGATTATGGGAATACTCATCCTGGGGTTGCTCCGGATCTCTCCGATGAGGGTCCAATCGGCCTCGCCCTTGTACATCTGGCAGCGGGTGCGCCCGTGGACAGTGAGGGCCTGAATCCCGCAATCTTGCAGACGCTCAGCAAGTTCCACGATGATTTTGGACTTGTCGTCCCATCCGAGGCGGGTCTTTACGGTCACTGGTTTCCCGACGGCCTCCACGACGCGTCTCGTGATCATCACCATCTTGTCGGGATCCCTCATCATCCCGGAACCGGCGCCCCGAGTCGCTATCTTGCTGACAGGACAGCCGAAATTGATGTCGATGAGGTCGCAGCCGTGCCCGCCGACAATCTGGTCCGCATGGTCGGCCATCCTGGCCGCCTCCACCATGGCGTCGGGGTCGCTGCCATAGATCTGGATTCCGACCGGAGCCTCGTTGTCTAAAGTCTTGAGTTTGGCGTAGGCCTTCTTGGCGTCGCGGATGAGCCCCTCCGCGGGTATGAACTCGGTGTAGACCATATCCGCCCCTTGCTCCCGGCAGAGTCCCCTGAAAGAAGCGTCTGTCACATCCTCCATGGGAGCGAGCATCACGGGCCTGTCTCCAAGATCAATGTTTCCGATCCTCATTTCAAAAGCTATAGGACACAAAAATACGATTTTTTCAAAAAAAATTGCTACCTTTGCGTCCCCTATGTTGTTTAGGGATCGCAATTATTTATGTTAAACCATTAAAGATCAAGACAGTGGACACACTTAGCTACAAAAAAGTCTCGCTCAACAAGGCGACTGTGAACAAGGAGTGGGTCGTCATTGATGCCACGGATCTTCCGCTTGGCCGTCTTGCTTCCAGGGTCGCCCTTATCCTCCGCGGTAAGAATAAGCCCGGGTACACCCCTCATGTGGATTGCGGTGACAATGTCATCGTCATCAACGCCGAAAAGGTGGCTCTCAAGGGAGACAAGATGGACAACAGGGTCTACGTTCGCTACACCGGTTATCCTGGTGGACAGCGTTTCACGACTCCGAGGGAGATTCTCGCGAAAAGGCCCGCTGAACTGGTGAGGAGGTCCGTTAAAGGAATGCTCCCCAAGACACGTCTTGGTGCCAAGATTCTCGGTAACCTTCATGTTTACGTTGGACCCGAGCATCCGCATCAGGCGCAGAACCCAAGAGAAATTAAGTTGAACGAAATCTAACAGAGCAAATGGAACAGAAAAACGCCCTTGGAAGACGTAAATCAGCCGTCGCTCGTGTTTACCTTTCGGCCGGAGCCGGCAACATCACGATCAATGACCGTCCCCTTGAAGACTATTTCAAGAGCGGTTCTCTCCAGTACATCGTGAACCAGCCTTTCACCGTTACCAAGACTGAAGGCCAGTTCGATGTGTAGGTCAACGTTGTCGGAGGTGGTACCAAAGGACAGGCCGAGGCCATCAGGCTCGGTAGTTCCCGCGCCCTGAGTGATCTCGACAGAGAGGCTTACCGCCCTGCCCTGAAGGCCGAAGGCTTCCTCACCCGCGATGCCCGCGAGGTTGAGAGGAAGAAGCCTGGTCAGCCCAGCGCGCGCGCCCGCTTCCAGTTCAGCAAGCGTTAGTTTGCCGCATAGCTGGTCAGCTGGTTTTTACGTTATTCGCACAGTCCGGTGCAACCAATCCGGCCCTTATTGGCAGGATGCCGAGACTGCGGAAAATCCCGGAGACCGGAGAATCCTCCGCTACCCTCGGGGTTGAAGTAAAGAGTTACAAACAGAAAAAATTAATTTTTGAGAAAATGCCACGCGTAAATTTCCAAGAACTTCTTGATGCGGGCGTACATTTCGGT
>JAFVED010000042.1 GCA_017478125.1 Bacteroidales bacterium | reverse complement strand
GAGGACCGTTCCGTAGAACGCTATCTCACCATCGCCGACAACCGTTCCTGTCTCGGAGCTGCTGCCCTGGAATACGACCTCGATGGTCTTTTCCTTGCCTTCACGGAGGACAGTCAACTTGGCCTTGTCGCCAGGATGGAAGGAATTGACTTTCACCTGCACGGCAGAGCCGTTGCTAAGACGCTGCCCATCAATCGCGAGAAGGATGTCCCCCTTCTTCACACCGGCCTTGTCGGCCGATCCGCCTTTGACAACCTCATCAATATATACGCCTTCAAGCGAAGAAAGTTTCAATTTTTTCGACATGTCGTCAACCGACTCGTACTCAAGCTTCTTCGCGAGAGCCTCGGTAAGGTCGATCATCTGGATGCCAAGGACCGCCCTCTTCACTGAGCCGAAGTCGATCAGGTCGCCTACAATCTTCTTGACGATGTTGGCGGGAACGGCGAAGGAATAGCCGGAGTAGGAACCTGTCTGGGAGACGATGGCGGTGTTGATGCCCACCAGTTCGCCAGTCTTGTTGACGAGGGCGCCGCCGGAGTTGCCGGGGTTGACAGCCGCGTCGGTCTGGATGAAGGACTCTATCTGCAGAGTCGCCTTCTCTCTCGGGTCATGGGCCATCTGACGGCCTTTGGCGCTGACTATACCGGCCGTGATGGTGCCGCGGAGCTGGTAGCCCATCGGACTTCCGACTGCGAGGACCCACTCGCCGAGCCTCAACTGGTCGGAGTCGCCGAACGGAAGGGTCGGGAGACCCTCAGCGTCGATCTTGATCAAGGCGACATCCGTGGCCGGATCCGCACCGATGACAGTGGCGTCGTAGGACTTGTTGTTGTTGAGGGTCACTTTGATCTTGGTGGCGTTGGCGACCACATGGTTGTTCGTGACGATGTAGCCGTCAGGCCTGATGATAACGCCGGAGCCGCTCCCCTGGACCTGCCTCGACTGCGGAGCGCTTTCTCCGAAGAAGAAACGGAAGAAGGGATCGTCCATCTGGTACTGCTGGGTGGCGGTCACCTCGACATAGACGACGGCCTCGACAGCCGCCTCGGCGGCGTAGGTGAGGTCGGGATAATCAGATTGTGCCAAATTGACAGTCTTAGTGACTGTGTTGGATGCCGGACTGGTCACTTTGTCCGTTCCGTCGCTGACATTGGCCGCTTTCAGCACACCGTAAGCCGCCAGCATGCTGAGCACTACCGACAGCGCGACTGTAATGAAATTCTTGTTCATTGCTGACATATTTTTTTGTTCAAAATTATTCCGCGGATTTATTTTTCAAACAATATGCCACGAAGTGAAAAGTTTTTCAACGAATATCAAGGAATATTCTTATATTTGTGATTACAGAAAAATTTAAAGTGACATTATATGAAATTCAATGTTTCCAGCACAGAGTTGCTCAAAGGGCTGATGAACATCTCGAAAGCCATCCCGGCCAAATCCGCCCTCCCTATTTTGGAAAACTTCCTGTTCGACCTCAAAGGCAACATCCTTGAGGTCACAGCCTCCGACTCCGAGCTCACGCTCCGCACCGAGATCGAGGTTGACACCACCGAGGAGGAAGGCCGCGTGGCCGTTCCCGCCAGGCACATCATCGACCTCCTGAAGGAGCTTCCGGACCAGCCGTTGTCCGTGCGGACAGCGAGCGACAGCTCGATCGAGTGCGGATGGACGAGCGGCAACTCAGTCCTTCCGTTCTTCCCTGCCGAGGACTATCCAGAGATCAAAGGCGCGTCCGACGATGCCGAGAAGGTCACCTTCCCTGCCGCCAGCCTCGTCGAGGGCATCAGCAGCACGGTTTACGCCACTGCCGACGATGAGATCCGTCCGGCCATGAACGGAATATTCTTCGATTTCGATGTGGAGTCCACCACCCTTGTGGCGTCCGACTCCCACAAACTCATCTGCTACACCACAAAGGATGTGAAGGCTCCCGCCAAGTGCTCTTTCATCCTCCACAAGAAGCCGGCGAATGTCCTGAAGGCCATCGTTGACAAGGATGATGAAGATGTGGAGATCGCCTTCGACTCCAGCACCGTGGTGTTCACATTCGGCAGGACCACGATGGTCTGCAGGCTGATTGTCGGGAAGTATCCCAAGTACCGCGATGTGATCCCCCAGAACAACTCCTCGATCCTGAAGATAGACAGGAGCCTGTTCCTCAACACCGTGCGCCGTGTGGCGGTCTGCGCCAACAAGGCTTCGAACCACATCAAGCTCGACCTCAATCCCGGCCAGATGGAGATCACCGCCCAAGATCTGGGCTTCGCCATCGCCGCCTACGAGAAGGTTCCCTGCGACTACAACGGAGACAGCCTGACCATCGGTTTCAAATCGACCTTCCTTGGCGAGATTCTCTCCAACATGAGTTGCGACAGTGTCGTGATGAAGTTCGCCGACGCTCGCAGGGCGGCCCTGATCGTCCCTTCCGAGGAAGATGCCGCGAGCGAGAAGATCTGTGGCATCCTGATGCCTATAATGGTTCAATAAAGCATAAGTCAATCCACTGTGGAACTTTCACTTAAACGCCCCCTGCTGTTTTTCGACATCGAGAGCACGGGGCTTAATATCGTCACTGACTGCATCGTCGAACTGAGTTTCGTGAAGGTCTTTCCCGACGGTCACGACGAGAGGAAAACCTGGCGGGTGTTCCCTTGGGACTATGAGGGAGCCACCCAGAAGAAGATGGACCCGAGGGCCTCTGAGGTCAACGGGATAAAGGATGAGGATCTCGTCGGAGAGAAAAAGTTCATCGAGATCGCCCCGGAGGTCGTGGAATGGCTGAAGGACAG
>JAFVED010000041.1 GCA_017478125.1 Bacteroidales bacterium | reverse complement strand
CTGCCGACCCCGGCGGCACCGATAGTGTTGGCGATGGTGTTGAGGGAAAGAATCGCCGCAAGAGGTTTCTCAGTGTCTGTCTTGTAACCCAGGAACTTGTCCGCGAGCTTGTAGCCCTGCTCCTTCCGCATCGTGATGAAGGAGAGCGGAGTCGACATCAGTGTCGCCTCCAGGATGGAGCAAAGGAAAGATATACAAAGAGTTCCTAAAAGGAATGTCAACAGAAGCGTCATACAGTCTCTTATCTGACGCGAAGTTAGCGATTATTATCGTATTTCAAAAGATTCTTCGCTCCGCTCAGAATGACAACCGGCAGGTCAGAATGACAAAGAGAGTCCGCCCATGAGCGAGCGTCCGGCCATGGGCACGAAACCGATCTGGTAGTAACGGTCGCTGTCAGGGTGATTGTATCCCTCAAGGATTGAAGAGTAGACCCATCCGCTGGTGGCATAACGGCCATTGAACACATTGCCGACAGACAAAGTCAGCTTGAGTTCCTTGACCATCAGCCCCGGAAGCGCCATCTTGTAGGAGAAATTGAGATCCGAGAATGTGTATGCCGGAAGAGACCGGTCAGCGTTGCCGGAGTTGTCGAGATACTGGCGGGAGACATAGTCAGTGTGCCAGACTGCCTCGAAACCACCCGCGTGGAACCTCACGAAACCGTTCAGGATAGCGGAGGGTGAGAATGCCAGAGGGGTGCCGTCGTAATGGATCGCGCGGAAAGAGTCATCCCAGTCCTCACTCGCCATCTCGGTGAAATCCTTGAGACGGTTGACGCTGAGCGCGGCGTTGCCCTCGAAAGAGAGGAAACTGAGAGCCTTGTAGGCCGCCGAGATCTCCACACCGGTCCTGAAGGACTTCTTGATATTCGTGGTCAGAGGCTCCCCTATCTCGCTGAGCTCACCGGTCTGGACAAGCTGGTTGTCATAGTCCATATAATAGATGTTGGCGCCGGCCTGCAGCCTGTCAGAGCCGAAATTGTAACCCGCCTCATAGTCAAGCACGCTCTCCGCCACCGGGAAGGGGTACTTGTAATTGTCAGTGAAATTGTCCCTCGAAGGCTCCCTGTGGCTCATGGCGGCGGAGGCGTAAAGATGGTTATGTCCTTTCACCCAGCTGATTCCGACTTTCGGGTTCAGGAAATCGTACGTCTCGTCTATACTAAGCTCCTGGTTGTGCCAGCGTCCCCCCTCCTCATAGAACTTGTCGTTGATTCCGGAGGTCTCGTAGCCCACGTGACGGTACTGGATATCCCCGAACACCTTCCAGTCGCGCGCGAATGAATATGTGGCTTTAAGGTAGGCGCTTCCGTCCAGCTTGGACGCGTCCGAATCATAGTACTGATAAGGGCCGCTCGACAAGAAAGTGTCCGACATTCCCTGATCCTTGATGTAAGTCACAAACCCATAATGGTTTCCATCGAAATACTGAAGAGAGAATCCGCCGATGAGATCAAGCGCCTCGCCGCCGCGCCGGACGCTCCCCACAAGGCCATAGGTATCCTGCCCAAGGCCTTTGCGGCGTACGAAGTCGGTCTTTTTGACCTCAGGGTAGGTCAGGCCGAACTTCTTGGGCTTATTGTCCGGGCGGAACTCCTCATAGTAGCCGTGGCCGTGGGTGTAATGGGCCGCCACGCTCGCGTCCCACCCCTCTCCAAGGCCGAAAGAAGCCGAAAGTATGTTGTGGTCCTGCCAGAAATTGTCCGTGGTCTTGGGCCAGAACGAGCCGTCCCGCATTTTATATCTTTCCGTCGAGTATTTGCCGCTACCGTCCTTGACGAGCAGACCGTCGGAACCTGTCACAATTCTCTCATAGAGGCTGTTGAATCTTCCAAGACCCGCCTCCCACATATCCTTGTAAGTCTTGATCCCGGTCTTGGTGGTGTACCCCCAGGAGCCGTCATCATAGCTGCCGTCCATCAGGCTGTAGTCGCCATTGCCGGCGGTGACTCCGTTCCAGGCCTGCCCGGTACGCTCGTAATTACCTATATTCCTGTATCTCAGGATGAAACCGCGCCCGAGCCAGGTCAGTCCCCCGTACCACGAGCCGGACTTTCCGGCGGTGCCGTGGATGAAACCGTCAGTCCCGGTGGTGTGGAAGGAGGCGTCGGCGGACAGATGGTTGCCCAGAAGACCCGTGGAGACCGATATTCCGGTGTTGTAGGTGCTGAAACTGCCATAAGAGGCGTCCAATGTCACCGACGGATCGTATGAGACAGCCTTTGTGCGCAGGGCGACACTGCCTCCGAAGGCCCCGTCCCCGTTGGTAGACGTACCCACTCCCCTCTGGATCTGCACACTCTCT
>JAFVED010000040.1 GCA_017478125.1 Bacteroidales bacterium | reverse complement strand
CTATCTGTGGATATTGATCGTCTCGAGTGTTGTGGTGGCGGTCTCCCTAAGGGCCAACGGGATCGAGACCTCCTGGGGAAAGAGTTTCCTCAACAGCGCCTTCCACGTGTTGAGCTACGCTTCCACCACCGGATTCGGAATATCGGACAACGCTGTCTGGCCGGCGCTTCCGTCGGCGATGTTGGTGTTCGTGAGCATCTGGTGCGGGATGGCAGGCTCCACTACGGGCGGTATCAAGTCGGACAGGGCGCTTCTTCTTTGCAAGGAGATCCATTACCGGCTCAAGACCGTGCTGCATCCGGCTTCTGTCAATGAGGTCAGGGTCAACCGCCGGGTCGTCAGGCAGGAGGACATCTCTCCCCACATCCTTTATATCGCCTTGTACATGATGCTGATCATCTTGTCGCTGGCGATCAATCTCGCGGTCAACCCTCATAACGCCAACGCCGTCGCCGCCACATTCACTTCCCTCAGCAATGTGGGTCCGGCCCTTGGTGATCTTGGGGTCATGGGTAATTTCAGCGCGGAGCCTACCGGAGCCAAGATGATGTACACGATCGACATGTTCCTCGGGCGTGTAGAGATTTATCCTTTGCTCGCGGTCCTGATGATGTTGTTCGGCAAGAGTGCCAAGTGATGGACAGGAGCGGCTTCTTTTACAAGAGATTCCGGGATCATTTCCCGTATGGCCTGACCCCCGGCCAAGACAGGCTTTTCTCGGAGATCGCCGGTTTCCTTGTCGGTGATGACCATGATATCCTTGTGGTGGACGGCTATGCCGGCACCGGCAAGACCACGGCTTTGGCCGCGGTGATCGAGGCTATGGACGATCTGAGGCCTGTCAAGGACGATGTCCCTGAGGAGATCTGCGTCCTGCTCGCTCCCACAGGCCGGGCGGCGAAGGTGCTCTCCCAATATGCCGGCAAGCCCGCGAGCACTGTCCATAAGTGCATATATCGCCAGAAATCAATAGGTTCTGACGGATTCGGACAATTCTCCCTCGCTCCGAACAAGCGCTCCCACAAACTCTTTATCGTGGACGAGGTCTCGCTTATCGGGATAGATGGTCAGGGAGGGAACGGCCAGGCCATGTTCGGCACTGGAGACCTTCTCAGGGATCTTGTCGACTTCGTGAGGTCAGGCAACGATTGCCGCCTTATCATGATAGGGGAGTCCGCGCAGCTTCCCCCGGTCGGCCTGGACGCGTCCCCCGCTCTTTCCCGTGATTACATGGACGGGTTCGGGGGTGTGGCGTACTGCTCTCTGACTGAGGTCGTCCGTCAGCAGAAGGAGTCCGGGATCCTGTGGAACGCCACCAGGATCAGGGAGTTGATAACATCGGACCCCTATGGTGGCGCTTCTTTCGCCCCGGATGAGCTCGGTCTCAAGGTCGAGGGTTTCGGGGATATATTCAGGATCGGCGGGGGAGAGCTGCTGGACACTCTCAACCAGGCTTACTACACTGACTACTCTAAGGACGACGCTGTTGTCCTTTGCCGCTCCAACAAGAGAGCCAACAGATACAACGCCGGTATCCGGGCTCAGGTCTTCTACGACGAGGAGAGGCTTGTCCGGGGGGAAAAACTCATGATAGTGAAGAATTGTTACCAGTTCACCGGGGAGGCCAAGGGAATGGACTACATTGCCAATGGCGACATAGCCAAGTTGGTGTCTATCAGGAATTTCGAGGAGAGGTACGGCCTTTCGTTCGCCGATGCCCGCCTTTCTTTTCCGGATTACGGTGACGCCGAGATAAAGGCCAAGGTCTGTCTGGATACCCTTGACTCGGAAGCGGCTTCCCTCACTTACGAGCAGCAGAACAGGCTCTACAATGGAGTCAACGAGGATTATTCCCATATCACCACAAAAAAGAAACGCTACGAGGCGGTGAGGGAGGACCCTTATTTCAACGCCCTCCAGCTTAAATACGCCAATGCCATCACCTGCCATAAAAGCCAGGGTGGCCAGTGGGACTGTGTGTTCATAGATAATCCATTCTGGCAGGATGAGTTGACTGTCGATGACCTTAAGTGGCTTTACACCGCCATGACAAGGGCGGTGGAGAAAGTCTATCTCGTGAATTTCAAGGATGATTATTTCAAAAATTAAGATATTGTCATGAAAAAACTCTTGTTATCCCTGACTCTCTGCGTCGCCGCGACGGCGGGCGCCCAGGAACTCAACCGTCTCCCTATGGGGGGATGGATCGGAGACCATAAGATGGCCTTTTATCATAATCCGGGCTCTGTCTCCGAGGAAGATTTCATTGTCGATGACGCTACCGGGAAGAGGACCCGGGAAGTCCCCGCTCCGGCCACCTTGCCGATGATGAGGGCAGGGATGGGAGGACGCCAATCCTCACCGCTCAGGATCGATGGCGCCGAGAACCCTACCTACTCGCCGGATTCCTCAAAGATCGCGTTCACCAGGGACAACAACCTCTGGATCCTTGATGTCGCCACAAAGAAGGAGACCGCCCTGACTTCAGATGGCTCGGACGTGATCCTGAACGGCTACTCGTCCTGGGTTTACTATGAGGAGATTCTCGGCCGGGCTACCCGCTACAAGGCCTTCTGGTGGTCTCCTGACTCGAAAAAGATCGGTTTCTACCGTTTCGACAACACCGAGGTGCCCTTCTTCCCGATCTATTCGGCCGTCGCGACTGACGCCGACCGCTCGGGGCTACAGCTTGGCTTCGGCCAGAACGCCGGCGGGGCTGTCGATCTGGAGAACATGTCTCCCACGGGTGGCTCGGTCAGGATGACCAGGTACCCCAAGTGCGGGGACTCCAATCCAAAGGTGCGTATCGGTATTGTGAGCCTCGACAGCGGCCAGACCGCCTGGGCTGATTTCAACGAGGATGACGACCAGTATTTCGGGACCCCTTTCTGGGGCGCCGACAGCAAGGCTTTCTTCATCCAGAGGGAGCCGAGGATCCAGAACACCCTGGATCTCTACGCCGTTTCTCCCGAGAACGGTTCCAAGACCCATATCTATCATGAGACTTATAAGACCTGGCTCGACTGGATCGAGGGGATGTACTTCGGCCGCGACGGACTCTACATGGTCCGCTCGTTCGAGACTGGTTGGGAACAGATATATTATCTTTCTTATGATGGCAAGACTCTCAAGCGCCTCACGGAGGGCGAGACCTGGAGGGCGCGCATCCTTTCCGTCAATGAGGGAAAGCCGGCGAAGGGTTTTGACGGCACCAGCTCCGAGGTTGTGTATTCAGCGCAGAGGGACTCCCACGTCAGGACTGGGATATATCTTGCCACAAAAGGCTCTGTCAGAACTATTTCCGATCCTGCTCTCAGCGCTGCCATGATGTCGGTCTCCCCTGACAAGAAGTTCGTCAGCGCGACCCTGAGCAACTCAAACACCCCGAACCAGGCCTGGATATTCAATCTCCAGAAGCCTTCCAAGTCATTCAAGGTCGCTGATATGGCCGGGCCGGATTTCAATCCTGACGCTCCGACTCTTCCGAGGATCATCACCATGACCACGAGCGACGGCCTTGAGCTGCCAGGACTCATCGTTTATCCCAAGGATTTCGACTCTTCCAGGAAGTATCCTGTCCACGTGGATATTTACGGCGGCCCCGACACCCCTCAGGTGTCCGACGCGTTCAGGGCATACAATCCTTACCAGTGGTATTCCGACAACGGCATCATCGAGTGCGTACTCGACTGCCGCGCCGCCGGTTACAACGGGCGGAAGGGGCTTGACATGATATATAAACATCTCGATGAGATCGAGGTCCAGGACTTTGTCGAGTGGGCGGAGTACCTCAAGAGACTCCCGTATGTCAACGGTGACAAGATCGGCGTGGAGGGATTCTCGTTCGGCGGCACGATGACCGCCCTGCTGGTCATGAGGCATCCTGAGGCCTTCCATTACGGGATCGCCGGAGGCGGAGTCTATGAGTGGGCTCTGTACGACACCCATTACTCCGAGCGTTTCATGTCCACCCCGCAGGACAATCCCGAAGGCTACGACAGGACGAGGGTCACCGCGGCCGCCAAGGAATATCCGGTAACGGACGACAACTATGACGGCTCCGTCATGCTCAAGCTCACCCACGGCACAGGAGACGACAATGTCCACTTCCAGAACACGCTCAAGCTTGTCGACGCCCTTCAGGAGGGAGGCAAGAAGTTCGAGCTGATGATATATCCTGACGGCATGCACGGTTACAGAGGCTACCAAGGGCGCCATTTCAACGCCGCCAACAAGGCCTTCTGGCTGAAATATCTGAAAGGGGAAGGTGCCGAGTAGTTTCGAGAGTTTCGTGTTGGAGAATGAGGAAGCCGGTATCTCCCGGCTTCTTCTCTCACATGTCGACTGGCCGTCTCCTCCGGAGGATTTGCAGCCTTTTTCTTTTGATGGGAAAGAGTTGGCGATCAGCACCATAGAGGCGCGGTTGAAGTTGAGGGACAAGGTTCCTGAGTGGTACTCGAGATCCTCTTTGGTCTTTCCGTCTTCCCTCAGCGCCGAGCAGTGCGGCTCGACTGTCACGGCTTTCTACAAGGCTTCGCTCGCCGGCAGGATTCTCGGGGGGAGGCCAGGCAGGATCGCTGATCTCACGGGCGGTCTCGGAGTGGATTCCTGGGCTTTCTCATCTGTCGCCTCGGAGGTTTTCTACAACGAGCGTGATCCCCGGATCGTCGCCGCGGTGAGGCACAATTTCGCCGAGCTCGGTCTGGACAATGTCCGCTTTTCCTGCCGTGAGGTAGCCCCCGGATCCGTCCATGAGCTTCTGGGAGGAACCGTCCCGGATATTATTTACTATGATCCGGCAAGAAGATCCAAGGACGGAAACAAGGTCTTTCTTCTTGAGGATTGCTCTCCGGATGTCCTTTCCCTCCTGCCGGAGTCTCTCTCGGTCTCGAGGCACGTCCTTTTGAAATTGTCCCCCATGGCGGACATCAGCATGGTGGTCGAGAGGATCGACAGAAACTGCGAGAGGTACTTTGAGGCAGTTTCTGGCACCGGTTGGAACAGGAACCGGGTGAGGGAGATCCATGTCGTGGCGAGCGGAGGGGAGTGCAAGGAACTGCTCATCTGGATTGACAGGGAATGGGATGGGGAGTATTCTGTGACCTGCCGTGAGGACGGCGGAACTCTCTCGTTCAGAGCGTCCGAGATAGCGTCATCCACGCCTCGCTACCCGGAGTCAGCGGCGGTCCGGCTCTTGTTTGAGCCAGGGAAATCCCTCGCTAAGGCCGGAGCGTGGAATGTCCTCTGCGGGCGCTTCGGTCTTGTCAAACTGGCCCGCTCGACGAATCTGTTCTCGATAGACCGCGAGGCGTTGGCTCCGGTGGCGGATCCTGTCATCCTGAACGCAGAACCTGTCATCCTGAACGCGGTAAAGGATCTCCGCCTTTTTGGGAAGGTCTTTGAGGTCGAGGAAGTGGTCAAGATGGACAGGACCGGGATGAAGGATGTGGGGAAGCGCTTCACGAGATCTGAGGTCAGCGCCCGGAATATTCCGATGTCCAGCGATGAGCTCCGGTCCCGGCTTGGGGTGAGGTCCGGCGATGACGCCCACATCTTCGGGGTCCGGATCGAGACTCCTTTCCAGGCTGCCAATTTCCTATTGGTCTGCCATCGGATTTAGACTTTTTTTCCTTAACTTTGAAAAATAGCTTTTTTATGACACAGGATTATAAGGCAGCGGCCCAGAAGTGGCTTGAGGGGGATTTCGATCCCGAGACCAAGATGAAAGTCATCGAATTGAGGAACACCGATCCCGCGGGTTTCGAGGACGCTTTTTACAAGAATCTCGAGTTCGGCACAGGTGGCCTCAGGGGTATAATGGGTGTCGGAACCAACAGGATGAACAAATACACTGTCGGGATGGCTACCCAAGGGCTCGCCAACTACATCCTGAAGCATGTCGAGGGGGATGACATCCGCGTGTGCATCTCCTACGACAGCCGTAACAATTCCAAATTGTTCGCGAAGATTTCCTCGGATATTCTCAGCGCCAACGGGATCAACGTCTTCCTTTTTGATAATATCCGACCGACTCCGGAACTCAGTTACGCCATCCGGTACATGGGCGCTGTGGCCGGGATCATGGTTACTGCCTCCCATAATCCAAAGGAGTATAATGGATATAAGGTTTACTGGTCAGACGGTGCCCAGATCGTGCCTCCTGTCGACAAGGACATTATCGCGGAGGTAGGGAATGTCTCTGATCCTTCCCAGGTCAAGTTCGAGAGAGGGGAGCGCTGCGGTGAGGTGCAGCTTATGGGAAAGAAAGTGGATGAGGCGTATATGTCTGACATTCTTTCGCTTACCCTCAGCCCTGAGTCCAGGGAGCGCCACAAGGACATAAAGATAGTTTATACCCCTCTTCACGGTTGCGGCGTGAGAATCGTCCCAGAGTGTCTGCGCAGGCTCGGATTCAAGAATATCTATAATGTCCCCGCCCAGGATGTGAGCGACGGTGATTTCCCTACCGTGGTCTCCCCGAATCCTGAGGAGCCCGCCGCCATGAAGATGGCCCTTGAAAGGGCAGACGCTGTTGGGGCCGACATTGTGATGGCTTCCGACCCGGACGCCGACCGCCTCGGGATCGCCGTGAGGGACAATGACGGGAAGATGGTGCAGTTCAACGGCAACCAGACCGCCTCGATGCTGACTTATTACATCCTGACCCGCTGGAAGGAGCTCGGCAAGTTGGACAGCGCGAAGTATTGCGTCAAGACCATCGTCACGACCCAGCTGATCGCCGACATCTGCAAGAGGTTCGGGGTCGAGTGCTTCGATGTACTCACCGGCTTCAAATGGATCGGCGAGGTTGTGCGTGAGAATGAGGGCAAGAGGGAGTTCATCTGCGGAGGCGAGGAGAGCTACGGGTTCAATGTGGGTGAGTTCGTCCGGGACAAGGACGCTCCGGTGGCTTGCGCAATGGTGGCTGAGTGCGCCGCCTGGGCGGCTGATCAGGGGCTTACCCTCTACCAATTGATGGACAAGATCTACGCTGAGTTCGGCTACCGCAAGGAGAGCATGGTCTACCTTGTCCGAAAGGGCAAGTCCGGTGCCGAGGAGATCGTTAAGATCATGGAGGACATGCGCTCCAATCCCGCAAAGGAGCTGGCAGGGTCGCCGGTTGTCAAGGTCGTTGATTACAACGAGCCTGAGAAGACAGGGCTTCCGAAGTCAAATGTGCTGCAATACTTTGACGCTGAGGGAGATGTCGTGACTGTCCGCCCTTCCGGCACCGAGCCAAAGATCAAGTTCTATTTCGGCGCGACCGCCTCTGATGCCCCTGCCGTCGAGGCCAAGCTTGAAGCCTTCAGGAAGCAGTTCCTGGGGTAAGAGGCGGCATTTGTTGCCGAATGATCTGTACTAATTATATGCGTCTATAGTCGTTCTGTTGACAAAGATATTTATGCTTACCCCCTGCATGATGTCGAAGACATTCTTGTCCTCTGTTCCGTCGGGAGCAACCTCCTTCTTCCTGCTGTTGCCGTGAAGATCAAGGATGTAGATGCTGTCAAACTCGTCCAGGAGACTCTTTCGCATTTGCCGGTGGATGATGCCGTCAATGAAGGAATTATTGGAGATAAAGGCGAGGATACCCTCTCCCTTCTTGCTGATATAGTAATGGCCCAGCCGGATGAACTTGATGTAATCGTCCGACAGAGGCTGGGTATTCCTTTCCGCGAGGTTTTTCTTGTAATCCGCGACAAGGTCTGTAATCCATTTCCCGTTGTTCTGGCTTGAAATGGAATACGGCGGATTGCCGGTGCAGATCATGACGGGGGTTTCTGTCTTTACTCTCGATGCTTCGTCCGCCTCGTCCGAGAGCCATTTGGCGAATAGGTCTCCGGCCCGTGGAGTGGCTTCTTCCAGCGAATTGGTCAGGAAAACGTTGAGGCGATCCTTGGAATTCCCGTTATACCCCGTAGCCCTCAACGTCATCGACAGTTTCAAGTGAGCAATAGTGTAGGATGCCATGAGGATCTCGAAGCCGTGGAGCCGTTGGATAAGAATTTTCTCGACGTAGGACGGCCAGACAACCTCAATTCCATCGAACTTGTCACGGACCTGCTTGATGATCTCTGCGAGGAAGGTTCCGGTTCCAGTTGCCTGGTCAAGGATCTGAACACGGTGCT
>JAFVED010000039.1 GCA_017478125.1 Bacteroidales bacterium | reverse complement strand
GCAAGGATGCCGTTGACTTCGGAGCCAAGGACCCCAAAGTCCTCAAGGCTGACGAGGTTAAGGAGAGCCTTCTCAAAAGCGGTTTGTGGCCAAGTATCATCCAGAGGCCTTACGGTGTCATCGCCAATCCTGACCTGACCCCTAAGGCCATTTCCGTCTCGGCTTTCTCTACCGCTCCTTTGGCGGCGAATGCCGAATTCGCTTTCAAGGAGGACGTCAAGGCCATCCAGGCCGGAGTGACCGCCGTTTCCAAGATCGCAAAAGTGCATGTCTGTGTCAACAGCGGGAACTCCGCGTTCGCTGCCCTGCAGGACGCCACTGTCCACACAGTGATTTCCCAGAAGCATCCCGCGGGAAATGTGGGAGTCCAGATCAGCCACATCTCGCCTATCAAGAAGGGTGAGACCGTGTGGACTTTGAGCCTGCTCTCCCTGGCCGCTATCGGAAAACTCTTCCTCGGTGGCAAACTCGACCTGAGCCGCAAGGTGGCCGTAACCGGTCCAGCCGCATTGAAGACCGGATATGTCGAGGCTCTTCCCGGAATTCCCGTCAGTGCCCTTGAGGGCTGCTTCGACCCTTCAATCGAGACCAGGTTCATCAGCGGAGATGTCCTTTCCGGCGAGAATATCGGCAAGGATGGATATCTCGGTTTCTTCGACAACCAGGTCACCCTTATCAAGGAAGGTCGTGAGCGGGAGCTTCTTGGCTGGGCGAATCCTCTGAGATTCAATCAGTTCAGTTCTTCAATGGCTTACTTCTCATGGCTTCTTCCCAAGAAGAAGTACAACATGGACACCAACACCCACGGAGGAGTCAGGGCATTCGTCTGCTCCGATGTCTACGGCAAGGTGCTTCCTATGGACATATTCCCTGTCTATCTGATCAAGGCCTGCCTCGCTGGCGACATTGACAAGATGGAGCAGTTCGGTATTTACGAGGTTCTCCCCGAGGACCTGGCCCTCTGCGAGTTCGTGGATCCTTCCAAGAACGACATCCAGGCCATGATCCAGAGCGGAATCGACCTCATGTTGAAGGAAATGGCGTAATAAGGCAATGACTATGGAAGAAAATACAGTAAAACCCGGCCTTTTCGAGAAAGGCGGTAAATTAGGGTGGCTGCATTCCACATGGGATGCCTTTGACACCTTCCTTCGCGTTCCCGCGACCGTGACCTCCAAGGGAGCTCACGTCAGGGATTCCATCGACATCAAGAGGGTCATGATCATCGTGGTGATCGCTCTCGTTCCCGCCGCCCTTTTCGGCATGTGGAACGTCGGTTACCAGCACGACCAGATCATGCACGACCTCCCCGGCTTCTGGAACCAGTTCTTCTGGGGCCTCTGGAAGGTTATACCTCTCTACCTGGTATCTTACATTGTCGGTCTCGCGATCGAGTTCGCCGGAGCCCAGATAAAGGGTGAGGAAGTCAACGAGGGTTACCTCGTCTCCGGAATGCTCATTCCCCTGATCGTCCCCGTGGACGTTCCCCTCTGGATGCTCGCCATCGCCGTGGCCTTCGCGGTCATATTCGGTAAGGAAGTCTTCGGAGGTACAGGAATGAACTTCCTGAACCCGGCCCTTTTGAGCCGCGCCTTCCTGTTCTTCTCTTATCCGAGCTCGATGTCCGGCTCACAGGTCTGGATCGCCCGCCGCTGCGGAGCCGACGCCATCACAGGCGCCACTCCCCTCTCCTACATGGGAGAAGGAATGGACGCTGTCACCAACGCCGGTTACACCTTCTGGAACATGTTCGCCGGCACAATCCCCGGATCGGTCGGTGAGACTTCCGTGATCGCCATCCTCATCGGTGCCTTCATCCTCCTTTGGACCGGAGTCGCCAGCTGGAAGATCATGGTCTCCTCCATAGCCGGAGCTCTCTTTGTGGGCTGGCTTGGAACAGCATTCGGCGCCACTGACGTGCCCGCATACACCCAGCTCGTCATGGGTGGCTTCGCTTTCGGTACCGTATTCATGGCCACCGACCCTGTCACCTCAGCACAGACCGAGTGCGGCAAATGGATCTACGGATTCCTTGTCGGAGCGCTCTGTATCACTGTAAGGCTCTTCAATCCCGGTTACGCCGAGGGTATGATGCTCGCCATCCTCCTTATGAACACCTTCGCTCCGCTCATCGACCACTGCGTCGTGTCAAGCGCTACCAAGAAAAGAGCGAAGAAAGTCTCGATCGCTTAATTGTTTAAGGATATGAATACCAACAGTAACATATACACAGTTATTTACACGACCGTCATAGTGACGCTCGTGGCCGCGATCCTGGCTATTGTCTCCCAGTCCCTCAAATCGAGACAGGAGGCCAACGAGAAGGCTGACACCATCTCCCAGATGATGACCGCCGCCAAGTTCGCCACCAAGGCCGAGCTCCAGAAGATGGGCAACACGGCCGTGCTGGCCAAGTATGCCGAGGAAATCGGACAGGCTTTCATCGTCGGTCCCGATGGGAAGAAGGTCTCTGACCTGCCCCTCGACCAGGTCTATTCTCCCAAAGAGCTCAAGAAGCAGAACTATAACATCAAAGGCGCCGGGACGGCCCAGATCCCAGTTTTCATATTCAAGAACGGGACGACAGTCGTTCCTGTCTATGGAGCCGGCCTATGGGGTCCGGTCTGGGGTTATATCGCTTTCGAGCCGAACTCCAACACCATCAAGGGCGCTTATTTCGACCATGAGAGCGAGACAGCCGGTCTTGGCGCGAAGATCAAGGACGATCCTGAATTCCAGAATGAATTTGTCGGTGAG
>JAFVED010000038.1 GCA_017478125.1 Bacteroidales bacterium | reverse complement strand
TCCAGACCGATGCCCTTAAATATTCCAGCAAACTGGTTGAGGTGGCTCCCGACGGGAGCGTGACGCGCCCGCTGGACCTGTCCATAACGAAGAACGTCCTGTCCCTGATGATCAGTTCCCTCCTGATCCTGGTCATAGTGCTCCTTACTGCCCGCTGGTACAGGACCCACGACAGCGAGAAGAAGGCCCCGGAGGGGCTGGCGGCGTTCATGGAGCCGGTCATTATGATGATCCATGACATGGCCCGGGAGAACATAGGAGAGGAAGAATACAAGAAGTACTCTCCCTACCTCATCACGGTCTTCCTGTTCATCATTACGAACAATTTCCTGGGGGTCATCCCTATTTTCCCCGGAGGGGCGAACCTGACCGGAAACATTGCCTGCACCCTGGTCCTCGCCCTCTTCACATTCTTCATAGTCAATCTTTTCGGAAACAAGGAGTATTACAAGGAGATCTTCCTCCCGGACGTGCCTGTGTTCCTGAAACCCATAATGCCGGTGATCGAGGTGTTCAGCGCCATCATGAAGCCGGTGTCCCTTACCGTGAGGCTTTTCGCTAATATGCTCGCTGGCCACATCCAGATACTGAGCGTAATGTGCCTTATCTTCATCATGGCCAAGTACGGAGGCCTGCTGCTGGGCGGAATGACCATAGTGTCAGTGGCTTTCGGCTTGTTCCTCGATGTACTCGAGCTGCTTATTTCCTTTATCCAGGCCTGTGTGTTCACCATGCTGTCGTCGATCTACATCGGCCTGGCTCACCAGAAAGAATGAAACATATAAACAATCTTAAACTATAACATCATGTTACTTTTCACAATCCTTCAGGCAGTTGCCGGAGCATCTCTCGGCAAGTTCGGTTGCGTCATCGGAGCTGCTATAGCTGCTTTCGCCGCTGCATATGGAATCGGAAAGATTGGTCAGGCCGTCATGGAAGCCATGGCCCGTCAGCCCGAGTCCGCAGGTAACCTTCGTTCCAGCATGATAATCGTTGCCGGTATGATCGAGGGTGCCGCTTTGTTTGCAATCATCGCTTGTGTTCTCGGCCTGTTCGTCGGGTAGCCTGCCATGTCCCTTGTGACTCCTGACATAGGACTCATCTTCTGGATGGTCCTGGTTTTCGGCCTATTGTTCTTCATCCTTGCAAAGGTCGGACTCCCCACCGTGACCAATATGGTCGAGAAACGGACGGATGGGATCCGGAAAGCCCTCAGGGATGCGGAAGTGGCCGAAGAGAAAGTGCGTGGTCTTGCCCGGGAGCAGGAGGAGCTCATAGAAAAGACCAGGGCGGAGCAGCTGAAGATGCTTCAGGAGGCATCCGCCGAGAAAGAGCGCATAATCGCCGAGGCGAAGGTCCAGGCAGGGGAAGAGGCTTCCAAGATCCTCTCCGCAGCCCGTGACCAGATTGCGCTCGAGAGGGACAACGCCGTCCGGGACATACGCCGTCAGGTCGCAGACCTGTCCGTTGCTGTCGCCGAGAAGGTGCTTCGCTGTGAACTCGACCGGCAGGGAGGTCAGCAGGCATATGCTGAGAAGCTTGCGGATGAATTGACTGACAGAGACTTGAAATAGGAGGTATAAGCATATGGACACGGGTCTGATTTCTTCCAGATATGCCAGGGCGCTCCTGCTGCTCGTTGACGAGACGGGCGGCGGGGAGGAAGTGCTGGCCCAGACCCTGGTCCTCTCCAAGGCGCTGTCGTCGGTTCCCCAGCTGAGGCATGTGCTGGATGACAAGGGTGAAATGCCCGTATCCGTGAAGCTGGAGCTTTTCGAGGCCGCCCTCGGCGGCAGGAAGCTTGCGCCGGAACTCAGGCAGTTCATCCCTCTGGTCATCCGCTCCGGCAGGGTGTCCATGCTGCGTTACATCTTTTCTTCTTTCCAGAGGCTCTGGTACCGGTCTAGGAAGATCAAGCTGTGCCGTCTTAAGGTGACTGCTCCTTCTCCCGCTTTGGAGAAGAAGCTGGAAGACTTCGTGAAGAAGAACACCGGATGTGCCGTACAGATGACCACGGAAGTGAGGCCAGACCTTATCGGAGGCTTTGTCTTTGAAGTAGATGACTGGCTGATAGATGCTTCCGTCAAGACACAGCTCGAAACTATCCGACGCGGATTCATGGAGATGAATGCCGCCCATTAATGAGATCATTTGAATTATAAAGCATATGGCAGATAACATAAAGCCCAGCGAAATCTCCGAAATCCTCCTTCAGCAGCTGAAGGGGATAGGCAGTGATGCCCGCTTTGACGAGATGGGCAAGGTCTTGCAGGTCAGCGACGGAGTCGCACGCATGTGGGGCCTGGTGAACGCCGAGGCAGGCGAGCTCCTGGAATTCGAGAGCGGCGTCATGGGGGTGGTCATGAACCTGGAAGAGGACAACGTCGGAGCCGTCCTCCTCGGACCTACCGACGAGGTGACCGAAGGGATGACCGTCCGAAGGACCGGCAGGATAG
>JAFVED010000037.1 GCA_017478125.1 Bacteroidales bacterium | reverse complement strand
CCGTTCCAGAGCCACTCGAGGGCCTGGCGGGTCCCGGCGCCAGAAGCGCCCTGATTACCCATCTGCGTGGCGACCTTGTGCTTGGCGGCGAGCTTGGTGAGGAGGCGGGCCTCATAGACAGTCAGGGTGAGAGGCTTCTCGACATAGACATGCTTGCCGGCGGCGATCGCCTGGGCGGCGATGATATCGTGGGTGTGGTCGGCGGTCGCGACCATGACGGCGTCAGCCTGGTCGAGCAGCTCATCGAACATCACGCGGTAGTCTTTGTACTTCTTCGCGTCCGGATACTTCTTGAAGATGTGGTCGGCATACTTCCAGTCGACATCGCAAAGACCGATGAACTCCTCGGTCTCCATGGCGGCGAGGTCAGCGGCTCCACGTCCTCCGATACCGACGCCGAGGATCTTCAGTTTCTCCGGGGGTGTCACCTTTTTTTTCTTCTTGTCGGTCTTGGGGGCTTCTCCGGCCATCATGATTCCAGGAGCCACCGCCAATCCGGCAGCCATCGCGGATCCCTTCTTAAGGAATGAGCGTCTTGACATGTCGTTACTCATTTTTAAAACTAATAATTATGTGAATATTAAATGTTTCCATCCTAAAGCTCCTCGAAGTCAACATCCACTTCCGGTTCTCCGGAGGCCTTCCAGGACTCATAGGTGTGCTCGGGAACGTCTTTCAGAAGGTTCTCTTTCATGTAAGCGATAACCTCCTCCAGTCCCTCCCTGAATTTGTCGAAATCCTCCTTATAGAGGAAAATCTTGTGTTTGTCGAAAGAGAAGCTGCCGTCGGCCTCCTGCCTTCTCTTGCTTTCTGTTATCGTAAGATAGTAGTCGTTGTTGCCTTTGGTCGTCTTAACGTCAAAAAAATATGTACGTTTACCGGCCCTGACGGGCTTTGACCACACATCGTCCGAGTTGCGGTCGGAATAAAAAGACCGCTCGTTTTCGTCTTTATACATCTGTGATAAGGTTTGTAATCATACAAATTTAAGAAAAATCTGAAATTGTGTGTTATATTTGCATAAAATTTCTCGATATTATGCTCAACAGAAGAATTCTTCGGATAAAAGCCTTTAAAGTGATGTACGGTTGCGCGGAGGATCCGTCGAAGTCCCTGGCGGAGGCGGAATCTGAGCTTGAGGTGTCCTGTGAGGCCACCCGCTCGCTTTATCTTTTCATGCTGTCCGTCATTCCATACCTGACCAGGGAGGCTGCCGCGAGGATCGAGAATGCCAAGGGAAAGTTCAACCCCACGGAGGAGGAGAGGAACCCCAACATGAAATTCGTCGGGAACTCCATCGCTCCTCTCTTGGACAGTGATCCTGACCTGACCAAACTGCTCGCGAGGAGAAAATTGTCGTGGGATCCTTTCGACGCTTTCATCAGGGACACCTATGACTCGATGACCGGCAAGCGATATTTCAAGAATTATATGGCGGATCCAGAAAGGTCCGTCGCGAAGGACGCCGCTCTCTTCGTGAAGATGTTCGAGGAGGAGTTCGTCGACTCCGCCGCGCTTGAGGAAATCCTAGAGGACTTGTCGATATGGTGGAACGATGACCTCGCCTATGCCCTGACCGTGTGTTGCGACACCATGAAGTCTTTCGCCAAAGGCAATCGCTGGGAACTCCCGCCCCTGTACCGTAGTGACATGCTCTCACCCAAGCCGGCGGAGAGTGACAGGAATTTCGTGACGAGACTCCTGCGGACTTCGTACTCCTGCTATGGGAAGTATTTCCCTCTTGTCGCCTCAAGTACCGACCAATGGAAGGAGGATCGCCTATTCACTACCGACACTGTTTTGATTATCATGGGATTGGCCGAGTCCAAGGCTTTCCCTGACATGCCTCTCAGGGTGACCATCAACGAGTACGTCGAGATATCCAAGTACTACAGTACCCCGAAGAGCCGCTCGTTCGTGAACGGGTTGCTGGATCGTCTCGCCAAACAGCTGATCGTTGAGGGGGAGATTGTCAAGACGGGGAATTTTGATTAAATTCGCATTTGGTTTTTATTGATTTGAGATGAATATTTTAACTATCACATTGTTGCAGGCTGCCGCCGGAGCGGGGCAGGCTCCCGCCGGAGGCGGCGGAATGTTCTGGATCATGATGATCCTTCTGTTTGTCATCATGTGGGCTTTCATGATCAGGCCCCAGCGCAAACAGCAGAAGGAGCTCGAAAAGTTCCGCAATGAGCTAAAGAGGGGAGACAAGGTTGTGACTGCCGGCGGTATCTACGGCACCGTCGACGAGATCAAGGAGCGCTCTGTCCTCATCAAGGTTGACGGGGATGTGAAACTCCGGGTGGACAAGAACTCCATCGTCAGGGATTTCACCGAGGATGCCCCCAAGGCTTAAATAGTTGAGACTACGCCAACATAAGATCCCTGGAAGGGACATCGGAGTGTTTCTGATGTCTCTTCTGCTGGCTTTCGGTATCTGGTTGATCCACAACCTGTCCCTTAACTATTCTGAGACTCTGTCGGTCCCGGTCATCGCTGAGTGCAATATCGAGGGTCATTCCATTATGTCCTCCAACTCAAGCACAATCGCGGCCAGGTGCCGCACGTCCGGTTTCACGATACTCCGCGGGAGGCACAAAGCCAAGAAAGAGGCCGTACACGTGCGTTTCAACTCTGCTGACATGCACGAGGCGGAAGGGGACATGTTCTATATAACCTCCGCGGAGTTGGGCAATTATGTCTCGGACATATTCGGGGAAGGGGTCCAGCTGGAGTCTTTCCTTTCCGAGAGTTTCCAGTTCCGCTTCCCCGCGGAGAACCATCGGAGGGTCCCGGTCCAGGCTGTCACGTCCCTCTCCTACAAGCCCCAGTACATGGCCATGGCTCCGCTCCATCTCAAGCCGGATTCCGTGACCGTCTATGGTGAGCCATACCACCTGGAGACCATCAGCAAGGTTTTCACCAAGGCGATCGAGCTTGACAACCTGAAGTCCAGCGCCCACGGCTCGGTGAGACTCGAGTCCGTCCAGGGTGTGAGGATGTCTGTGGAGGAGGTGGGTTATTCCTTGGACGTCACCCGTTTCGTGGAGATCGCGACCGATGTCACTGTGACGCCCAGGAACGTTCCCGCCGGATTGAAGCTTTCCGTCTATCCCTCCACGGCCAAGGTGGTGTTCAAGTGTGTTTTTCCCTTGACCCATGACCCGTCGGACCTGGTGAGCTTCCATATTGATTACTCCGACTTCCAGAAGTCGATCGGGGGACGGTGCATGGCAATTCCTTCCAAGATCCCCGACGGTGTGATCGAGTATTCGATCGAGCCGGAGGTGTTCGATTGTGTAGAGGAGAGCTCAAAATGAGGACGATAGCTGTCACAGGAGGAATCGGGAGCGGGAAATCGGAGGTCTGTTCCATCCTTTCATCGCGGGGAATTCCTGTATATGACTCTGATTCAGCCGCCAAGAGGCTCTACAGGGAAGATGGTTCCCTGTTGGATTCTGTCGAGGGCGTTTTCGGACAGTCGTTCCGCGACCTGTCGGGAGAGCCGGACCTTAAGAAACTCGCCTCTGTGGTGTTCTCCTCCCCGGAGAGACTCAAGGTTCTCGAGTCGTTGGTCCATCCTGCTGTCAGGGAGGATTTCCGCCGTTGGAAGGCCATGTGGTCGGCCAGGCTCGAGGATATGCCTGAGAGTCCGGATTTCTTCGGAGGGCGTCCTTTCTGTGTCATGGAGTCCGCCATCATACTTGAGAAACCCGAATTCCTCGCCATGGTGGATTATGTGGCGCTTGTGGACGCGCCGCTGCAGGCGCGCCTCAAAAGGGCTTGTGAGCGGGACAACGCCGATCCCTCCGAGATCATCCGCAGGATGTCCGCCCAGCGCTTCGACCTGTCGAGGGCGGATGTGATTATCCGGAACGACGGTTCCCTTGGGGATCTCCCGGATGAGGTCGACAGGGCGTTCAGAGCGTTGAATTCGCGATAGTTTTAAGAAAAATGTTTAAATTTATCGGATATGAAAACTGATTTGACAAAAATTCTCTCTATCTCAGGCCAGCACGGCCTTTACCGCTATCTGGCCCAGGCTCGCGGAGGAGCCATAGTCGAGACTCTCTCTGACGGAAAAAGAACAGTCGCCGGTGCCAAGAACCGTATAACCACTCTCGCGGACATCTCCATCTACACCACCGAGGGTGAGATTAAGCTCCAGGAAGTGTTTCTAAAGATGAGGGAGGTTCTCGGAGAGGCCCCGGCACCTGGTTCCAAGGCGGACGCCGGAGAGCTCAAGGCGTTGTTCGCCAAGGCTGTTCCCGACTATGACGGCGACCGTTTCTATGTCTCTCATATGAGGAAGGTGGTCGAGTGGTACAACGAGATACTCCAGTTCGCCTCCTTTGACTTTTCCGATCCTGAGGAAGAGGAGACACAGGAGACAGAGGAAAAGGCGGAATAAGATGAAGTCATTGCAGGTCATCACGTTGGGATGTTCCAAGAACACGGTTGACACCGAGCGTCTTCTCGCCCGGCTCGATGGCGTGTACGATATCCTGCCAGAGAATTGGTCGGGTCCGGCTGACATCCTTCTCGTCAATACCTGCGGTTTCATCGGAGACGCCAAAGAGGAATCCATCCAGACCGTGCTTGCCTCGGCGGCGAGGAAAAAAGCGGGGGAAGTGGGCAGGCTGCTGGTTTTCGGTTGCCTGTCCCAGAGATATATGGGGCAGCTCCCCGGACTTATTCCGGAGGTTGACGGCTGGTTCGGGGCACGAGACCAGGATCCTTTGATCAGATCCCTGGGAGGACGTGTCGGCGGGGATACGGGCCGTCGCAGGACTGACTCCCACGCCTACGCTTACCTCAAAATCTCCGAGGGTTGTGACCGTCGCTGCGCGTATTGCGCCATTCCCTTGATCCGTGGGCCGCACAAGTCGGTACCGATCGAGGAACTTGTCAAGGAGACGGAGCTTCTCGCGGGAGCTGGGGTAAAAGAGCTGATATTGATCGCCCAGGACACTACTTTCTATGGGCTGGATCTCTATAGGGAGCGAAAGCTGGCGGAGCTCATCCGTCGCCTTTCCGAGGTTGAGGGGATCGAGTGGATCAGGATCCATTATTCCTACCCGGCTGACTTCCCGGAGGATGTCCTCGACGAGATGGCCTCTAACCCGAAGGTCTGCAAATATCTGGATATTCCGCTTCAGCACATCTCCGACAAGGTCCTGTCCAAGATGCGCAGGCAGGTCGACGGGGCCTGGACAAGGAAACTTGTACGCGAGTTGAGGGACAGGATCCCCGGAGTCGCTCTCAGGACAACGATGATTGTCGGCCATCCCGGAGAAGGTAAAAGGGATTTCGCGGAGTTGCTTGACTTTGTGCGGGAGGCGCGTTTCGAGAGGCTTGGCGCCTTTATGTATTCCGAGGAGGAAGGCACTTTCGGCGCGGCCAATTATCGGGACAGGATCTCCCGGAAGGAAAAGAATGAGAGACTCTCCGAGCTGATGAGTGTCAAGCGGGATATTTCCCTGGCTTTCAACCAGTCCCGGGTGGCCACAATGGAGAGGGTCTTGGTGGATGACTATTCTGACGGTGTGCTTGTGTGCCGCAGTTCTCTCGAGAGCCCGGATGTGGATGGTGAGATAGTGGTCCGCTATGACGCCGGACTTTTTTGGGGGAAGACTCCGGAGGAGCTTCGCGGCAGGTTTATTGATGTGAAGATTACCGGCGCTGATGAGTATGACCTTATCGCCGAGCCGGTAAAATGATAAACATAACATATGGATAAGACTTCATTTTTCAGAGGAATAGCGCTCGCGTCGGTGGTGCTGGCGCTCGCGTCTTGCGCCCCGCAGGCGTTTGTCATCATGCCTGAGATGAGGACCCCTTCAAAGTCGGGTCTCAATCTTGCCGGAAAGTCCATGGCCGTTGTCTATCTTACAGGTGACGACTCCAGGGCCAATGAGTTCAACGCCTCGATGGCTGATGGTTTCGCGTCCCGTCTCGAGGATGATTATTTCGGTGGGCAGCAGCTGGTCGGCCTTTTCAAGATGGATTCAGAAAAAGGGGCCGATTACTCCGCCAAGGACACCCTTGTCCGTCTGGTTATGGAATCCGGGAAAGATGTCGTGTTCCTTTTTGACCTGCCGGAACTGGGTGATCCCCAGGTGGGAGATCCGCTGAAAGTGTCCGGGAGGAAGGTTTCTCCGGACTCGACGCACATCTCCAGCGTATCCATCCCATTCACGACCAAAGTCTATGTCTACGACTCGATGAACAAGGATGACAAAGTGCTGGGGTTCAATGGCGGCAAGACCCTTTCCGCCGAGGTGTACAGCGACGGGAAGCCCGGACGGGACAATATCTCCGTCCGCTCGTCCAAGGCTATTCCGGAGATCGCCGTCAAGGCCGGCTCCATGGCCGCCAACACTTTCCTGTCCAATTGGAAACAAGATTTCTTCCAGGTGATCTATTACGACGGCGCCGAGTCGGCCTGGAACAGGGGAGCGGATAAGGCTTATTCGTTCGAGTGGGACAAGGCCATAATCGAATGGATGAGCCTCTTGGGCAGCAAGAACGCCGAGAAACGGGCCTGCGCGGCATATAATATCGCTCTCGGTTGCTTTATGTCCGGGATGCCGGACCTCGCCCTCGAATGGCTCGACAGGTCGGACAAGGATATGCCGGTCAGCCTCTCGAGGGAGCTGCGCGGGAAGATAAAGGAATATACGGGGCGCTGATGGAAGAGTTTGATGTCATAGTCGTTGGAGGGGGGATCACCGGTGCCGGCACCGCGCGCGACTGTGCCTTGCGCGGCCTTAAGGTGCTTCTCATAGAGCGTGATGACATCGCCACCGGAGCGACCGGAAGGAATCACGGCCTACTTCACAGCGGCGCCCGTTACGCCGTGACTGACAGGGAGTCCGCCGCTGAGTGCATCAGCGAGAACATGATCCTGAAGAAAGTCGCCCGCCACTGTGTGGACGACACCTCCGGCTTGTTTATCACCCTTCCGGAGGATGATCTTGGCTATCAGGACACCTTCGTCAAGGCCTGCCTCGCCGCCGGGATAAAGGCGGAGGTCATCGACCCCAAGGAGGCTATCATTATGGAACCGTCTGTCAATCCGGACATCATCGGGGCTGTCAAGGTGCCGGACGGCGGTGTAGATCCTTTCAGACTCTGTTCGGCGAACATCGTTGACGCCAAGCTCCACGGGGCTAAGGTGGCCCTCCGCTCCGAGGTTGTGGGATTCATCATGGAGGGAGACACCGTGAAGGGTGTCAAGGTATTGGACCGCTCGACTAGGCAGGTCTCAGAGTACTATGCCCAGATTGTGGTCAACGCTGCCGGGATCTGGGGACATCACATCGCTTCCCTCGCCGGTGTCAACATCGGGATGTTCCCGGCCAAGGGGGCGCTTCTGATATTCGCCCATAGGGTCAACGGTATGGTCATAAACCGGTGCAGGAAGCCGGCGAACGCCGACATCCTGGTGCCTGGAGATACTGTTTGTGTGATAGGAACCACTTCTACCAGAGTTCCTTACGAGGAGTGCGACAATATGGTGGTGACTCCTGAGGAGGTTGATCTTCTTCTCTCGGAAGGCGCCCTTTTAGCGCCTTGTCTCGCTCATACCCGCATCCTTCGGGGATATGCCGGGGTCCGTCCGCTTGTCTCCGCTGACAATGATCCCTCGGGAAGGAACATCAGCCGCGGGATCGTGTGTCTCGACCATGAGACGAGGGACGGGATCAGGGGCTTTGTGAGTATCACGGGGGGCAAGCTTATGACCTATCGCCTGATGGCGGAGATGGCCACTGACACCGTTTGCCGTAAGCTTGGCGTGGACGCCGCTTGCGAGACTGCCAGGGCACCTTTGCCAGGCTCCGATGGAGGAGGATTGGAGGAGACCGCCAAAAAGATATGGGATTTCCCGACCATGGCGCAGAAAGCTTCTGTCGGCCGTTTCGGCTCCAGGGCCGCCCATCTGGATTTTGAGGACGACAAGAGCGGAGTGGTCTGCGAGTGTGAGGAAGTGACTGTGGCTGAGGTTGACGCCGCCGTGGAGCGGCTGGATGTCTGTGATCTTGTGGATCTCAGGAGAAGAACAAGGGTCGGGATGGGCACTTGCCAGGGTGAGCTCTGCGCCTGCAGGGCCGCCGGGCGTCTTGCCAAGGCGACAGGCCGCGCCGCGAAGGCCAGGGAAGACCTCAAGTCGTTCATGCGTGAGAGGTGGAAGGGGATGTATCCGATCGCCTGGGGAGAGACCCTGCGCGAGGGTTCTTACACACAATGGGTTTATTCTGAGGTACTTGGGTTGAACGAAGACTGATGAGATCCGATACTATAATCATAGGGGGAGGCCTCTCTTCGCTCGTGTGCGGCATCAAGTTGCAGAAAGCGGGGCAGAGATGCCTGATAGTTTCCGCAGGGCAAAATGCCCTTCATTTCTCTTCAGGAGCTTTCGGGCTTCTGGGAAAGCTTCCTGACGGCACCGCGGTCAAGGAACCGATGCGATCCTTGTCGTTCTTGCCAGAAGAGCATCCGTATTCGAAAATCGGAGTGGACAAGATGGCCGGGTATGTCTCGGAGACACCTGCTTTTTTCGAGTCCTGCGGGGTCAGGCTCCATTCGGCTCCTATCGCCGGAGAGGGCGGTTTCCCGGCCAATGGTTACCGTCTCACCCCGCTTGGTTCATTGAAACCGGCATGGCTGGCCATGGAGGATGTTACGTTACTTCAGTCAAAGGATAATATCCCGTGGTCTAAGGCGTTGATAGTTAATTTTTTCGGATTCTTGGACTTTAATTCTGGATTTATCGCCGAAGGACTGTCCAGAAGGGGTGTTGACTGCCGTGTGGAGACGGTCTCGATCGGGGACGTGGAGAACTTGAGGAAGAATCCCACGGAGATGAGATCCGTCGGGATCGCCAGGGTCATGGGCAAGGAGAACAACTGGAAAGAGTTCGGCTCGAAAGTGAGGAAACTCTCCGCCGGGGAGGATCTTGTGATATTGCCGGAGGTTTTCGGTCTTGGCGACCCTGTCATCATCCAGTGGCTCAGGGAAATGATTCCCGCCGAGGTGATGTTCGTCGGGACAATGCCTCCCTCTGTCCCTGGAATCAGGACTCAGATGAGGCTGAAAAAGGCATTCGAGGTCGCTGGCGGCACTTTCCTTTCCGGCGACACTGCCGTCAATCCCACGGTAGAGGACGGCTATGTCACTTCTATCCACACCACTAATCTCGGCTCGATCAGTCTTGACGCGGACAATTATGTGCTGGCCAGTGGACATCTGTTCGGAAAAGGCCTGGAGTCGACACCTTCCAAGGTGGTCGAGCCTGTATTCGGCCTGGACACGGACTTCCCCTCCGACAGGAAGACCTGGTGCGACGAGGACTTTTTCGCCCGCCAGGCGTACGATGGCTACGGGGTTGTCTGTGACGGGTCATTCAGGCCCTTCATAGGCGGGAAAAGTGTGCGCAACCTTTTCGTGATCGGTTCCGAGGTCGGGGGATGCGATTCTTTGTACGAGGGGAGCGGGGCCGGAGTGGCAATAATGACGGCTATGAGTGTGGCCGGGAATATATTATCGGGTAAGTGACCATGCAGGAGAAAAATCTGAGCTTCAATAATTTCGAGCAGTGCATCAAATGCACGATCTGCACGGCGTACTGCCCGGTAGTGGCTGTCAACCCCCTGTATCCCGGTCCCAAGCAAGCCGGTCCGGATGGCGAGAGACTACGCCTTAAAAACAAGTTCTTTTTCGATGAGAACCTCAAGTATTGCATGAATTGCAAGCGCTGCGAGGTGGCTTGCCCGTCCGGGGTAAAAATCGCTGATCTCATCCATTCCGCGCGCCGCCGTTTCTCAAGGAATATTCCCGACTTGCGTGACAGGTTACTGGCTAACACAGACCTGCTGGGGAAGGTGGCCCGTCCTGTCGCTCCTGTCGTCAATTCCATAGTCTCATCCAAGCCAGTCAAGGCGGTCATGGATGTCATGATGGACATCGACAAGGCAAGGGCTTTCCCTAAGTACCAAAGGAAGGGTTTTGTCCGTTGGTTTAAGAAGGAAGCCGCTGACAATCAGGAGGCTTACTCCAAGAAAGTGGTGTTTTTCCACGGTTGCTCGACCGAGTTCCAGCACCCCGAGGTGGGAAAGGCTTTCGTTCGGGTGATGAACGCCATTGGGTTCGGAGTCAAGCTCGTTGACGAGGAGTGCTGCGGGGTGGCCATGATCTCAAATGGCCTGTGGAACCAGGCCAGGCGCCATGCGGAGCATAACACCAGGGTATTCCGGGAGGTCGTCACTGGTGAGGGGCTTCCTGTCGTGGCTGTGTCGTCGACCTGCGCTTTCACTATGCGGGACGAGTATCCCGACGTGCTGGATGTGGACAACTCCGATGTTAGGGACAGCATCACCCTGGCCGAGAAATTCATCTTCGAGAAAGTCGACTCAGGTGAGGTGAGGCTTGCCTTCAAGGATGACTACCGCGCGAGGATCGCTTATCACTGTCCTTGCCATAATGAGAAACTTGGTTGGGGTATATTCACAAAAGCGCTTGTCGGGATGATTCCGGGGGTGTCTTTGACCATCCTGGACAGCCATTGCTGCGGCATGGCCGGGACTTATGGTTTCAAGAAGGAGAACTACAAGTACTCGCAGGAGATAGGACGCCCGCTTTTCGAACAGATCAGGTCCCTTTCTCCGGATTTCGTCTGTTGCGAGTGCGAGACCTGCAAATGGCAGATCGAGATGTCCACCGGCTACATGGTCCTGAACCCGATAGTGATCCTTGCCGAGGCTCTCGATCTCGAGGCCACCGCCGTCGCTAATTCTGTGAGATAGAAAAAAGGTGGGGCCGTAAGCCGGTTTCTGTTTTTGAATCCGCCATTTATCTGCGCGACCTACCCCCTGGCATCGGGCGGGCAGCCCTCATCTGCCAGTATATTTGGTTTTGCAGGCCCTGGTGCCGTGCCCGTGTCCTGTCGCCAGGAACGCGTCGTGAGCTCTTGCCTCGCGTTTTCACCCTTGCCGCCGGGGCGGCGGTTGTTTTCTGTCACGGCCGCCCGAGATCTCTCCCGCCTGGGCTTTCCCCAGCAGGGTGCCCTGACCTGTCCGGACTTTCCTCACCCCGGATTCCCGGAGCGCGGCGGATCGCCCCACCTGTCTTTCCCGCGAATTTAGCGAAAAAACTTTGTATATTTGATTAGGCTCGTTTTTTGAGTAAATTTGAGGGTTGAAATAACTCGATTGAGATGAGAAAGAGTTTGATGATCGTCTTCCTGGCCGCTTTGACCTTCGCATCCGCCTCATGTGAGGCCAGGCCAAGGCAATATAAGGTCAAGGTCGTTAGGGAGTATCCCCATGACGAGATGTCTTACACACAGGGACTGTTTTTCCAGGGCGACAAGATGGTTGAGACAACGGGCCAGTACGGTGAGTCCACGATCCGTCTGGTCGACCTGGAGAGCGGAAAGGCCATGAAGAAACTGGATTTCGGACGGAAGTATTTCGCTGAGGGATCCGCGGAACTGAACGGGAATATCTACATCCTGACTTGGCGCGAGAAAGTCGCGTTTATCTATGACGCCAAGACTCTCGAATACAAGCGGACTTACAGTTATCCCCGGGAGGGCTGGGGGCTGACCACTGACGGAGAGAACCTGATCGCCAGTGACGGGTCGTCCAGGTTGTATTGGCTGGACGGGCAGTTCCGTCAGCAGAAGGCGCTGCAGGTCAAGCTCAACGGCAGGCCGCTGAACCAGCTGAACGAGCTCGAGTGGATCGACGGGAAGATCTGGGCGAATGTCTATATGACAGACATGATTGTCATCATCAATCCCAAATCCGGCGAGGTCGAGGCGACTGTCGATTGCGCGGGACTTCTGCCCAGGCATCTGAGGGATGAGTACACCGATGTCCTTAACGGGATCGCCTACAATCCTGTGACTAAAAAGATTTACCTGACCGGAAAATACTGGAAACGTCTCTACGAAGTGGAACTTGTGGAGAAAAAGTAGTATATTCGCGAACGGAAATAGCGGGGGTACCGGGAAACGTCCCGGTTGAGATCAGACCCATTGAACCTGATGCGGGTAATGCCGCCGAAGGGAAGCGTAATCTCATAGCGCCTAAGGGCGTGTCCCTCGCATTAATATTTTATATTATGCGAGTTTTTTCTTTTGTCGCGGCTCTTTATGCCGCCATCCTCTCCTGCGGCGCTTTGGACGCTCAGGAACGTGACACCACAAAGGTCGAGGCTCTGGAAGCCTCAGTTGTACAAGGAGTCAGGGCTTCAAAGAACGCTCCGTTCGCCGTCTCTAATGTGGGACGGGAATCCCTTAAGGAATTCTCTTTCAGCGGGAAAGAGCTGCCTTTCCTTCTCTCGGGAACTCCTGGCGTATTGTCCTGGAGTGAGAACGGGGTCGGAACCGGGACCACCTTCCTGCGGATCCGCGGGGCAGGGGATTCGAGAATCAATGTCACGATCGACGGAGTCCCTCTGAACTCTCCGGAAGACCAGGCGGTCTTCTGAGCCAATATGAACAGCTACAGTCATTTCCTTGAGAGT
>JAFVED010000036.1 GCA_017478125.1 Bacteroidales bacterium | reverse complement strand
TTCTCCCCCGTCCCTCCGTCAGGAGACGAAGGGTTCAAGGTGACAAAGATGGAGCTGGGAAACCCTCTGCATATTTTCAGCGAGCAGCCCGGGGATTTCGCCATCTACCACTGCGTCTCCGGTGAGGCCATAATCCAACACGGCCCTGGGGCGGAAGAATTCAGCCCGGTCGCCTTAAAGTCGGGCCACTCGGCTCTCGTCCCATCGGAAGTCAATGATTTCTTGTTACTTCCAACAAAAGAGAATACAATTCTCCTCGAAGCGGTGCCCCTAAAAAGGGCAGATACCGACCCATATACAGGCCCCACAGAAGAGCCCGACGCGCCTGATGACCCTCATTTAAGAAATTGGAACTGAGACAATGGCGGAATCTGACAGGATAGACAAAGTCCTCTGGGCCCTGAGAGTCTTCAAGACCAGGACAGAGGCGACCGAGGCCTGCAAGGGCGGAAAGGTCAAGATAGACGGCTCCAACGCGAAGCCTTCCAGGATGGTCAAACCCGGCGAGACAATAAATGTCCATAAGGGTATCATCCAGTATTCATACAGGTTAAGGCAGATCCCCCAACACCGTCTGGGAGCCAAGCTCGTTCCGGACTATGCCGACAACCTCACTCCCCAGGAGGAATTAGACAAGCTGAGAGCGCCTGTAGAGACTTTCTTCCTGAAAAGGGACAGGGGAACCGGAAGACCTACCAAAAAGGAGAGGAGAGAGATGGAGGAGGCGTGGGACAAATTCGACATCGCCGCCGGCTATGGCCTGGACGATGACGATGACACGGAATAAACACCGGAGCGCTATCGGAAAGGGAAGATGAAATTCAGGCTTGAATCGGCATACAAACCCTCCGGAGACCAGCCGGGGGCCATTGACGGGCTTTGCGAGGCCCTTGAGCAAGGCGTTGGGGACGTCACCCTCCTTGGTGTGACCGGATCAGGGAAAACCTTCACCATGGCCAACGTCATCGAGAGGCTCCAGAGGCCCGCCCTCGTCTTGAGCCACAACAAGACCCTGGCCGCCCAGCTCTACGGCGAGTTCAAGAGCTTTTTCCCTTCCAACGCCGTGGAGTATTTCGTCTCCTACTACGATTATTACCAGCCGGAGGCTTATCTCCCCACAACCGACACCTACATCGAGAAGGATCTCAGCATCAACGACCAGATCGACAAACTCCGTTTGAGCGCAGCCTCGGCTCTCATGTCCGGGAGAAGGGATGTGATCGTGGTCTCAAGCGTGTCCTGCCTGTACGGGATCGGCAACCCTGAGGATTTCCATGCCCAGTCAGTGCTGGTGAAAAGAGGAGAGACCCGCTCGCTGACCCGGCTCCTTTACCATCTCGTGGACGCCAACTACAGCCGGACTGAGGTGGATTTCAAAAGAGGGACCTTCAGGGTCCGGGGAGACACCGTGGATGTGTTCCTCGGAGGCTCAGACGAGGCTGTGAGGATTGAGTTTTTCGGCGATGAGGTGGACTCGCTCTCGCTTATCGACCCCGTCACGGGCGCGAGAATTGAGGATCTGGAGGAAGTCCCGATATTCCCGACAACCAACTTCGTCACGACAAGGGAGCGGAGCATAAAGGCCGTCAGCATGATCCAGGACGACCTCAAGGCCCAGACAGACTACTTCAATGAGATAGGCAAAAGCCTGGAAGCCAAGCGTTTGCAGCAAAGGGTCGAAAATGACCTCGAGATGATCAAGGAAATGGGCTACTGTCCGGGAATCGAGAATTATTCCCGCTACCTTGACGGCCGTAAACCCGGGCAAAGGCCTTTCTGCCTGATCGACTATTTCCCGAACGATTTCATCACTTTCATCGACGAGAGCCACGTCACGATCCCCCAGATCAGGGCGATGTACGGCGGAGATCACTCCCGGAAGTCTGTCCTGGTGGAATATGGCTTCAGGCTTCCAGCGGCGGCGGACAACAGGCCCCTGAAATTCGACGAGTTCAACGAGATCACAGGCCAGAAGGTCTATGTCAGCGCCACCCCGGCAGACTACGAGCTTGACCGTTCGGAAGGGCTTGTGGTTGAGCAGGTCGTAAGGCCGACCGGACTTCTGGATCCTCCGATTGAGGTACGGCCGACCAAAAACCAGGTGGACGACCTCGTTGAGGAGATCCGGAAAAGGGCGGAGAACGACGAAAGGGTTCTCGTCACGACCCTGACCAAGAGGATGGCCGAGGAGCTGACCGACTACCTGGACCGGATCGGGGTAAGGGTCAGGTACATCCACTCGGATGTGGACACCTCCGAAAGAGTGGAAATCATAGAGGACTTCAAGAACGGACTCTTCGACGTGCTGGTGGGGGTCAACCTCCTCAGGGAAGGCCTGGACATCCCGACAGTGTCGCTTGTGGCCATCCTGGACGCGGACAAAGAGGGATTCCTGAGATCCGGCAGGGCGTTGACCCAGACCGCGGGACGGGCGGCCAGAAATGTCAACGGACTCGTGATCATGTACGCCGACACCGTCACCGACTCGATGGAAGAGACAATCCGGGAGACCAACCGGAGGCGCACCAAACAAATGGAATACAACAAGATCCACGGGATTGTCCCGACCCAGGTCGAGGTCAAAAGGAATATCCTCGCCTCCGAGCTATACGGCTCCTCAGACAAGGTCGTCAATCCCCGGATCGCCAACGGCCCGAGTGGCAGGGTCAGCGCGAAAGACTCCGTCTCGGATCCGACGTATATTCCCAATCCGAGCGAGCTTGGAAGAGGGAGCGTTTCTGTCGGCCTTGGCCACGACTCAAAGCGGGAGGGCAATACCGCCTATGTGGACGGCTACGTGAAGGCCGACCTAGCCGCCGTACTCCAGGATCCCGTGATCCGGGCCATGAGCAGGGAGCAGATAGAAAGAACCATCGCCGAGGACAAACGCCGTATGGAACACTCGGCCGCCGAGCTGGACTTCAGCCAGGCGGCGAAGTACCGCGACGAGATGTGGGCGCTACAGGAATACCTGAAAGTCTGGAAAAACTAGACCCTGCCGACCTTGACCACGTGCCGGAGGTTCTTGATCTGGGATATTACCTTATCAAGTTCCATATTGGAAGGGACACTGACCCTCATCGTGATCTCATAAGTGCCATTGCGGTTGTTCTCCGAGACATTGAATGAGCGTAACGACGCCTTGAACGATCCAATCACCTCGGTGATACGGCCTATCACGGATGGCTCGATGCCGGTGATGACTTTAAGAGTGCCCTGGAAACTGCCTCCCGAAGGGGTCTCCGCCCACCGCACCTTCTGGATCCTGTAAGGATATGCGCTTATGAGCCTGGCCGCGTTAGGGCATGAGATGCGGTGGATCTTGATACCCTCAGTCCTCGTGACGAAACCGAACACATCATCGCCGAAGACCGGATGGCAACACTTGGCCATCTTGTAGTCAAGGCCTTTCAGATCCTTGGCGTTAAGTACCAGTATATCGTCCGAGACGTGCCTTCCTTCCCACTCGTCAGAGCGGGAAGATATCCTGGCCGCCTCCGCCTCCCTGGCGGTGTCAGCCGCGAGGGCGACCATCCTGTCGTGTTCCTGGATGAAGCTCTTGACATCGTTGACATCCAGCACCGAGTCAGCCACCGCGGCATAAAAGGAGTTCTGGCTATTGTACTTGACCTTCTTGAGATACTCGGAGATCATGTCATCCGGAAACTCGAGCTTCCAGTTCTTGAGCCGCCTCTCCAAAAGCTCCCTTCCAGCGGCGGCCTTCTTGTATTCCTCCTCATCCAGTTCCCTCTTGATCCTGCTCCTGGCCTTGGAAGTGACAACAAAAGACAGCCAGTCCGGGGATGGTTTCTGGTTCTTGCCGGACATTATCTCCACCACATCGCCGGTCTTGAGCTTCTCGCGGATGGACACGGCTTTCCCGTTGACCCGCGCGCCGGTACAGCGCACTCCCAGGCCAGTGTGGATATTGAAAGCGAAATCGAGCACGGTCGCTCCCGCCGAGAGAATCCTGAGCTCGCCCGTGGGCGTGAACACGAATATCTCCCTGGAGGGAGGCTCCGGAAGATCCTCGTGACCGCCTTCGCTCGGATGCTCAAGGGCATACCTGACCGATGTGAGCCATTTGTCCATCTGGACCTCGTGCCTGAGCCCCTTGTAAGACCAATGCGCCGCTTGCCCGTTCTCCGCCTCCTCATCCATCCTTCTGGTACGTATCTGGACCTCAATGTAAGCCCCGCGCTTGTTCTTGACAGTGATATGCAAGGACTCGTATCCATTGGGCTTAGGGTTGGTGATCCAGTCCCGAAGCCGACCGGTGTCCTGCTCATATTCTTTAGTCACATAAGAGAACACCTTCCAGCAGAGGTCTTTCTCGACCTTCGGATCAGGCTCGCAATCAATGATGAAACGTATGGCGAAAACATCGAAGACCCCTTCGAATGGGACTTTCTGCTTACGCATCTTGGTCCAGATAGAGTACGCTGCCTTTGTCCTGATCTTAAGCTTATACTTCAATCCCTCGTCCGAGAGCTCTTTTTTCAACGGCTGGATGAATTCCATCATCAGTCTCTCCCTGTCTCTCTCGGTGGCCTTGAGCTTGTTGGTGATTGCCCTGTACTCGACAGGATCAGTGTAGCGGAAATAGATGTCCTCCATCTCTCGCTTGATATTGTACAGACCAAGCTGATGGGCGAGAGGGATGTAAAGCATCAGGGTCTCGAGAATCTTATTGTCCCTGGAGCTTTTAGGAAACACGTCCAGATTGCGCATTACCTCGAGCCTGTCCGCTATCTTCAGGACCGTCACACGGGGATCGGCCGAGTATTGGACTATCAGTTTCTTGTAATTTTCCGCCTCGAGCCGGGTGTCCTTTGGTTTGATCGTGGAGATCTTGTTGAGTCCATCGACCATCTTGACCACATCGTCAGGAAATCCAGAGAGAGCAGATCCCTCGCTCCGCTCAGGATGACAACCTCCCATACGGATGGCCTCATGAAGGAAAACGGCGGCGGCGCACTCTGCCGGCAAGCCGATCTCGTCGGTGGCGATCAACGCCACATTCTCCGGATGCTCCAGAAAAGGATGGCCGTTCTCGCGGGTCTTCCCGGCAAGAGCCTCCGAGGCGACCTCGTAAGCCTTCCTTACCAGCGTCTGCCCGGCCCCTTCAAACTGGGGGAATAACTGCCGAATCCTGTCTTCCATCATCAACAAACTAAAAACCAGCTATTTCCCGGAAAGACGACGAAGATCAAGAGCCCTTTGGAACTCGCGGGCATTCCGGTTGTGCTCAGCAAGAGAAGAAGCGAACTTATGGGTACCGTCCATGGCCGCGCTGGCGCAAAAATAAAGGTACCCATGCCTGTCAGGGTTCAGGACAGCGTTCAGGCTTGCCCTGTCCGGAACACAGATCGGCCCAGGAGGAAGCCCCTCGTGGAGATAGGTATTGTAAGGCGAGTCGACCTCCAGGTGCCTGTAAAGGATCCTGTTAAGCGTATAGTCGAAACAAAAGGCCACCGTAGGGTCAGCCTGAAGCCTCATTCCTTGATGGAGCCGGTTGAGATAGACCCCGGCTATAGAAGGATACTCCGGGGCGTGATTCGACTCGGACTTCACGATCGACGCCACTATCGATACCTCCTTCGGGCTCAGGCCCTGAACGCCGGCCAACCTAAGGTTGTCCGCTGTCCAGAAAGCGTCATAGGCGGCCTTCTGCTTGTCCAGGACCTCCTTCATGGAATCAGTCCAATAGACCTGATACGTGTCGGGAATGAAAAGGGAAAACACATCAACCGGAGAGAAGCCATAAGCTGACAGCAGCTCCTCATCCTCGAGAGCCGCCGCCACGGCGGCCGAATCCAACATCATCTGCCGGGATATTTTCCTGGCTATCGCGGATTTCTGCCTCATGGTGCCGGACAATGTGAGATTCACCGGAGTCTGCCAACCAGCTTTCAGCATCCTGGGGACATAAACGCTGGGCTTCCCCTTCCCGATCACATAATGACCCGGCTTCAACTCACCGTCACTCAACGAAGACATCACCCTCTCCAGGCTCCGGCGCCTCAGCACCACGCTGTCCGGGATGGATTGAACCACCATGGAGGCCGTCATGCCTGGATAGACGAACAATTCGGCATTACCCGAGAAATTAGGCTTGCGGTTGTCGCCATACCATCTTCCCCCGACGGCACCTATGGCGACAACAGCCGCGAGCGCGGCCAGGATCAAAGCCAGAACCCATTTTCTCATTTCCTGTTCCTCCTTTTGCCCCTCAGCAAGATAGTATCACCTTCACTCGGCTGGTAACCGGAGTCGAAGCCGTTCATTTTGCGGACACTCGACATCTTCACCCCGAAACGCTGGCAGATGTCCCTGAGAGTCATGGAGCCATCCTCGACGATGAACTTGTCCAACCCCTTCTCAGACTGGTTCTTCTTAGCCTGGAGGTACACCACTGTGCCAGGCAGGAGCTCCTGGGGGGCGGAAAGGTCGTTGAACTTGAGTATCTCCTTGAGGAACAATCCATAACGGTCGGCTATCGAGGAATATGTCTCACCCTCTACAGAGGTCACGAACGGCACTCCGTTCTTCGAATAAGCCTCCCTCGTCAGCGAGAACTTGAACTCCTCGAGCCGGCTCTTGTCGATCATCTTGGGCTCCTCGAGCGACAACGGGGACTCAGGGATCTTTCCGGTGATCTCCTCATCAGCCGACGAGGCCTTTTTCCTGGCTTTCCTCTTGGAAGCCTTCACGGACTTCCTGCCGGACTTGGGCTTATCCTTCGCCTTGGCCTTGACCTGTTGGGAAGGCTGAGCGGCGGCATCCTCCTGTCCGGCCACCTCCACGGCCTTCTCCTCCAAAGCTCCAGTCTGGGAGAGAGGCAAGGTGTCGTATTCGTAGAGCTTATAATCCTCTATGTACCTGATCAATTTCCCAGGATAGCCCGGATCGGTGGCATACCCGGCCTTCTTTAGACCATAAGCCCATGATTTATAGTCAGTTGTCTCAAAATCAAAAAGGAATTTGTAGCGGTCGCGATAGCGCAGGAAATCCGAATGGTCACGAAAAGACTCCTCCGCTGAATCATACACCCGGAAGCACTCCCCTTTCTCGTCATCGTCGTGGTACTGCCTCTTCCCTGTCCAGTCCTTGTGGCACTTTATCCCAAAGTGGTTGTTGCCGTCAGCGGCCAGTGTCGATAGCCCATATCTGGACTCAAGGATACCCTGAGCCAAAGTTATGCTGGCGGGAACCCCGCTCCG
>JAFVED010000035.1 GCA_017478125.1 Bacteroidales bacterium | reverse complement strand
TGGTCGGTGCCGGTGTTCTTTCGGCTGAGCTTGTTGCTGAAAGTGTTCTCGATGACGCTGACCAACGCCGGTGGGGGAGTGGGCGGTACCTTCGGACCGACTCTTTTCGTCGGAGCCATCGCCGGTTTCGTGGTTGCCAGGACGCTGAATCTTCTATTGTCCGGCACCTCGTTGTCAGTCCCTGAGCAGAATTTCGTGCTGGTGGGAATGGCGGGGCTGATGGCGGGAGTGATGCAGGCTCCGATGACCGCCATCTTCCTCATCGCTGAGATCTCCGGAGGGTACGAGCTTCTCCTTCCGCTGATCCTGACCGCGACGATCGCTTTCGGAACTACCAGACTTGTGGAGAAGTATTCGATCTACACCAAGCGTATCGCCCAACGAGGGGAGTTGCTCACGCACGACAGCGACCAGGCGGTACTCACTCTTTTGAAAGTCAACGATGTGATAGAGAACGACTTCTCTCCGATAAAGATAGACGACACTCTCGGGCGGCTCGTGGAGGTGGTCTCAGAGTCTTCAAGGAATATCTTTCCGGTGATAGATTCCAAGGGGCGTTTTCAAGGATATGTGTCCCTTGAGGACATCCGTAAGGACATGTTCAGGGCCGGGGAGTATGACACGCTGCACGTGTTCAATTTCATGCGGAGCGCTGTGGAGTATGTCTATGAGGATGAGGCCATGGATTCGGTGATGAGAAAGTTCGAGACCACATCGGCCTGGAATCTCCCTGTGGTCAGGCGTTCGGACAGGGCATATATTGGTTTCGTCTCAAAGTCGAAGATATTCTCGGCTTACAGGGATGAGTTAAGGATATTCTCTCAGGATTAGATATGAAATCGCTTTACATTAAAGAGATAGCCCGGAAACTCTCTGTCAAGGACTGGCAGGTTGAGAACTGCGTCGGCTTGTTCGACGAGGGGGCGACGATTCCTTTTATCAGCCGGTACCGCAAAGAGAAGACCGGCGGGTTGGACGATCTGGCTGTAGCTGAGATCAAGCATTGGAGTGATGTTTTCCTGGAGATGGACAAGCGTAAGGCAAGTATCCTCTCCACTATCGGGGAGCAGGGGAAGTTGACTCCGGATCTCAAGAGCCAGATCGAGAACTGTTTGGTGTCCAGTGAGTTGGAGGACCTTTATCTGCCATATCGGCCAAAGCGTCGCACCAGGGCCACGGTAGCGAGGGAAAAGGGGCTTGAGCCTCTTGCGGACAAGATGTGGAACGCCCGGATCTCGGATCCTGAGTCCGAGGCCCGGAAATATGTGGGGGAAAAGGTGGCTGATGTCCAGGAGGCTCTCTCGGGTGCGAGGGATATCCTGGCCGAAAGGTTCTCGGAGTCAGCCAAAACCAGGGAGGCGATGCGCCAGATATTCAGGACCCGCCGCGTCGAGTCCAAGGCGACCAAGGCGGCCTCCTCCGATCCGGAGGCGTCTAAATACAGGGCGTATTTCAGTTTCTCGATGCCTCTGCAAAGGATTCCGTCCCATAATCTCCTCGCTATCCTGAGAGCGGAGAAGGAAGGATACCTGACTGTCGGGCTTGACGCCGATCCCGGAAAGTGCGGCAATAAGATTTATTATGATTTCTGCCAGGAGCATGGGTATCCCGGTCCGAGACTGGGCGAACAGATCCGTGAGGCTGTGGACGACTCCTTTAAGCGTCTGCTTGAGCCGTCGATCTCCAACGAGGTCATCAAGGAGGCGAAAGAGAAGGCGGACATCGAGTCGATTGCCGTTTTCGGGGAGAACCTGACGCAGCTGCTCCTGTCTCCTCCCGTGGGACAGAAAAGGACCATGGCCATTGATCCTGGTTTCCGGAACGGATGCAAGATCGCCTGTCTTGACGAGCATGGCAACCTGCTCCATCACACGATAATATTCCCGCATCCCCCTCAGAATGAGAAGGTCAAATCGATAATGGCCGTGTCGGACATGATTGAGCGGTATGGCATTGAGGCGATCGCTATAGGCAATGGTACCGCCTCGAGGGAGACTGATGATTTTGTCAGGAAGGTCGGTATCCCTGATGGTGTCAAGGTCTATACGGTCAGCGAGGACGGGGCTTCGATTTATTCGGCCTCCGAGGTCGCCCGCAAGGAGTTCCCCGATGAGGATGTGACTGTCAGGGGTGCTGTCTCGATCGGGCGTAGGCTGATGGACCCCTTGGCCGAGCTGGTGAAGATCGATCCGAAGTCGCTTGGAATCGGTCAGTACCAGCATGATGTGGACCAGGGGCTCCTTCGCGAGAAGCTGGACAACACCGTGGCGATATGTGTCAACAGTGTCGGTGTGAATCTGAACACCGCGAGTCCTTATCTCCTGAGTTATGTCTCGGGGATCGGCCCGGCTCTCGCCGCCAACATCGTGGCTTTCAGGGATGCCGAGGGCGGATTCACCTCACGGGAGCAGCTCCATAAGGTCCCGAAGCTCGGGCCAAAGACATTCGAGCAATGCGCGGCTTTCCTCAGGATCCGCGGGGCGGCCAATCCGTTGGACAATTCGGCGGTACACCCTGAGTGTTACCATATAGTCGCGAAGATGGCGGCAGATCTGAAAGTGTCCGAGAAGGAACTTGTCGGAAATGAGGCGCTGATCAAGACTATAGATCCTTCCAAGTATGTGGAAGGGGACTTCGGCTTGCCGACTGTCAATGACATTTTGAAGGAGCTTTCGAAACCCGGCCTTGATCCGAGGCAGGAGGCGAGGGAGTTCAGTTTCGCTGACGACATCCACGAGATAGAGGATCTGAGGACCGGGATGGAACTTCCCGGAATCGTGACCAATGTGACTGCTTTTGGGGCTTTTGTGGATATCGGGATCCACGAGAATGGGCTTATCCATGTATCCCAGACGCGCGGAGCCAAACTCAAGCTCCATCAGGAGGTCAAGGTCTCTGTTCTCGATGTGGATCTCGACAGGAAACGCATATCTTTGAGATTGCTGGGGAAATAGGGTTTTCCTTTTCTAAATTGTAATTTGTTTCGACGTTTTGATAATAAATCTTAATGTCGATTGTTTAAATTCGCGAAAATCTAAAAACGATTTCGCGTTGTCTGCTGGTGTCTCATGGAGTTTATGTGACAATAAGGCGGTAATATATGTATTATCATCCGCCTCCATCTTTCTATGGGGTATGTCATATATTTGGAGCGACCAGTTGATCGCTCTTGGGATCCCCATCTTCTACTTCGTTCCTTTGCGCGTCCTTCTCGCCGACCTGATCCTTGTCCTGTTCAATTTGCTTACGGGACAGTTCAAGTTGGTGGAGATAAGAGACTTATGGAAATTTGCCCTGCTTTCGCTTTTTGAACCTCTCGTGTATTTCCTTTGTGAGACTTATGGTATAAAAGAGACCGGTTCACCGACAATCAGCGCGATGATCGTGGCCTCCGTTCCTGTCTTCTCTGTTGTTGCCGGGATGGTTTTCTTCAGGGAGAGGGTCTCCCTCCTGAACCGCGTCGGGATCGCGGTGACCTTCCTTGGCATTATCCTGGTGCTGCTCTCGCGGGCGGAATGTGGTACGCCCGGGAACTTCGCTTTTGGGATTGTCCTTCTCGCTATAGCCGTGCTGGCGGAGGTCGGACACGCGACCATGACCAAGCATTTGTCCTCCACTTATCGTCCCCAGGTGATAGTCATGTACCAGTTCCTGGTCGGGGCTGTCTATATGCTGCCACTTTTCCTGGTTGAGGGACTTGAGAATTATGAGCCAAGGTTCACCTCTTGGGAGGTCTTCCGGCCTATCTTATGCCTGGCCCTTCTGTGCTCAAGCTTGGCTTTCTCCCTTTGGGCTATGACTATCAAAAGGTTAGGCGTGGCCAAATCGAGTGTTTTCCTTGCGATGATGTGTGTCGCGACCGCCCTCGTCGCTGAGGTTATCGGTCGTGAGCGCCTGTGTCTTGTCCAATGGATCGGAATCGGAGTGGCTGTGGTCGGGATTGTCTTGTCCCAGTACACGGTTTGCCGTCGCTCACCACGAGATCCCCGTTGACCCAGATTTTCTCTATCTCACCTATGAGGCTGCACCCTTCGTAGGGAGACCAGCCGCATTTGTATGCGGGTTTACCCGCCATATACTCCTTTCCCGGATTGATGACGACAATGTCAGCGTAGAATCCCGGCCTCAGGAACCCGCGTCTCTCGATCCCGAATATCCCGGCCGCTCTTTCAGATAACGCGGAGGCGACCCTTGTGAGAGGCAGACCATGGTCCCTCGCTATTGTGAGGAAGGCGGGCAGGGACTGCTGGATTGTGGGTAAACCGGAAGGACATTCCAAGTAGGGCCTGAGTTTCTCCTCCATCAGGTGAGGGGCATGATCGGATCCGATCGTGTCGATTGTCCCGTCTTTTATGGCCTCGATAAGGGCATCCCTGTCATCGGAAGTCTTGACCGCCGGATTGCATTTGAGGTTTCCGGCCATTTTTTTATAGTCTTTATCGCTGAACCATAGATAGTTGACTGAAGTCTCGGCTGTTATGTGCGGGTTTGATCGCTTGGCTTCCCTTATCAGCTCGGTTTCCTCTTTGGTCGAGACGTGAAGAATGTGCAGGTGGGTGCCGTGCCTTATGGCCAGCTCTATGGCCTTGCGGGTGGATTTCACGCATGCCTCACGGCTCCGGATGAGGGGATGGGCCTCAAAGGGGATATTGTCCCCATATTCCTTCCTCGCGTTGGCCAGGTTGCTCTTGATGAGACTCTCGTCCTCGCTGTGGATGAGTACTGTCTTGCCTTTGATCCGGAAAAGATCCTCCAGAACGCTTTCCCTGTCCACAAGCATATCGCCTGTGGATGAGCCCATGAACACCTTGATGCCGCCGAACAGATCAGCCTTGCCCTCTGAGATATATTCCAGTATTGCGGTCGAGTTGGAGTTCGTGGCTCCGATGTGGAACCCGTAGTTGGCGGCAGAGGTTTCACTGGCCCTGTCCAGTTTCCACCCAATCGCTTCCAATGATGTGGCTGGAGGAGAGGTGTTGGGCATGTCTATGAATGAGGTGACACCTCCTAAGACCGCGGCGTACGACTCGCTCCCAATATCCGCTTTCCTTGTCATCCCGGGCTCCCGGAAGTGTACGTGGGCGTCGATAGCCCCTGCCATGACTATCCTTCCGTCCAGGTCAATCACCTCAGCTCCGGGAATATCCGGAACTCTCTCCCATATCCCCGAGATAAATTCGCCCTCGATGCCGAGGGTCCCCTTCATGACGGAGGCTCCCGTGACAATTCCGGCGTTTTTGAGGAGGGTGACCGACATCACTGCCCTTTACGGTGGAACTTTCTGAATCTCAATTTGATGACTCCCCAGAAGGCCTCTCCGAAAATCCCGCTGCTCATTTTGGAGGTCCCAAGTTTCCGGTTCACGAATATGATCGGAACCTCGGCTACCTTGAATCCGAGCTTGTAGGCGGTGTATTTCATCTCGATCTGGAATCCGTAGCCTTTCATCTGTATGTCATCCAAATCAATGGCCTCGAGGCATCGGCGGCTGTAGCACTTGAACCCGGCTGTGCAGTCGTGGACTTTCATCCCGAGGATGAACCTCACGTACTTGGAGGCGTAATAGGACATGAGGATTCTGCCGATGGGCCAGTTGACCACGCTGATTCCATCACAGTAGCGGGAGCCGACAGCGACCCCGCCGCATTCGGCGCAGGCCTCATGGAGTCTTGGAAGGTCATCCGGATTATGGGAAAAGTCGGCGTCCATCTCGAAAATGAAGTCGTACCCATGTTCGAGAGACCATTTGAAGCCGGTAATATAAGCTGTGCCGAGTCCCTGTTTTCCGGAACGCTCGATAATATGCAGCCTTTCGGGAAACTCCTCCGCCATAGACTTGACTATGGCGGCTGTCCCGTCGGGAGAACCGTCGTCAATGACCAGGATATGATATTCCCCCTCAAGGGAGAAGACCTTCCTGATGATTGCCTCGATGTTCTCCTTCTCGTTGTAGGTGGGGATTATCACAACTTTCCTGTCCATATGGCTTGAGTCATTTTCATCGTTACGCGAATATATTAATCTTTAGTGATATTTTCTTACTTTTGTCTTAACCAATTTATCTATAATAATGCGAAGAATCGACTGTTTTATCCCTTATGTCAGCGAAGAGCAGGCTGCCTCGACCATGGCGAATCTCAAAGCGGAGAATGAAGTGTCGGGAGTGTTCCCGATTGACGCGGCTTCTTTCAGCGGCACGGCTTCTTTGAGGACCATAGCTTCAATGGCCACTGCTCCTTTTGTCATGATTTACACTAAGACGACCGGTTTGAGTCTCGGGGCGTACTCGCTTGAGCGGTTCCTTTCTGTGGCCGAGGACACGTCGGCGTCCATGGTCTATTCGGATCATATAAAGGAAGTCTCCGGAGAGAGGACCTTCGCTCCTGTGATCGATTACCAGCTCGGCTCGCTCAGGGATGATTTCGATTTCGGTTCTGTGCTCATCTACAGGACCTCGGCCCTGAAAGAGGCGGTCGGCCGGATGGAGGAGGATTATCTATATGCCGGACTGTACGACCTTCGCCTGAAGGTGTCGCGGAAGGGTAGCCTTGTACACATCAATGAATACCTTTATTATGAGGTAGAGACCGACACCCGCAGGTCCGGCGAGAAGGTTTTCGATTATGTGGATCCCAAAAACCGGGATGTCCAGATCGAGATGGAGAAAGTCTGCACCGGTCATTTGAAAGACATCGGAGGCTATCTCGAGCCTGAGTTTGAGCCGGTGGATCTCAACGTGCCAGGCTTCGGGTATGAGGCGTCTGTCGTTATTCCTTGCAAGAACAGGGTAAGGACCATCGGAGACGCCATCTCCTCGGCCCTCGGGCAGAAGACATCTTTCAAATACAATGTCATAGTCGTCGATGACAACTCTACGGATGGTACTGTCGAGGTGATAAAGAGTTTCCTCAGGGATCCGAAGCTGATATATATCGCCCAGGATAAGTCTTACCATGCGATCGGGGGGAACTGGAACGCCGCCATCCACCATCCGGAATGCGGTAAATTCGCCATCCAGCTTGACTCGGACGATGTGTATTATGACGATACCACTGTCCAGAGATTCGTTGACGCTTTCTATGCCCAGAATCGCGCGATGGTGGTGGGAACGTATCGGATTACTGATTTCGGGATGAACACCAGTCCTCCCGGCATTATCGACCCCCGGGAGTGGACTCCTGAGAATGGGCGGAACACTGCCCTCCGGATTAACGGGCTGGGGGCTCCTAGGGGGTTCTTTGTCCCTGTTTTAAGGAAAATAAACTTCCCTGTTACCAAGTATGGGGAGGATTATGCCGTGGGTTTGAGGGTCTCAAGGGAGTATCAGATCGGCAGGATTTATGATGTCGTGTACAATTGCCGGCGATGGGACGATAATTCCGATGCCTCGCTTGACATTGGCAAGATCAATGCCAACAACTTGTATAAGGACAAGTTACGTACATGGGAGCTTCAAGCGAGGATCAAGTTGAATGAAAAGAAACAGAAAAAATCTTAAAATTTTTATCAAAAAAGTTTGGCAGTTTAAATTTTGTGGCTATCTTTGCAATCCCGTTCGCTTGACGAATGGGATTTTTTGACACGATCATTGAAAAGATTGAAAGAAAGTACAAGCAAGTACCGAGAATAATTTGAATCGAGAGCGTTGATTTCTTTAGAGAAGCTGTCGGGGTCGGACTGAGATTTATATAGTGTATATACAAAGAAGAGTTTGATCCTGGCTCAGGATGAACGCTAGCGGCAGGCTTAACACATGCAAGTCGAGGGGCAGCGGGGGTGGCAACACCCGCCGGCGACCGGCGCAAGGGTGCGTAACGCGTGAGCGACATGCCCGTGACCGGGGGATAACCGATGGAAACGTCGCCTAACCCCCCATACTACCGTGGGTCGCATGGTCCATGGTTGAAAACTCCGGTGGTCACGGATTGGCTCGCGTCCCATTAGCTAGTCGGCGGGGTAACGGCCCACCGAGGCGACGATGGGTAGGGGTTCTGAGAGGAAGGTCCCCCACAATGGAACTGAGACACGGTCCATACTCCTACGGGAGGCAGCAGTGAGGAATATTGGTCAATGGGCGGAAGCCTGAACCAGCCATGCCGCGTGCAGGACGACGGCCCTATGGGTTGTAAACTGCTTTTGAGCGGGAGCAATAAGGGTGTCGAGCACATCCGATGAGAGTACCGTTCGAATAAGCATCGGCTAACTCCGTGCCAGCAGCCGCGGTAATACGGAAGATGCGAGGGTTATCCGGATTTATTGGGTTTAAAGGGAGCGTAGGCGGAAGCTTAAGTCTTCGGTAAAATGTCGATGCTCAACATCGTCCTGCCGTGGAAACTGGGTTTCTTGATTGT
>JAFVED010000034.1 GCA_017478125.1 Bacteroidales bacterium | reverse complement strand
CTTGACATGGGGGGGGCAAATACCTTATATTCCGTTGCATAGTGGTTCTGTGAACCTGTTCGGGGAGCTCTCCGGCTGGAGGACCGATGTCACCTTTTTCGCGACAGGGGAGAGGTACACCACTTCCGCCAACCTTCCCGCCTACAGAATCGCCCCATGGACGACTCTTGACGCCGCCCTTTCAAAAGATATCGCGTTGTCTTCCAACGCCTTGACACTAAAACTCTGCCTAAACAATCTTCTCAATGAGCAATACGAGATAGTCGACAATTATCCCATGCCCGGCTTCAACTGCCGTTTTTCGGTTAAATTCTCTTTTTAGGAGTGTATGCGACGGCAATGGCTCCCTCAAGGAGCCACTGCCACCCTCGGCACGTTAAGAGGGGGACCGTGGAGCGAAGCGGAACGGTGGGGTCGAGCGGAGCGAGACGGCGGGAGAGGGAGCCATTGCCGTCGTATAATTTTAATGATTTTTGTTATATTTGTACGATATGGACATCGTGCAAATTATTGAGATTGTGGCTTTGGTGATGGGGATTCCTTATATGGTTCTTGAGGTTCTCCAGAAAAACACCATGTGGTATTTCGGTTTCTTCACAAGCGCCGCCTGCGCCATACAGTTTTTCCTTGAGAGCAACTGGGCTAACATGGGCCTTAACATATATTATGTCGGCATGGCCTTCTGGGGTCTGTACAAATGGAAGAAAGACAGCGCCGCGGTTGAGGCTGATGTCCACCTTACGCGTCTCACTCCCAAAATGGCTTTTCTGAGCGCCGCCATATTCGTGTTTGGTAGCGGCCTTCTGGTCTGGCTTCTCACTCTTCTGGGCGACAGCAACCCCTGGCTCGACGCCATGTCGACCACCCTCTGTGTCATCGGAATGCTCTGGCTCGCCGAGGCCATCCCTTACCACTGGATCCTCTGGGTGATCGGAGACTCCTTGCTTGTCGTGATGTGCTTCATGGCCGGAAAATACTGGCTGACCCTCCTCTATGTGGCCTATGTAATCGCCTCCGCATACGGTTTATTCCATTGGCTGGCGAAAGGGGAATATGTCTCTTGAAAATCTGTTAAACCAATAATGTATTTATGGCGTTTCTAAAGAATATCGTCACTGCGGCCACGCTTTTCACCGCATGTGTTGTGATGGCAGCCCAAGAGGCTCCTTATCTGAACAAGGCTCTAAGCCCGGAGCAGAGGGCTGAGGATCTTCTCGGCAGGCTTACCCTTCAGGAGAAGGCCTCGCTTATGGACTATAACTCCAAGGCAATCCCCAGGCTCGGCATCCCAGCCTACAACTGGTGGAACGAGGCCCTTCACGGTGTCGCCCGCAACGGGTACGCCACCATGTACCCGATGCCCATCGGCATGGCGGCTTCTTTCGACCCTGAGCTGATCGAGGCTGTTTTCACCTCCGTGAGTGACGAGGCCAGGGTCAAGTACCGTCTCGCGCGCACGGTCGAGACAAGGGAGAGCGTCCAGTACGCCGGACTTACTTTCTGGACTCCCAACATCAACATATTCAGGGATCCGCGCTGGGGCAGGGGAATGGAGACTTACGGAGAGGACCCTTATCTGACCGGCCTTCTCGGCTCCGCCGTGGTCAGGGGACTTCAGGGAGACTTCTCCGACGGCCACCTCAAGGCGCAGGCCTGCGCCAAGCATTTCGCGGTCCACTCAGGCCCCGAGTCACAGAGGCACACATTCGACGCCAATGTCTCTGAGAGAGACCTTTGGGAGACTTATCTCGCCGCCTTCAAGGATCTTGTCACAAAGGCCGGGGTGCAGGAAGTTATGTTCGCGTACAACCGCTTTGAGGGCTATCCCTGCGGAGCCTCCAAGAGACTCCTCCAAGACATCCTGAGGGATGAGTGGGGCTATAAAGGATTGATAGTCAGCGATTGCTGGGCTGTCTCGGATTTCGTCGGCGAGCAGTACCATAACTGGGCGGAGACTCCTGCCGAGGCGATAGCCGCCTCGACCCTCGCTGGAATGGATGTGGAGTGTGGCTCATTGACAAATCTCCTTCCCGAGGCTGTCAGGCAAGGCCTGCTCAAGGAGAGCGACATCGACTCTCATGTGAAGAGGCTTCTCGCCGTCCGTTTCGCCCTCGGAGAGATGGACTTCGAGTCACCTTGGGACAATATTCCCGAATCTGTGCTTTGCTCCGGGGAGCATAAGACCCAGTCGCTTGACATTGCCCGCAAGAGCCTTGTCCTGCTGAAAAATGACGGCATACTCCCGCTCGCGAAAGACGCCAAGGTGGCCCTTGTCGGCCCCAACGCCGCCGACTCAGTCATGATGTGGGGCAACTATGAGGGGGTGCCGAAGCGCACAGTCACGCTTTACGATGCCCTGAAAGCCAGGATCCCTGACCTGAAATATGTCAAGGGCTGTCCCCACGCCGCTGAGCTTGAGAATGAGCCTGTTGATATTGATGCTGTTGTCGCTTCTCTTGACGGTTATGGCACTGTGATATTCGCTGGAGGCATCACTCCCCGCCTTGAGGGAGAGCAGATGGATGATGTGGATATTCCCGGCTTCTTCGGGGGAGACAGGACTTCCATCGAGCTTCCCGCCGTGCAGAAAAAACTTGTCGCGGCCCTTGCCGCCGCTGGCAAGAAGGTGATATTCGTCAATTTCTCCGGCAGCACCATAGCTTTCAAGGACGAGGACAGGCTTTGCTCCGCCCTTGTCCAGGCCTGGTATCCTGGGCAGGAGGGTGGCACCGCTGTGGCTGACCTCCTTTACGGAGAGTTCAATCCTTCCGGAAGGCTCCCGCTGACCTTCTACGCCGACGACTCGCAGGTCAAGGATTTCAGTGACTATGACATGGAAGGACGTACCTACCGCTATTTCCGCGGCACTCCACTATATGCTTTCGGTCACGGTCTGAGCTACACTACTTTCAAGTATGGCCGTCCGAAGTTCAAGACTCTCTCTGACGGTTCCAAGGCCGTAGTTGTCAAGGTCAAGAACCGCGGCCGTATGGACGGGGACGAGATCGTCCAGCTTTATGTGAGCCGTCCGGACGATGCCCAGGGTCCCGTCAAGGCTCTCCGCGGGGTGAAGAGGGTTGCCCTCAAGGCCCGCAAGGCCGCCAAGGTCTGTATCCCTGTCGATGAGGATACATTCAACTGGTGGGATGCCGGGGCCGGAAGAGTTGTCCCCCGCTCCGGAGTTTTCATTCTCCACGTCGGCGGCACCTCAGCTGACAGCGGCCTCAAGACCATCAAGATCAAGGTTTGAATGGGTCGATGACGCTCAGTTATTGATAATTAGCGACTTATAGATAGTCCCCCGGCTGGGTTCAGCTGGGGGACTTCGATTAGAAACGCTAATTCTCATGCTGGCTCTGTCCCTTTGAAAAAAAAATAAAAACATTTTAAGGGTTTTGCTTTTTCGGTTGTCAATAAATACGAGTTGGATTAAAAGTGGTTTGTGATAGTGGGACCCAAGGACTTTGGCAAGTTCAAGGAAGCATGGTTTAGAGGAGTGTATCAAAAGCACTTCCCCGAGCTGTATTTCTACGCGCGCTCATTCACCAATGATGAGGAACTGATCCGGGACACCATACAGGACGCCTTTGTGACCATTCTTGAGAAAGATAAGCTGGAGAGCGTCTCCAGCATCCGGAATTATCTGTTCTCCTGCGTTCGCAATACCCTTTTCAACAAATTCAAATCGGAGAATATCAGGGAACGAGTCAAGGCGGAGATGATTCTCGATTCGGAGTATGACCAGGACACACTCGACTGTTACCGTGAGAGACTCTTCACTCTGACAAAGGAGGCGATAAGCACTCTCCCGGCCTCTTGCCAGGCCATCTTCAGGATGGCGAAGGTCGAGGGACTGACCTATCGGCAGATAGCCGAGGTGCTCTCATTGTCAGTCAAGACGGTGGAGACCCAAATGGGAATAGCCTTCCGGAAAATCCGCGAATACGTTTTGGAGGCGGTTATTGAGAGATGACAGAAGACAGAATATACGAACTTATCGCAGCTTACCTTGCCGGAGAGACGGACAAGGAGCGGAACGAACAGATGCGTGAATGGATCGGAAAGTCCGCCGGGAACAAGCGGATATTCGAGGAGCTGAGCGCCATCTGGACTTATGGCATGGCCGATGACGAGCAAATGGAGAAGAGCAAGGAAGCCGTGTTGGAAAGAGTGCTTTCTACTGTCCGCAGGAGGCGGTTGCTTAAGCCTGTGGCGGCGGCCGCGGCCTTTGCCGTGGCCATGTCGCTGGGTTTCGCTGTCGCGGCGCTGACGATCCGTCCCGGCAAACCTGGAGAGTCTGTGGCCGTCATTCCCGATGGCGAGATGACTCTAACTACTCTCCCCGGACAGAAAGCGGAGGCTACCCTTCCCGACGGGACGAGGGTCTGGCTCAACTCAGGCACGACCATAACCTATCCTGCCATGTACGGTCTTGAGGAAAGGACAGCGACTCTCGTCGAGGGCGAGGTGTTCATGGACGTGGCCAAGAAGGACGGCCAGTTGTTCACATTGAATACCGCCAACGGCCTCATCAAAGTCCACGGGACAAGTTTTGACGCGAGAAACTATTCGGGTGATTCTTCCATGACGGTCAGTCTTGAGGAAGGCTCGATCGAATATTATTCCGAGGGGGAGAATCCCAAGGCGATTATGACCCCAGGGCAGAAACTGCTTCTTGACAAAGCCTCCGGAAGCATGATTCTCCAGAGCTGTGACACCGAGGTCGAGTCGGTCTGGCGTTTCGGGGAACTGAAAATAGAGGAAGAGAGTTTCCTCGATGTGATGGCCGACATGGAGCGCTGGTACGGGGTCGAGATCAACATCTCCGGCAATATTCCTATGGACAGATATTACTGGATGACGATAAAGACAGAGTCGCTGCGGGAGATGCTTGGACTCCTCAGCAAGATCACTCCCCTGACGTACGGGGTTGATGGGAAGAATGTGTCGATAAGTATCAAATAACCAATTATTTCCAATTGTATAAAGTAATGATTTATGAGTAAAAAATTCAAATCCTTCGTCTGCCTTTTGCTGCTGATGTTCGGCGCTTTCCACCTGAACGCGCAGCAAAGCAAAAGGCTGACTGTCCAGATTCAGAACGGAACAATTCTGGATTGCATCAAATCCATCGAGGGGCAGACAGATTACTCATTCCTTTTCAGCAACTCCATAGGAGTCGAGAAGAAGGTGTCTGTCAACTGTGTAGACCAGACTCTCGATCAGGTCCTCTCCACCGTTTTCACACAAAACGGGATCGCTTATGACATAGATGACAGGCAGATCACGCTGAGAGTCGCCCGTCAAGCTGACGGCAGGAGGACAATCAGCGGAACAGTCACCGACAAGTCCGGCGAGCCGCTCGCCGGAGTCGGAGTCCTGGTCGACGGCACCTCAAACGGCACCGTGTCGGATCTGGACGGAACCTATTCCATCGTAGCTCCCGCAGGGAATGTTACCCTGAACGTGGCATCCCTCGGATATGTCTCGAAGTCTGTACAGGTTCGTCCCGGCCAAGGCGTGGTCAACGTGGTCCTCGAGGAGGAGTCAATGTCCCTCGACGAGACTGTGATAGTGGGTTACGCCACCCAGAAGAAGGCAAACCTGACAGGAGCCGTGGCCACAGTCAACGTGGAGAAAGACATCAACCAGAGGACCACAAACACGATCTCCAATCTTCTGGCAGGAGCCGCTCCCGGACTTGTCTCCATGGCCAACAGCTCCAGCGGATCCCGTCCTGGCGCGAACAGCGCGACTCTCAGGATCAGGGGCACCGGCACCACCAATGACGCGTCTCCGCTCGTGATAGTTGACGGAGTCGTGGCCAGCATGGACAATGTCAACCCGGCTGATGTCGAGAACATATCTATCCTGAAGGACGCGGCGTCCTCGGCGATCTATGGTTCAAGGGCCGCGAATGGTGTCATCCTCATCACCACAAAAAAGGGGTCGAGAACCGGCAAGCCTAAAGTGACCTTCAACGGGTTGTATTCACTCGAGTCCGTCTATAAAGGAGCTGATTATTTCAACATCGAGTCCAACTATGCCGACTACATGGAATGGATGAATCTGGCGAACACCAACGCGAAAGGCGTCAACGCCAAGGCCATCTTCTCCGCTGATAAGATCGCCGAGTGGAGGGCGCATGAGAATGACACGGATCCCCGTTCGAAACTCTTCTGGCCAAACACCGACTGGACCAAGGAGTTTTTCCGTCTCGCCAAGGTACACAACCACACAGTCGCCGTTCAGGGCGGGTCGGATAATGTCCGCTATTATGTGTCCGGCAACTTTTACCTCAATCCCGGTGTCATCCAGTGGACTGACTACAAGAAGTTCAGTGTCACCGCTAATATCGACATCGATGTGACCAAGTTTCTGACTCTCGGATTGAACTTGCGCGGTTACCGTTCGGAGATGGATCCTTGCTCCGATGTCGCGTCATCTGACGGCGATGCCATCACTTACGGAGCCGCCGCGGGCTCTCCCGGTGTCGTCCTCAAATCTCCGGACGGCAGGTACGGTGAGTTCAACAACGGCCAGGACAATATGTCGATCGTCAACGCCAACGCTTTCAGGAGGCTCAACTTCTTCGCCCATGACCGTCCTGACATCACCCACAGCATCATCCCCCGGCTTTCAGCCAAGCTGACCCCCTTCAAGGGAATGGAAATCGAGGGCAGTTACACCTACAATTACCGGAACCTGATGATCGACCATTTGCTCCAGGACATGGATCTTTGGCGTTGGGTTTATAATGAGAACGGAACCACCGAGGCTGAGAAGTATCAGGAGATCAGGGACTTGAAGACGGTGAATGTCTACGACCTCAAAAGGACTTATTACTATTATCACCAGACCGCCGACCTTGTCGCCCGCTATAACACCGAGATCGGCGACCTCAAACTCGGGGCGGTGCTCGGAACATCCGGGGAGTATTACAAATCCGATATTTGGGGCAGTGTCAAGTTCAACAATGAGAATCTCGCGCCTGGCGAGCACAACGACTACCGCCTCTCTGAGTGGTCATCCATGGTGACCGCCACAGCCAGCACAGCCACAGTGGCGAACAACACGATCGGCACTGTCTCCGAGTGGGCTATGCGCTCCTATTTCGGAAGGGTCAACCTCAACTGGAAAGACAAATATCTCCTCGAAGCCAACCTCAGGGTTGATGGATCATCCCGCTTCGCTCCGGAGAACAGGTGGGGCTGGTTCCCCTCAGTCTCCGCGGGCTGGGTGGTAAGCGAGGAAGGTTTCTTCCCCAAGAGTGATTTCCTCAATTTCCTCAAAATCAGAGGTTCGTGGGGATCCCTTGGAAACAACGCCATCGGCAACTATGACTGGCAGTCTCTCTACAGCGCCTCCAACTATGTGCTCAACAACGGCAGCACTATGGCTGGTCTCGCCCTTAACTCCATCTCCAACAGGGCCATCACTTGGGAGAAGACGACAGTCACCAACATCGGTCTGGATTTCAATCTCTTGAGGAACCGTCTCACCGGCACTGCCGAGCTCTACGACAAGATAACCGACGGGATCCTCCTGTCTGTCCCAGCCTCCCTGACTAACGGGACCGTGACCATCCCGAAACAGAACGCGGCCGTGGTCCAGAACCGCGGAGTCGAGCTTCAGCTCGGATGGCGGGACCGCGCAGGGCAATTCGGCTACAACATCACCGGAAATGTCTCCTACAACAGGAACAAGGTCGTCGACTACGCCACTCCGTCGGTCAGCACCTACACGATCGAGGAGGGACAGCCGCTCAATTACCTGAATGTCTTTGTGGTTGACAGGATGATCCGGACAGACGAGGATGTCGAATATGTGAACAATCTGGTCGATGAGTATCCGGACATGTTCAAAAGCTGGGCGAAGCCTGAGAAGGGAGACCTTCTTTACAAGGATGTGAATGGTGACGGGACCCTGAATACTGACGACCGTTTCAAGCAGAGCAACGGAAACATGCCGGTGTGGAGCTTCGGCCTGTCCCTCGGAGCCGATTGGAAGGGTTTTGACTTCTCCTTGATTCTCAACGGTATCGCCGACTGGAAGGACCTGCTGATGGATAATCTTGTCTGGAATCCTTCTCCCAGGTACGGATACTCCTTGAACAAGACCATCAAGGACGGGGCTTTCCAGGACGGGGTGAACAACCTCACCGCCAAATTCCCGAGACCTCTCCTCTATGGCTCGGACCAGACGAGGAACCGCCGCCTCTCGAGCTTCTGGGTATATGACAGGGCATACATTCGCTTGAAGAACGTCCAGCTCGGCTACACTGTGCCGGCCCGTCTGACAAACAAATTCCATGTCGACCGGTTGAGAGTCTTCACCAGCGTGGACAACGCTTTCACCCTGACGGAATGGCCTGGTTTCGATCCTGAGATCGCCCGCAGCCGCGCGAAGATGAATCATCCCACCACGAGGGTGGTCACTTTCGGAGCCAACATCACCTTATAATTGTCGATAATCAAGAAGTAACCAATAATGAAAAAGATAATATACTCAATCCTGGCGCTTGCCTCCTCTATCGCCCTCACGGGCTGCTGGGGGCTGGACTACTACACTAAAGCCGCCTTGTCAGAGGAGACTTTCCTCGATCGTTCCAGCGATGTTGACAAGCTCATGGCTGGTGTCTATGGCCAGATGAAGAGCAACTATTGCTTCGGCTACGATTTCCTTTTCGACTCTGTGACGGACATCGCGATCGGAAGCAACAAGCAGGCTTATGACCAGGGACAGTCGACTTACAGTGATTCCTGGTTCCAGAGCTGCTGGCAGCAGACTTACAATCTTGCCAATTACGCCAATGCCGCGTTGAGGAACCTGAAGAATGTCGAGGCCATGGATCCTGACGACCCCGATGCCGCCGGGCGCATCACGACCACCCAGAGGAACCAGGCGATCAACGAGTGCAAAATCCTCAGGGCCCTTGCGTATTTCCGGCTCATCAACCTTTTCGGGGACATCCCTTATTATGACGAGACATGGGACACCTCGGCGACTTTCATGGACCGCTTTGTGACTCCGTCCTCTGTGGCCGAGGTGAGGGAGAAGATTCTCGCTGACCTGACCGACGCCATCAACGGTCTTCCCGTCGCGTGGCCTACCACATCCTACGGCCGCGCGACCCAGACGGCCGCCTATGCCCTCAGGGGCAAGGTCAAGCTCTTCTCCGGGGACAACGCCGGGGCGATCTCTGACTTTGAGTGGGTCGTGAGCAACGGACGTAGCGGGGCCACCAGTGTTTCCCTCGACCCTTCTTACAGGAATGTCTTCCGCGTGTTCGGTGTGGGAAAACGTTCCCCTGAGATGATATTCTCCATTCAGAACAGCAATACCAACGGAATGGCCACGACCACGATCATGGGCAACAAGGCGTCTCTCCGCCAGATGGCGACAGACGGGATGAACCCTTCCACAAAGCTGGTCGAGATGTATGAGAAAAGTGACGGAGGTAAGTTCGACTGGAATGAGTACCTCCCGGGCTGGAATGAGGCCACTCCGGCCCAAAGGCAGTCGATGGTCGCGATCACTATCAAGACTGACGCGGCGGGAGTCGCCTATGTGGACGATCTTCTCGCGGCTGACACCACCGCGATGGCCAGGGCCTACCGCGAGAGGGATCCGCGCCTGATGGTCTCCTGCATCACACCTTACTCGACATATCTCGGGACTACCGCTGGTTCAAAAGCCCAGACTTTCAATTATTGGCTGGTTGACGCCACAAAGAGCATATCCCCCGCCAGCGTCGGTAACGGCACCATGATCAACTGGTCCGGTGTGTACACTCCGTCCTACTTTGTCCGCAAGTTTGTCATCGAGGGGAACGAGACTGGAGGAGAGTACACCAATGCCCCTTACGAGTGGCCGGTGATCCGCTACGCCGATGTGCTTCTGATGCTCGCCGAGGCCTACAATGCCACCGGCAATGACACGAAAGCGCAGGATTGTCTCAACCAGGTGCGCTCAAGGGTCGGAATGCCCGCTGTGAGTCTCACCGGCACCGAGTTGAGGGATTACATCCGTGACGAGAGGGCGCGTGAGCTTCCGTTCGAAGGCCACCGTTTCTTCGACCTCCGCCGCTGGGGAATCGCCTCGCAGGTTATTCCCGGGCAGGTCAAGACAATCTACGGGGAAGTGATCTACACCAAGGCATACCCGGACAAGTACAATATCTGGCCGATTCCTTCGGTGGAGCTCGACAGGACCCCAGCGTTCAAGGAATTCCAGAAACCAGGATGGTAACCTGGCGACATGAGAGAAGCCGCGCCGTGAGTCGGCACGGCTTCTTTTTTTGACATCTAATCATTATATTTGATTCCCTACATACGGAATGGACATGAGAATTGAGGTTAAGAAGGCGTTGGCCGGCTTTTTTGTCACCGCTTGCGTCACGGGATGCGCCGGGAGGGAGGACATGGTCCCCAAACTTGGCGAGGCTCCGCTGAAAAAGGTCATAGCGGCGATGACACTTGAGGAGAAAGCGGGTCTGCTTGTGGGAGACCACGAGTTTGACTACTACAAAGACGGTTCTGTAAAGGATGAGATACCGGGGATAGCCGGTACCACCAAGGCTATCCCCAGACTCGGGATTCCCGTCACCTACCACACTGACGGTCCGGCCGGAGTCAACATCAGCCCCCGGCGCGATGGCACGGAGCAGACTTATTTCTGCACCGCGTTTCCTGTGGCTACAATGCTTGCGAGCTCCTGGAATCCGGAACTGACCCGGCAGATTGGAGCCGCGATCGGGGACGAGGCGCGGGAATATGGCTGTGATATTGTGCTGGCTCCGGCGATCAACCTCCACCGGAACCCGCTCTGCGGCAGGAATTTCGAGTATTATTCAGAAGACCCTTTCCTGACAGGGAAGACCGCGTCCGCGATGATCTCGGGTATCCAGAGCCAAGGTGTCGGAACCTCTCTCAAACATTTCGCCGCCAACAACCAGGAGACTTTCCGGCGGGAGAACAACGCTATCATATCCCAGAGAGCGTTGCGGGAACTGTATCTCAAGGGGTTCGAGATCGCCGTCAGGGAGGCTCACCCATGGACAATCATGAGCTCATACAACCTGATCAATGGCACATACACTTCGGAGAGCCGTCCACTGCTGACGGACATCCTCCGGGATGAGTGGGGATTTGACGGCTTCGTGATGACGGACTGGACGAGGATGATACGGAACACCGCGGCGCAAATCCACGCCGGGAACGAGCTTATGATGCCCGGTTTTCAGGAGCAGATCGACGACATCGTGGCCTCGGTCAGGGATGGGAGGCTGAGCGAGAGCGATCTTGACCTGTCGGTGGAGCGGATGCTGAAAGTCATCATCCGCACCCCGCGGTTCAAGAGATATGAGTTCTCCGACAAACCTGATCTCGCCTCCCATGCCGCTATCACCCACGCGGCCGCGAATGAGGGTGTGATCCTTCTGCGTAATGAGGAGGGGACCCTTCCGCTCAATGGCGGATCCAAAGTGGCTCTTTTCGGCATGGGATCATACGACCTTTTCGCTGGCGGAGTCGGCTCTGGAGAAGTGAACGCCGAGAAGGTTGTCAACATCGACGAGGGCTTGACAGATGAAGGAATATCCATTGACCAGGATCTGAAGGCTTTATACTCCAGCGCTTCGGGCGAGATCCCGATCAGTTTGGAATATGCCTCCCGGAAGGCTTCCGACTCGGACATCGCCCTTGTCACCATCCGGAGGACAGCCGGTGAATACGTCGACCGCAGGGCGATCGAGGGTGATTTCTATCTGACTCAGACAGAGAAGGATATGCTCAGGAATATCTCCGAGGCATTCCGCTCCAAGGGCAAAAAGATGGTAGTCGTCCTCAACACAGGAGGGGTGATAGAGACCGCCTCGTGGAAAGGTCTGGCTGACGCCATCGTCCTCCCGTGGCAGCCGGGTGTCGAAGGAGGACACACGATAGCGGACATACTCACGGGCAAGGTCAACCCCTCAGGCAAGCTGACGATGACATGGCCGGTAGAGTATATGGACATACCATCCTCGAAGAACTTCCCTTATGACTTCGAGGGCAACAGCTGGATCAAAGGTCCGGTGAGGGACGCTTTCGACCCCGGGAAACGCAACATCGGATTCACCATGTACGAAGAAGGCATCTGGGTGGGTTATCGCCACTTTACCACATTCGGGGTTCCGGTCTCCTACCCGTTCGGGTTCGGGATGTCCTACACCGATTTCAGCTATTCGTCACCTTCTGTCAAGGCCGGGAAAAACGGCTCCTACACAGCCACAGTCACCGTCACCAACACGGGTTCCAGGAGCGGTAAGGAGGTCGTGGAACTGTACGTCGCGGCTCCGCGTGGCGCGATGGAGAAACCTCTCAGGGAACTCAAGGGATTCGCCAAGACTAAAGAACTCGCTCCCGGCGAGTCCGAGACCCTGTCGATCTCCTTCACCTCCTACGATTTGGCCTCATTCGACGAGGATTCGCTCGAGTGGGTCACAGACGCCGGGGAATATCAGGCCCTTTTCGCCTCCAGTGTGGAGGACATCCGCCAGAGCGCGTCTTTCCGGGTCAAGCGTCCACAAACAAAGAAAGTACTTGTCAAACTTTAAGGCACATTATTAAAATATGAGACAGCTTAATATCTTATTAATCATTAGTTTGATGATTTTCCCCGGCCACCTTTCCGCGCAGGGCCAGCCCAGCCGGCACGCCGTGCCAGGGCAGCGTTACCTCAAGGAGTATTGGGGACGGTCGGAACTCTATCTCCAGCATCAGGCTTACTACATGCTCGATCTCTCGGACAAGGCCTTGGACAGTAATCCGCCCGCGCTCAAGATCAACCTTGACCGCCAGATGGCCCTGCTGATGGTCGATGCCGTGACACACGAGCCGAAGCCAATCGAGAATCCGGCCGTCACTGATTTCCTCGCGAAGAGGATGAACCACGCGCTGGAGGATCTCGGCAAGCCCCTTAAAGGCCGGAAGTCGCTGAGGATATACAAGTTATACAACAGCGGAATGCTGTTCCGCACAAAGGATCTCACTGTGGCGGTGGATCTCAACGGGCGTGACGGCAAGTTGATCCCTGACGAGATCATGGAGAAGATCGTGGGCAACATCGACATCCTCTTCTACACCCACAACCACTACGACCACGTGGACCGCCACGTGAGGGATCTCTGCCACAAGGCCGGAGTGCCGGTCTACGCCACCGATGAGATATTCAAAAACGACCCGAAGGTCCATCATGTCCGTCACGACGACCTCTTCACATTCGATGTGGACCTTCCGAAGGGCAAGTTGACCGTGAACGTCCTGCCCGGCCATCAGGACGCCCTCCAGAACAACATCTGGATCGTTACCATGCCCAACGGGAAGGTGGTGGGCGCCACCGGGGACCAGTGGCAGGATGAGGGGAAAGACCTCGAATGGCTGAAGGACATTCATTTGAGGCTCCCCAAGATTGATGTCCTGGCGATGGACTGCTGGATCCACGACTATGACGAGCATGTGGCTGACTTCAGCCCCCGGCTTCTGATCTCGCAGCACGAGAATGAGATCGGGGCACACGGCATCGACCACCGCGAGGCCTATTGGATGACCATGTTCAAGAATGAGGTCGTCCACAAGAACGGTGTCCCATGGGTCCTCATGACCTGGGGCGAGTGGTACGACTATTAAGGGCCGCGTTATAGGCGGGATTTGTATTATTATTGCTACCTTTGCTTTCTCATATTGCTGTCATGTT
>JAFVED010000033.1 GCA_017478125.1 Bacteroidales bacterium | reverse complement strand
CGGATGTAAATCTCTTTCTCGAACATATCTTTTCCAAAGTTTTATATTCTTCTTACAAAGATAACAATTCGGCTTGACTATTGAAATAGTGAGGAAAATTAGTAAATTTGTTCACTATGTTGAGATTTATCCTTATTTGCGCCCTGGTGGGCGGTGTTATAGGACTGCTGTTTTCCCGTAGCGGAGAAGGTGACAAAGGTTTCACGGAAGGCGCCAAGAAGGGCATCGGCTGCGGTTGCGGCTGCGTGACCTTGTCGGTTTTTCTTTTGGTTGTCCTGTTTTTCATGATCATGGGCATTTTCGCGATTTGACATTTGGCAGAAGTATCATCTTATTTAAAGACTGTTTAATATGAAGAAGTTGATTTACTGGAGTGGAGCGGCGATTATTGCGGCGCTTGCGTTGTCGGCATGCTCCCCGAAACAGAACACATTGACGTCCAAGGAGAAAGCCGAAGGCTGGCAACTCCTTTTTGACGGAACCACGCTTAATGGTTGGAGGGATTATAACGGCAAGGAGCTCACGGGTCCTTGGACCGTCGTGGACGGAACCATCCAGGCCGAAGGCCATGGAAGTGACGAGAACGGTTACATCGTCACCGACAAGGAATACACCAACTTCGACCTCAAGTGGGAATGGAAGATCAGCAAGGGCGGTAACAGCGGTATGATGTACCATGTGGTTGAGAACCCGGTGCTCAATGTTCCCTATGTGACGGGTCCTGAATATCAGCTCATCGACGACGAGAACTTCACTGAGATGAACGACGGTTATGTCCTTGAGCCTTGGCAGAGGTGCGGCGTGGACTACGCGATGTATGTTCCTGATTTCGACAAGCGCGACCTCAAGCCCGCTGGGCAGTGGAACGAGAGCGAGATCATATTCGACAATGGCCATGTGACCTATCTGCTGAACGGGAAGGTGACTGTCGAGTTTGACGCTTGGAGCGAGGATTGGTTCGCCCGCAAGGCCGCCGGCAAGTGGGCCGAGAGCACTGAGTACGGAATGTCCCCGACCGGTCACATCTGCCTCCAGGATCATGGCTATCCGGCTTGGTTCCGCAACATAAAGATCAAGGAACTCCCTGATCCCAAGCCGGTTGAGAAGGATCTTTTCAATGGCAAGGATCTTACCGGATGGATCAACTACGGCACAGAGCTCTGGTACGTCGATGACGAGGGCTGTCTTGTCTGCGAGAGCGGTCCTGACAAGGCTTATGGCTATTTCGGTACCGAGGAGTATTATTACAACTTCGACCTCACTCTTGAGTTCCAGCAGTTCGCTGACGGTAATTCCGGAGTTTTCATCCGTTCCATCGTTCCCGAAGGGGTCAAGGTCAGCGGGTGGCAGGTTGAGGTCGCTCCGCCGAACCATGACACCGGTGGCGTGTACGAGTCGTATGGCCGCGGCTGGCTCTACCAGATTCCTGAAGAAAAGGAGAATATTCTCAAATACGGAGAATGGAACACAATGCGTATCCGTCTTGAGGGCGACCATCTCCAGTCCTGGCTCAACGGTGAGCCTATGACCGACATCACCGATGAGAAGATCGGCAAGGGCCGTGGAAGGATCTGCCTGCAGATCCATGACGGTGGCGGCATCAAGGTCCGCTGGCGCAACCTCCACATCAAGACTCTTTAATCTCCTAACACACGGTTTTATGACAGGAAGGACTGATGTTCTCGTAAAAGAGGTCAGGGAAGTCCTCGAGTGGGACATCCTGAAGTTTTGGTCCGGCATGCAAGATCCCCGCGGCGGCTTCTCTGGGAAGATCGCCGAGGGGCTGGCGGCCGACAAGGATGCCGACCGGGCAGAACAACTCAACGCCCGCATCATCTGGGCGTTCTCCAATGCCTACAGGGTGTTCCGCAAAAAGGAATATCTGATGCCCGCCATGAACGGCAAGGATTATTTCATCCAGCATTTTATCGACCACAAGTACGGCGGAGCCTTTGTCTATGTCGATTCTTGGGGTGAGAAGAAAGACACTGACGCCATCTTGAGCAATCAGGCTCTGGCAATCTATGCCTTGAGCGAGTTCTATGGCGCCACAAAAGATGAGGAGTCTCTCAAGCAGGCCATCAATCTCTACAAGATAGTCGAGAAGGAGTTCCACGACCTTGACACAGGAGGTTACCGTGAGGTTCTCGCGAGGGATTTCACTGTCAAGGATGACTCAAAGCTGGCTATTTCCCATCTCTATCTGCTGGAGAGTTACTCCAACCTCTACCGTGTCTGGAAGGATCCCTCCCTGCGGGGGATAATCGTTGACCTTATCGATGTGATGGTCAGCGAGTTCTTCAATCCTTCCACAGGCCATGTCGAGCTTCGTTTCAGCAAGGATTGGAACTTGATTCCGTCCGGTTGCCTTTACGGCCTCGACCTTGAGGCTTCGTGGTCTGTTTTGGATGCCGCCTACGCTGTTCAGGACATGGATGTCATCAATCATGTCAAGGATGTCTGCATGCGGCTTTACAAGTCAGGAATGGATGGGATGTGCGGCGACGGCTATGTCGTCCTGGGAAAAGACTCCGACGGAGAGATTGATTCCCAGATGGTTCCGTGGGTTCAGGCCGAGGCGTTGATCGCCAATCTCTGTGCCTGGAAATACCAGTGCGTCCCTGAGGGCGCTGACTACGCTATGAGAATATGGGACTACATTAAGGATCACCTTAACGACACCGTTGACACGATCGCTTTCCGCATGTACCCGATGCATGACGCCCGCGCCTGCGTTCAGGTCATGAATATTTTCCGGTAGCGAACCCGGCAGTCCCAGCGGCGGCGTTTTTCTTAACTGTTTAATATTTAATAAAATACGTTTGAGTGCGTGGAAGTTTTTCCCACGCACTATTTGTTAATTATCTAATAATTAGTTAGTTCCCAAAAACGCATAATAAGGAATAATTGATATATTTGTCAAAATGCTATGATCGGAAACATTTTGACCATCGTCTTTTTCCTGCTCTGCCCGGCCTGTGTGCTGTGGCTGTGCAGGCGTTTTCCCCTGCTGGACAAGATCGGCCCAGTGCTGATCCTCTATATCGTGGGAATCATATTCGGGAACCTGTTTCACCCTTCTGGAATGACT
>JAFVED010000032.1 GCA_017478125.1 Bacteroidales bacterium | reverse complement strand
ATGACCTCACGTTCCTGGGCAACAAATACGATGACGGCCTGATCGAGAGGCTTCGCAGCGTCCTCGGAACAGAGTTCCAGAGACTCACCTACACCGAGGCCGTGGAGATTCTGGAAACCGCCGCGAAGAATGGCGCCCAATTTGAGTTCCCGGTGTCCTGGGGTACCGATTTCCAAAGCGAGCACGAGCGGTATCTCGTGGAGAAACATTTCGGCAAGCCAGTGATCCTCACCGACTTCCCGATGGCCATAAAGGCATTTTACATGAAGCGGAACGACGGGTGCGCCCCCGGCAGGGAGACAGTGCGCGGAATGGACGTGCTCTTCCCGAAGATCGGGGAGATCATCGGAGGCTCCGAGAGGGAGGCCTCGCTCGAGAAACTTGAGAGCAGGATCACCGAACTCGGCATGAGCCGCAAGAACCTCGAGTGGTACATCGACACACGCCGCTTCGGGACAGTTCCCCACAGCGGGTTCGGACTTGGTTTCGAGAGGCTCCTCCTCTTCGTCACCGGGATGTCCAACATCCGTGATGTCATTCCTTTCCCGAGGACTCCAAAGAACGCTGAATTCTAATAATCAACGATATGTGAGTCATAGGAATCGCCGGTGGTTCCGGCTCTGGAAAAACCACGGTTGTCAACGCGATCACAAGCCGGCTCAAAGAGAAGGTCGTGATCATTCCGCAGGACTCCTACTACAAGGATTCCAGCCATCTTCCGATGGAGGAAAGGCAGCAGATCAATTTCGACCATCCGGATGCCATCGACTTCAAGCTCCTTTGCGGGCAGCTCGCGGAACTCAAGGAGGGGAAAAACATCGAACAGCCGGTTTATTCCTATATCACCTGCTCCAGGTCGAAGACTGAGACCGTGACCGTCGCTCCCGCGGATGTGATCATCATCGAGGGAATCCTGATATTCTCCTGCAAGGAGCTTCGCGACCAGATGGACATCAAGATATTCGTAGACGCTGACGATGACGACCGCTTGATGAGGGTCATGGCGAGGGACATCCTCGAGAGGGGCAAGACTGTCGAGACCGTCATAGAGCGCTACACCAAGACCGTGAAGCCGATGTATCTCCAGTTCATCGAGCCCAGCAAGAGATACGCCGACATCATCATCCCCCAGGGCGGCCACAACAAAGTCGCCATCAACATGATCTCAGCCACTGTGGAGAAGTCGCTGAGAGAGAAGAAGAAAGAAGAAGAAGAGGAGAAAAAATAAGGTTCACACTCCCATCCATCATGAGAAGCGAGGACAGAGCGGGACTTTACATCACGGTGATTTTCCATCTTGTGATTATCATCGTGTTGCTGGCCTGTCAGATCGGCGCCGTGTTGAGAAGGGAGAACTCTTTTGTGCTCGACTTCAGCAAGCAGGAGGAGGTCGAGAAGAAAAAGGCCGAGGAGAATTTCAAGGAAGAGGTCAGCGACAGGCTTGACCAGCTTTTGGCTTCCGCTTCGGGTGTGCCGATAAGGAATATAGCCGTAGACAGGAGCTCAACCCTGAAGGACGACCGGAACACCAACGCCGAGCAGCTTTACAAAGACGCCGAGAGGCTGGCCCAGGAGCTCAAGGACGGTTTCAAGGCCGATGAGCCCGACGATGACTATGTGGCCGTCAACAAGCCCTCAGTGAAAAAGGAGGATCCCAAGAAGCAATCGTACAGCGGCCCGTCCGTGGTCTCTTACGCTCTTGACGGGAGAAAGGCCAGCAGGCTCTCCATCCCAGCCTACAGGTGCCTGGGATCCGGCCATGTCACCGTGATCATCACAGTGGATCCTTCCGGCAATGTCTTGAACGCCAAAGTACAGGAAGACGCCTCGTCGTCCGACAGGTGCCTGCGCGAGTTCGCCGTCAGGGCCGCGAGGCTCTCCAAGTTTTCAGCCTCGACATCCGCCCCGCCAAGGCAGATCGGTAATATAGTGTATATGTTCATAGCGCAATGAGCAAGAAGACCCTGTATATTCTGATAGCCGTCGCCGCGGTCCTGACAGGAGGGATAGCGGTGGCTCTGGTCTCCCTGTATTCCGGCTCCGGTAAAAAGTCCCCTTCCGTGGACGCAGGGCAGTTCATCGAGCATCATGAACTGATCGAGGCTGTCCCTTCCGACGCGGCCATTGTCTTCTGTGTCAAGAACTTCGGCAGGGCAATGGAACTGCTTGGAGACACTGTGGCCGTGTTCAGGCAACTGACTTCAGGCAAATTCGACAAGATCGCCCGGGAGTCGTTTGACGGCCTGAAGAAAGATCCGGCGATCATATCCATCCACTACAGCAAGGACATGCCCCCGCTCCTTGTGGTCAAATCCCGCAAGGAAGTGTCCGATTCCACATGGAACGACGCCTCCAGACTCAGGGCCATAGCCGACTCGTCCGGCCTGTTCTCGAGGGTAGTTGGAGACCTGATCATCATCTCATCCTCCGAGACTATAGCCAACTCGTCCGCGAGGCATCTCTCGTCAGGCCACTCGGTGATAGAGTCGAGCGGATTCGCGGAGCTTGCCTCCCAAGTGCCTGGCAACGACATAGTGTTCGTGTCCAACGCCTACTCTGACAATATCATCGAGGCCTACTTCGCCCGGAAGTATCGCAAATTCAGCGGTTTCTTCAAGGAACTGGCAGGGTGGACAGCTTTCAGCCTCACCAGACACTCCTCCTCCGGAGTCTCTATGGAAGGGACCCTGCTTTACGGCAGCGACCCGGCATTCTACATGAACGTCCTGAGGCACGCCGGAACCGGGGCTGTAGGCATCGCGGACGCGGTACCCTCCAACACCGACCTCATAATCGACCTCCCCATAGGGAACATCAGCTCTTACCTTAAAGCGTACAGGAACTATCTCGACTCCAAAGCCAGGCTGGACAAATACGAGTCAGTGATGTCAAAGCAGAAGAAAGACTTGGGACAGTCCGCTGAGGAATGGGCGAAATCATTGGACATCAAGGAAGTGGCCATAGTCAATCTCCATTTTGGGGGTAAACTGCGCCAGATGATCCTCATTAAACCGGGCGGCAGACGCCACCAGGCTGAGGGGGTCAGTGACTTCACCCGGCTCGCAGGATTCCCGAAGACCATTTTCGGGGATATTTTCACCGGCGAGGAGGAATCCTCCTACGCCATCGTGAACGGATGGATGGTCATCGGTGAGCGAGACTGCCTCGACGAGTTCAGCCAGATGTCTTTTGAGACATTGCGGGAAAGGTTGTCCGCCAGCGGATTATCCGACAAGATCCCACAAAAGGGATGCGGATTATGGATGTACCACTCCCTGACCGAGGATCCGAATCTCATCGGCTCCACTTTCAGCCCGGTGATGGCAAAAGGGTTCCGCGACGTGATCTCCGGAGTCTCTTATGTCCCGGCCATCCTCTCAGCCCTCTCTGAAGGGGAAAAGATGGGACTCAATCTGGCTGTCGCCAGGACGGAGATACCGAGTGGGAGAATCCCTGCCCCCTCGGTGAGGGACACGACTGTCACCGTGTCCAACGGTGAGTTCAAAGTCACGAACAGCGCGACCGGGAAGATCAACACCCTGTACCAGAATTCCCACCTCTCGATATGCCTTAGGGATGAGAACGGGAAAGACATGTGGGGCATTCCGTTCAAGTTCCCGTTCAGGGGTTATGTCAAAGAGGTTGACTTCTATAAGAACGGTAAGCTCCAGTACCTGTTCGCGGCGGACAGCAAACTGTACATGATCGACAGGCTCGGACGTTTCGTGGGGGGCACCCCGGTCGACCTTGGCAAGAAAATATCACTCGGACCGGAGGTTTACGACTTCTCCGCGGACAAGGAATATTCCGCCATGGTCCTTTTCAAGGACAACACTGTCGGCTTGTTCGACCTCAAGGGCAAGCCATCACCGACCTGGAAGGGCATAACCTCCGAGGAGACCATAAAGAGCCTTCCGGAGCCGCTTGAAGGCGGGGGGAAGAAGTACTGGATAGTGCGTACCTCCAGACAGGCATTCGTGTGCCCGTTTGAGGGCGGGGATCCTGTGCTCGCGGGCGAGGGCAAGAAGATGATCCGTCCCGACAGCGAGATCACCATCAACGATAAAGGAGCCTTTGTGGCCAAATGCCACGACGGCAAGGAGAGAACTTTCAAATTGGACAAAAACAAACGATAATACCATGGAAGAATTCAATTTCCAACCAGTCAACAAGCTCATAGAGAAGAGTTTCCAAGACAACTGGGATCGGCTCGCGCTCTCGAATCACCAGGGAGTGAGCCTCTGCTACCGTGATGTCGCGAGGCGGATAGAGAAGCTGCACATCGCTTTCGAGAAATGCTTCCTCCACAAGGGGGACAAGGTGGCCATCTGCGCCAGGAATCAGGTCAACTGGGCTGTCAGTTATCTCGCGACGATGACTTACGGAGCGGTGGTCGTGCCGATACTCCACGAGTTCAAGCCCGGCAATATACACTATCTGGTCAACCACTCCGAGGCAAAGGTACTGTTCGTGGATGACGTTATCTGGGAAGGACTTAGCCCGGAGGAGATGCCCGGAGTCTACGCGGTGGTGAGAATCAACACCTTCCAGCTCCTCTACGCCAAGAATGACCGGATAGTCGAGGCCCGTGAGCACATGAATGAGTATTTCGGGAAGCGCCATCCCAACACCTTCGGGCCGGAGGACCTGAATTACTACAAGGACTCGCCCAACGAGCTGGCCATGATCAACTACACCTCCGGAACCTCCGGGTTCTCAAAGGGCGTCATGATTTCCTACAGGGCCCTCTGTTCCAACATCCAGTTCGCCAAGCATGTCCTTCCTGAGCTGAACAACCGCTCAAGCGTGGTCTCCATGCTACCTACTGCCCACATGTACGGGATGATGTTCGAGTTCCTCTTCGAGATGTCAATCGGGATGCACGTCCATTTCCTCACGAGAGTGCCGAGTCCCAAGATCATCACCCAGGCTCTTCAGGAGGTCAAGCCGAACATCATCATCGCGGTTCCTCTTATCATCGAAAAGGTCTACAAGTCAAAGATCCAGAAAATGATCGAGAAGGGCAGCATCAAGACGATGCTCAAGATCCCGGTCCTGAACGAGATGGTACACAAGAAGATCCGCTCTGAGCTCGTCAACGCTTTCGGAGGCAGCTTCGTGGAGATCATAATGGGTGGGGCCGCGTTCAACAAGGAGGTCGAGAAGTTCTTCTGGGACATCGACTTCCCGTACACTGTCGGCTACGGGATGACCGAGTGCGCCCCGATCATCACATACGCCCATTTCAACGACAAGAAACTGTATTCCTGCGGAAAAGCCGCCTACAACATGAGGATAAGGATCGATTCGGAAGATCCCGAGAGGATAGAGGGAGAGATCCAATGCAAGGGACCGAACACGGCCCTCGGCTATTTCAAGAATGAGGAAGCCACGGCCAGCCTGTTCACCGAGGACGGTTGGATGAGGACCGGGGACATGGGAATCATCGACAAGGACGGCTACCTGTTCATCAGGGGCCGCAGCAAATGCATGATCCTTGGACCCAACGGCCAGAACATCTATCCGGAGGAGCTTGAGTCCGTGATCAACGCTATAGCGTATGTGGTTGACTCACTGGTTATCGAGGACAACGGCGGACTTACCGCCCTCATCTACCCTGACTACCATCAGGCAGAGCTGGACGGCCTGACCCGCGACCAGCTCGAGAAGACCCTGAACGGTCTGCTTCCGGACATCAACAAAGAGATCCCGGGATATGCCCAGATCCGCAAGATAGAGTTCCTCCCGGAAGACTTCGAGAGGACACCCAAACGCTCCATCAAGAGATATCTATACCAGAGAAGCGCCAAATGATGGAGAAATTCGACCACAGATACCTTGAGATGGCCGGAGTGTGGGCCAAGAACTCCTATTGCAAGAGACGTCAGGTGGGTGCCCTGATAGTCAAGGACCGAATGATCATCTCGGATGGTTACAACGGAACCCCATCCGGCTTTGAGAATATCTGCGAGGACGAGACCGGCGTGACCAAACCCTATGTGCTTCACGCTGAGGCCAACGCGATCACGAAAGTGGCCAAGTCCGGCAACAGCAGCCAGGGAGCGACCCTTTACGTGACCGCCTCCCCTTGCCTGGAGTGCTCCAAACTGATCATCCAATCCGGCATCAAGAGAGTGGTGTACAAGGATGAGTACCGCCTGAACGACGGCATCGACATGCTGCGCCGGGCTGGGATCGAGGTTGAGAAGGTAGACTGACAATGAAAAAGATTTCCCCCATCCTGATAGCTGTCCTGGGCATCATCGTAGGTGCCCTGGCCGTCACCACTTACAACACTTACCGCCTTAAGAAGCACTATCTCAATGTCCAATACGGCCAGTGGCGCAAGCTCAACCTGATCCTTGACCAGATCGACAAGAACTATGTCGACACGGTGGACAACGATAGCGTGACAGAGGCAGCGATAGTCGCGGCTTTGTCGAGACTCGATCCCCACTCGGTCTATATGCCGCCAGTGGAGCTGAATGAGGCCGAGACCGACCTGGCCGGCAATTTCGACGGGATCGGGATCCAGTTCAACGTCCCGAACGACACGGCCACGGTGATAGAAGTCATTCAGGGGGGGCCTTCTGAGAAAGTCGGGCTGAGACAGGGAGACAGGATACTCAAGGTCGATGACAAAGTCATCGCCGGGGTTGGTTTCCCGCAGGACAGCATGGTGCGGAGGATGAAGGGCCCCGCCGGATCAAAAGTCAAGATCACCGTCGGCAGGGGCAAGGAGAGCATTGTCTTCGACATCACCAGAGGCAAGATTCCGGTACACTGCGTGGACGCCGCTTTCATGGCCAATGACACCACCGGATACATCAAGCTCACAAAGTTCTCCAGGACCACTTTCAGCGAGGTCAGCACCGCTGCCGCGAAACTCCTGTCCCAAGGAATGCGGAAACTCATCCTGGATCTCCGCGACAATTCCGGAGGATATTTTGACCAGGCGCTCCTGCTCAGCGACATGTTCCTCGAGAAAGGTGACGAGATTGTCTACATGCAGGGTCTCCACCGCAAGAAAGAGGATTACAAGGCTGACGGGAAAGGCATCCTGAAGGATGTCACGCTCATGGTGCTGATCAATGAGTCTTCAGCCTCCTCGAGCGAGATCTTCGCCGGAGCCATCCAGGACAATGACAGGGGAACCATCATCGGGAGGCGCTCTTTCGGAAAGGGTCTTGTTCAGGAGCCGTTGTATTTCAGCGACGGCTCAGGAGTGAGACTGACGGTGGCGAGGTTCTATACCCCCTCAGGACGGTGCATACAGAAACCCTATTCCGAAGACTACCGCTACGACATCTACAAACGCTACTCCGAGGGAGAGATGTACGATGCCGACAGCATCAAAGTCGACTCCACGGCGGCATATAAGACGGTAGGGGGAAGGATCGTCTATGGCGGAGGGGGAATTATTCCCGACATCTTCGTACCGGTGGACACGACCCGGGCCACTGATTTCTACATCGCATGCAACAGGAAAGCCACCCAGATGAGATTCTCATCCGCAATGTTCGACCAATACCGGGAGACAATCTCCGGGATCGGGGACTTTGACGAGCTCAACAAGGCCCTTGACCGGATGAATATTCCCGCCAGGTTCCGTGAATACGCGTCAAAAACGGATGGGATTCCTTGCTCCGCCCAGGAATGGGAAAAGACCGAGGATTACCTGGTCCCCCAGCTGAGGGCGCTCATCGGCCGTTACTCGAAGCTTGGAGAAAACGCTTTCTACAAGATGTACTTAGGGGTGGACACCACCATCAAGAAGGCTATTGAATCGGACTGACGTAGAGCCTCACGTCTTCCCCGCTGACCGGGTTGCCCCCGAAGATCAGCAGGCGCTCCACCACATTCCCCAACTCACGGATATTCCCCGGCCAAGACTTCTCCTGAAGGAGCTCTATGGCCTCGGGAGAGAATGGTCTGGCCAACATTCCTTTCTCCGTGCTGAGCTGCTGGACAAAGTAATCCACGAGAAGAGGAATATCCTCTTTCCTCTCGTCGAGGGAAGGCACCTTGATGACCACGACGCTGAGACGGTAGTACAAGTCCTCCCTGAAATTGCCTTTCTCGATCTCCTTCCTCAGATCCTTGTTGGTGGCCGCTACCACCCTGACATCCACAATTATGTCCTTGTCGCTGCCGACCCTGGAGAGTTTCTTCTCCTGAAGCACGCGCAGGACCTTAGCCTGGGCCGCGAGGCTCATATCCCCTATCTCGTCCAGGAACAGGGTACCACCATCAGCCTGCTCAAATTTGCCTTTATGCTGCTTTATGGCCGAGGTGAAAGAGCCCTTCTCGTGACCAAACAATTCACTCTCAATAAGTTCCGAAGGGATCGCCGCACAGTTGACCTCGATGTAAGGCATCGAGCCGCGGGCGCTTTGCTCGTAAAGGCTCCGGGCCACAAGCTCCTTCCCGGACCCGTTTGGACCCATGATAAGCACCCTGGAATCCGTCGGAGCCACCTTGCTGATCATATCCTTGATCTGCAGGATCGGCTCAGACTCCCCTATCATCTTCTGCCCGTAAACCTTCTTTTTAAGCTGACGGTTCTCCCTGACGATGGCCACCTTGTCGGTGGCGTTCTTGATTGTTATGAGGATCTTATTGAGATCCAACGGTTTCTGGATAAAGTCAAAGGCTCCTTTCTTAATACACTCCACGCAGGTCTCGATGTCCCCGTGACCCGTTATCATCACTATCGCCGAGTCGACCCCTTCAGACACAAGCTTGTCCAGCAGCTCCATGCCATCCATCCCAGGCATCTTGATGTCGCAGAAAATCACGTCGAAACGCTCCTTGTCGACCTTCGCGAGCGCGGAAGGCCCATCCTCAGCGGTTTCCACCTCATAACCCTCGTCCGAGAGGATCTCGCCCAAAGAGTTCCTGATGGCTCTCTCGTCGTCTACTATAAGAATCTTCATATAAGAATGTCTTTTCAATCACATCTTTACGCGAATATCGGACTTTTTCCCGGAATTTTGATATTTTTGTCACATGAACATACCTGACATCATCATAGCCATCGACGGCTACTCCTCTACCGGCAAAAGCACGCTCGCCAAATTGATAGCCGGACAATATTCATTCCTCTACCTCGACTCCGGCGCGATGTACCGCGGAGTCACCCTCCACGCCCTGGAGAACGGGATCATTGACAACTCCGGAGCCATCGATGAGGCTCGTCTCAAAACCGCCCTGGAGACCCTGGACCTTGATTTCAGGATTGACGGGACCTATATCGGAGAGCGCAGGGTCGAACAGGAGATCCGCACCCTTGAGGTCTCGAGCCATGTAAGCCCGGTCTCCGCGATTCCTTTTGTCAGGTCTTTCGTGGACGCGAAACTGCACGCTTTCGGACAGCGTAAAAGAGTTGTCATGGACGGGCGCGACATCGGCACCACGGTTTTCCCCGACGCCGAAATCAAGATATTCATGACAGCCACTCCTGAGGTCCGGGCCCGGAGACGTTTCGACGAGATGAAAGCCAAAGGACAGGATCCGGTCATGGAAGAAGTCATGAAGAATCTTCTTGAGAGGGATCACATCGACTCCCACAGGGAAGTGTCTCCCCTCTCCCGCGCGGCAGACGCCTATGTCCTGGACAATTCCGACATGACCCTCCACGAGGAGACTGTCTGGTTCCAGGGGCTCTGCCAAGGCAAGTTCGGGATTCTGGAATAATGGCTCTGACTGTCGACATCGATAAGCGCTCAGGCTTCTGCGGAGGGGTCATACGGGCAATCAGCAACGCGGAGGAGTTCCTGGACACCAATCCAGGGAAGACACTTTACTCCCTCGGGGCGATCGTCCACAACGAGGCCGAGCTTTCGAGACTTGGATCAAAAGGGCTCACCACGATCAGCAAGGAGGACATTGGGAATATCCAATCTCCAGATAATGAGACACTTCTGATCCGGGCCCACGGCGAGCCGCCCTCCACTTATGAACTGGCCGCGTAAGTCGGTGTCAATGTCTTCGACTGCACCTGCCCCGTGGTCCTCAGGCTTCAGCAAGACATCCGGGAGGTTTATTCACGCCTCAACGGCGGCGTGGCCTGCTCCGGCGGCTCGACCGCCT